>NZ_JAMYOI010000002.1:0-364322 GCF_040319775.1 Mesorhizobium sp. M0870
TGCATGGATGTCGGCAGCTCGGCGCGGGTCGGGATGTCGGTATTGTACATAGGAGAATTCCTTTTTTGGGATCTTTACTTGGAGGGTCAGGAGACGACCCAGCCGGTGAGCTGATAGCCGATCAGCACAAACCCGGCGGTCATCATGATGGTGTTGGCGGTGTATGCGTGGCGCCAGAAACTGTCGGTCCGGCGCCAGTAGCCCATGACAATAAGGATGGCAGCGAGCGCCAAAAGCTGGCCAATCTCAACGCCGACGTTGAAGGCAAGAAGATTTGGCACTAGCCCGTCGGGCGAGATGTTGTATTCGATGATCTTCGTCGACAGGCCGAAGCCGTGGAAAAAGCCGAAGATCAGCGTCGCGATCTTGGTGTTCGGCTGGAAGCCGAGCCACCTCTGGAAGGCACCCATATTGTCGAGCGCCTTGTAGACGACCGACAGGCCGATGATCGCGTCGATGATGTAGCTGTTGATGCCAACGTTGAAATAGACGCCGAGCAGCATGGTCGTGGAATGGCCGAGCGCGAAAAGGCTCACATAGATGCCGATGTGCTTCATCCGGTAAAGGAAGAAGATCACGCCGAACAGGAACAGGATGTGGTCGTATCCCGTCACCATGTGCTTGGCGCCGAGATAGATGAAGGGCAGCAGATTGATGCCCGTGATTTCCTGGATATAGCCCTTGTCGCCTTCGGCCACGGCATGGGCGAGGGCAGCTCCCCCAAACAATGGGAGGGTCAGGAGAGCGAGCAACACAGGTAGGGCGGGTCGCCAGCGCGCGCAAGGCGAGCATGGCAGGCCCTGATAGCAGGATCCTTGCATGAGAATTCCAATCTTCGTCGTTGAGGGTGGCCGCGCAAGTGGCCGCGATCATGCGGTGAGGATCGGTCTCGGAGGGCGATCGAGCCGGGAACTTGCTTCCAGATCGGACAAGGACGGCGGATAAATCACCCAGGTCCGCCCGGCCGCAGGGACGGCCGGCGAAAAGTCCGGAAGCGTGCTCGCCGTTTCGTGCGAGTGGTCGGCGGGATTGTGGCCGTGAGAATGGCCGGATCCCTGCTCCTCGGTTGCACCGTCATCATGGACATGCCCGTGGGCTTCGATTTGTCCCGCCAGTTCGGCGTGACGGTCGGCCTCGGCGGCAGCGAGCGCGATGGGATCGTGCGAGACCGAACCGCCCATAGGCGACAGCAGCATGCCGAGCGCCATCGCGAAAGCGACGATGAGACGAAAGGCTGCGCTATGGATCCAATTCGGCATGCTTAACGATTATTCTCTAAAATCCTAACGAATGGTTGCGTGCACCAGAATCGAGGCCACTTTGAGGCTTGGAATATCCTCTCTGGGGGGATAGCATCAAGGCATGAAGGAGCGTCCCCACGTCCATGAAACCCATCCTGCCATCATCAAGCGGCTGAAGCGCGCCGACGGCCATCTGCGCGGGATCGTCGAGATGATCGAGGCCGGCCGACCGTGCCTCGACATCGCCCAGCAACTTCATGCCGTGGAGAAGGCCATCGCCCAGGCCAAGAAGACGCTGATCCAAGACCACCTCAACCACTGCCTTGAGGACGTCGTCGGACCGCTGGCGCTCGAGCAGCGCCGCTCGATCGACGAGTTCAAAGATATCACCAAGTACCTGTGAGAAGCGCCATGATGGACAAAGTTCGCGATTGGTTCGGATTCGGCCCGATGACGCATGGCATGGGCGGCCACGGACATGATCACGGTGATGGCGGCCATGGCCACACCCATGGCGTCATCGATCCGACGATCGCCACGACGACGCGCGGCATCTGGGCGATCAAATGGTCATTCGTCGTTCTGGCCATCACGGCAGTGCTCCAGCTTGTGATCGTGTTCCTCTCCGGCAGCGTAGCGCTGCTGGCCGACACCATCCACAATGTCGGCGACGCGGTCACCCCCATTCCGCTGTGGATCGCCTTCGTGCTGGCCCGCCGCAAACCGAGCAAGACATTCACCTACGGCCTGGGTCGCGTCGAGGATCTGGCGGGGATCGTCATCGTTCTCATCATCCTCTTCAGCGCCATCGTCGCCGGCTATGAGGCGATCGACCGGTTGATCAATCCGCAGCCGATCGCATTTCTTGGCTGGGTCGCCATCGCCGGCCTGATCGGCTTCATCGGCAATGAAGCGGTCGCCGTATTTCGTATCCGCGTCGGCCGCGAGATCAACAGCGCGGCGCTGATCGCCGACGGTTATCATGCACGCACCGATGGCTTTACCAGCCTGGCGGTTGTCCTGGGCGCCATTGGCGTATGGCTGGGCTTTCCGCTTGCGGACCCGATCGTCGGATTGTTGATCACGCTGGCGATCTTCGCCATCGTCTGGCAGTCGTCGAAAGCCGTGTTGACCCGCATGCTCGACGGCGTCGAGCCCGGCATCATCGATGAAATCCATCATGCCGCCGAGCATGTGTCCGGCATCGAGCGCGTCCAGAGCGTGCAGGCGCGGTGGATCGGCCATCGTCTGCATGCCGACGTCGCCATCAGCGTTCCGGACATGGCGACGGCCAAGGACGTGCTGGGCGTCACCGAAGCCCTCAAGGAGGAATTGTTCGCGCATTTGCCGGCGCTGGCGGAAGCCAATGTCCGCCTGATGAGCCCGGCCGCGCCGGCCGCCGCTGGAAGGGAACCCTCTCATGCTCACCATCATGCGCCGGAGCCCTTCAAGGTCGCCTGCGATCTGGCTGAAGGGACGTTGGAAATCGTCGACACGGCGGCCGGCGAGCGGATGCGGCTGACCATAGAACGGCACGCCGATGATTTGACAGCGACTGTGATCATCGACCGGCCCAACGGGCCAGAGACGCTTCGCCTCGAGCCTGTCGCTGACAACCATCATCGGCTTGAGAGCACCGTCGCCCCTGCTGAGCCGCATGAGTTCCAGGCGAGGTTGATCCTGGCCGCAAAGGGTCGCGAGCAGGTGCTGCCGTTCAAGATGGTCGAGCCGGAAGGCCACCACCACTGAGACAGGGAGCTGTTCGCGCTACATTCCTGGCTCGACGAACCCCAATCCGCTGCAAGAAGGCAAAATATGCTTCAGGTCCTGGCCAATCGCACCTACCGTCATCTCTTCCTGGCCCAGGTCATCGCCCTGATCGGCACCGGCCTTGCCACCGTGGCGCTTGGTCTACTGGCCTATGATCTTGCCGGCGCCGATGCCGGCGCGGTGCTTGGCACGGCGCTCGCCATCAAGATGATCGCCTATGTCGGCGTGGCGCCTGTCGCTGCCGCGTTCGCCGAGCGCCTGCCACGCCGTACCATGCTGGTTTCGCTCGACCTCATCCGGGCCGCGGTCGCCGTGTTCCTGCCCTTCGTCACCGAAGTCTGGCAGATATATCTTCTCATCTTCATCCTGCAGTCGGCGTCAGCAGGCTTCACCCCGACCTTCCAGGCTTCGATCCCTGATGTGCTGCCCGAGGAGAAGGACTACACACGGGCCCTGTCGCTCTCGCGACTGGCCTACGACCTGGAAAGCGTCGTCAGCCCCATCCTCGCGGCGGCGCTGCTTTCAGTCATAAGCTTCCATAGCCTGTTCGCCGGCACGGTTGTCGGGTTCCTGGCGTCCGCGGCGCTGGTCGTCTCCGTGGTGCTGCCCAGCCCGCAACCCTCGGAGCCGCGCGGCATCTATGAACGCACGACGCGCGGAATCCGCATCTATCTGGCAACGCCGCGATTGCGCGGCCTGCTGGCGCTCAATCTGGCCGTCGCGGCGGCCAGCGCCATGGTGATCGTCAACACAGTCGTCCTGGTGCAGGCGCAATTTGGCCTCTCCCAAACCGATACGGCGCTGGCGCTCGCAGCCTTCGGCGGTGGATCGATGATTGCAGCCCTTGCCCTGCCGAGGCTGCTGGAGAACGTCCCGGACCGGGTTGCGATGCTTTCGGGCGCCGCGATCCTGGTCGCGGGCGTGCTGGCCGGGCCGCTCGCCAGCAGCTACTATCTTCTGCTGCCGCTCTGGTTCGTGCTCGGCCTCGGCTATTCGCTGGCGCAGACGCCTTCCGGCAGATTGATCCGGCGTTCCGCCAATGCCGTCGACCGGCCCGCTCTGTTTGCAGCCCAATTCGCACTTTCGCATGCCTGCTGGCTGATCACCTATCCGATTGCCGGCCGCGTCGGCGCGGCGATGGGATTGCCCTTCACGTTCATTCTGCTCGGCGTCATTGGCGCGGCAGCCCTGTCTGCCGCGGTCTGGCTGTGGCCCAAACACGATCCGGACGTGCTCGTGCACACGCATGTCGACCTACCGGAGGACGACCGGCACGTCGGGGACGCAGTATGGTCGGAAGCAGGTTATGAGCATTCGCATGGTTACGTCGTCGATGATCGGCACCCGCAATGGCCAAAAGCAAGCTGAGCGCCCGGAATGCCTGGCGATCTCGCCGTCTATGGCGGTCTTTTTCTGACCGCGTTCGTGGCGGCGACCATCCTGCCGATGCAATCGGAAGCAGCTCTTGCGGGACTGCTTCTGACGGAAAGCTATGCTCCGGCTCTGCTCATCGTCTCCGCAAGCGCAGGCAATGTGCTCGGCTCGATCGTCAATTGGTGGCTTGGCCGGGGCGTCGATCACTTTCGCGACCGCAAATGGTTCCCGGTGAAGCCCTCCGCACTGACGCGCGCGACGCGATGGTACCAGCGCTATGGACGATGGTCGCTGCTGTTGAGCTGGCTGCCTCTCGTCGGCGATCCGCTGACGATCGTGGCAGGGGCGCTGCGGGAGCCACTCTGGAGCTTCCTTGCGATCGTCACGATCGCGAAGGTTGGCCGCTACCTCGCACTCGCGGCGGTGACACTGAATTGGATGTAGCGGCTTGTGGCAACAGATCCGTGACCATCGCTTCCGACCTTGTTTTTGAGCCGACGCAGATCGAATAAGTATAGACATATCGCATATCCGAGTTAGGATGATTCAAAATCAATCAAAAAATGGGGAACTGACATGATCACTCTCGACCGCCGCAATTTCCTTGTTTCCACCGCCGGACTTGCCTTCGCCGCCGCGATGCCACGCAGCGCCTTTTCCGAAACCAACGACACGCTGAAGATTGCCATCGCCGCGGAGACGGGCGATCTCGATTTGCTGCAGAACGTTTCAACGCTGAGCACCTACACCATCGTCTTCGATGCGCTGATCCACTACGGCCAGAACGGCGCGCTTGAGCCGGGACTTGCCACCAAATGGACTGTCGCGGACGATCAGCTCTCGATCGCCTTCGATCTGCGTGAAGGCGTGACCTTCAGCGACGGCACGGCCTTCGACTCGGCCGCGGCCGAATGGAACCTCAAGCGCTGGATGGGGGTGAGCGACTTTTCCTGGATCGGCATCTCCGACGCTTTCGATAGCATCGTCACCGATGGACCGAACAAGTTGACGGTCAAGCTGAAGCGGCCAGTGCCGGCGGCACTGCTTGAACTCACCATCGTGCGGCCAGTCCGTTTCCTGTCGCCCAAGGCGGTCGACAAGGATGGCAAGCAGACGGCGCCGATCGGCACCGGTCCGTGGATCGTCGAAAAATACGATTCAAGCGGCACCAGCCTCGTTCGCAACGACAAATACTGGGGCGAGAAGCCGCTATTCAGCCGGATGGAATTGAAGGTGGTTCCCGATGAGCTCGCTCGCGCCAATGGCCTGCGCTCAGGCGACCTCGATGTCATCGGTGGCGACTGGGTGGCAACGCTGTCGCCGCGCCGCGCTCGCGCGCTCGAAAGCGACGGCATGAAGGTCGTGGCCGAGCCGGGCACCGCGACGATGCTGCTCGGCTATTCGCCGAAGTCGAAGGTCATCGCCGACAAGGCCGTCCGCGACGCCGTCTATGCATCGGTCGACCGGGCGGCGATCGCCAAGGTGCTGTTCGAGGGCTTTGCCGACCCGGCCGCCGATCTGTTCCCGGCAAACGTGCCTTCGTCGGGCAAGCGGCATGACGTGCCGGTGCGCGACGTGGCGGTGGCCAAGAAGATCCTCGCCGACGGCGGCTGGGTCGACAGCGGCGGCGCCTGGACCAAGGCTGGTTCTCCTCTGGCCATCGACTTTCTGGTTTCCGAAGAATCCCTGCCGGGATCGCGGCGCATCGCCGAAATGATCCAGGGCCAGTTGTCCGAGGTCGGTTTCCAGGTCCAGGTGTCCTCGGTGGACAATGCCACCATGCATGAACGGCGTCCGGCCTTCGACTACGACCTGGCTTTCTTCACCACCTATGGAGCGCCCTACGATCCGCACGGCACGCTGGGCAACGCCTTCGTCTCGACCGCCGACAGCGGTCCCGACGGCAAGATCTATGTCTCCGACGCGCTCGACGGCGTCGTCAAGGCTGCGCTCGAGGCGAGCGGCGCCGAGCGCGACCTGAAGATGCAGGCCCTCTACGACTGGCTCCACGACAACACCGCCATCTGTCCGCTCGTCGTCAGCCAGCGACTGTGGGCCCACAATCCGCGCGCGGAGAATTTCTCGCTCCCGGCGACCGACTATGATCTGCCGTTCAAGGCGATCACGCTGAAGGCCTGAAGACTTCGAGCCCAAGCGAGGCCTGACGATGAAACGCACGATCCTGCGACGGATGCTGCTTGCCTGCCTATTGATCCTGGCGGCATCCGCGCTGACATTCGCCCTGGTTGCGGCCGCTCCGGGCAATGTTGCGGCGCTGATTGCCGAGCGTGCGGCGGGCCCCGGCGCGGACGCCGAAATGATCACCAGGATCGGCAACGAGCTTGGCCTTCACGACCCGCTGCCGATCCGCTATGGACGCTGGCTGGCCAGCGCGCTGGCCGGCGATTTCGGCATTTCACTGCGAACGGGAAAGCCGATTTCTCAGGAGTTTGCCGCCCGCATTCCGATGACGACGGCTCTGCTTGCCGGCGGCGGCGTTCTCGCCTTCATCCTGTCGATTATGCTTGGCATCGCTGGCGCCGTCAGCAATGGCGGCGTGATGGACAGGTTCCTGCACGCATTTTCCTTGATCGGCGCGTCGACCCCGAACTTCTTCGTGGCGGCGCTGCTGGTCATCGTGTTTTCGGTGATGCTTGGCTGGGTGCCCACCTTCGGCACCAGCGGCTTCACCTCATGGCTTCTGCCATGGGTGACGATCGCGCTGTTCCCGGCCTGCGTTCTCAGCCGCGTCGCTCGGGTCAACCTCCAGGAAGCGATGTCGCGGCCGTTTGCGACGACGGGCTTCGCCAAGGGCTACACGAGAACCCAGGTGCTGCTGCGCGAGGCGCTGCCCAATATCGCCATTCCGTTCCTGACGACGTTCGGAGCCCAGTTCACGCTGATGATCATCGGATCGATCGTCGTCGAGACGGTGTTTGCATTGCGTGGCGTCGGTGCCTTCTTCATCGAGGCCATACGCTTCCGCGACTACATCGGCATGCAGTCGGTGCTGCTGCTGTTTGTCGTCTTCTTCGTCATGGTCAATTTCATTGTCGACATGATTTGCATCGTTGTGGATCCGCGAATGCGCCGGGCGCGGGGAGCATGAGGCGATGAACATTTCCGCAATCAGGGATATCAAGGACTGGCCGTGGCTGGTGCTGCTCCCCGTCATCGGCTTTGTGCTCGTCGGCATCTTTGCCCCGGTGATCATGCCTTACGATCCAAGCGCGCAGGATTATTCGGCGACATTGGAGGGCATGAGCTGGAGCCACTGGCTCGGCACCGACTATCTCGGCCGTGATGTCCTCAGCCGCATCGTCGGCGGCGCCCGCATTTCCTTGGTGGCGATGGTGATCGTGCTCGTCGCCGCACTGGCGATCGGCGTGACGATCGGCTCCTTTGCCGGCTACGTCGGGGGACGTGTCGAGCTTGTCCTGATCAGCCTCATCGATATTGCGCTGGCGCTTCCGAGCCTGGTGATCGCGCTGGCGCTGATCGGCATTCTGGGCACCGGCTATTGGTCGATGATCACGGCGCTCACCTTGGCGTGGTGGGCGAACTATGCCCGCATGAGCCGCGCAGTCGTCACGGCCGAGTTGCAGCAGCCTTATATCGAGGCGGCCAGGGTCATGGGCGCTGGCCATCTGTGGATTTTTGTCCGCCATATCCTGCCGCATGTACTTGCCCTGGTCGTCGTCTATGCAAGCGCCGATGCCGGCGCTCTTGTACTGGCCATCGCTACGCTCAGCTTTCTTGGACTTGGCGTCGCGCCGCCAACGCCGGAGTGGGGTCAGATGCTCGTCGACGGCATGAGCTACATCGAGGAGGTTCCACGGCTCGTGGTCCTGCCCGGCCTAGCGCTGACGCTGGTCGTGGTCAGCTTCAATCTTCTGGGCGAAGCTTTCGCATTGCAAAAGGTGCCGCGGCCGGTTCGCGGCGCGACGTTGCGTAAACGCCGAAGGGCGCGCGCTCGCGAAGAAGCCGAGCGCAACGCCGTCGAAACCGGGACGACTTCAGCATGAGTGACAATCAGCCGCTCTATGCGATCGAGAATTTGGTCATCGATCTCTACGCCACCACCGTCTCGGTGCGGGCTGTGGATGGGGTGTCGTTCAACGTCCGTCCTGGAGAAACGGTCGCGGTCGTCGGCGAAAGCGGTTCGGGAAAGACCGTCATGACGCTCGGGCCGCTCGGTCTGCTGCCCGAGGGCGTGACGGTGGATATGAAGGGGTCGGCGCAAGCGGACGGAAGCGAATTGCTCAGCATCGGCTCCCGGCAATTATCGGATCTGCGCGGACGCTATTTCGGCGTGATCTTCCAGGACCCGATGAGCGCGCTCAACCCGATGCTGAAAATCGGCCCGCAACTGGCGCGCCAGGCGCGCCGCTTCGCCGGCCTGTCGCGTGACGCTGCGCGCAGGCAAGCGGTTTCGCTTCTGGCACGCTCTGGCATTCCGGACCCTGAGGATCGCTACAACCGCTATCCGCACGAAATGTCGGGCGGCATGCTGCAACGCGCGATGATCGCGCTGGCGCTTGCGGCCCGGCCGCGCGTGCTGATTGCCGACGAGCCGACTACGGCGCTGGACGCCACCGTCCAGGCGCAAATTCTGGAGCTCATTCGCCAGATCCAGCGCGAGGACGGCATCGCGGTCGTTCTGATCACGCACGATATCGGCGTGGTCGCTTCCGTCGCCGACCGCGTCATCGTGCTTTACGCCGGACAGGTGGCGGAGGAGGGGACGGCGATGGATGTGCTGACCCAGCCGGTCCATCCCTATACGCGTGGGCTGCTCGCATCGGTGCCGGATTTTCGTGCTGACGACGATGTGGCTACGCGCGAGATACCGGGCCTGCCGCCAAGCCAGATCAGGCTGGAGCCGGGTTGCCGTTTCGCCGACCGCTGCGAATTGGTCGAAGCCGGTTGCCGAAAACACCGACCGCCGCTTCAGACGATATCCATCTCGGCAAATCCGCATCGCGTGGCCTGCCCGGTCGTGCTTCGGCGGGAAGGGATTGCCGTTCATGTCTGATGTCGCGGCGATCGAAGTCAGGGGATTGAAGGTGCATTTCGCCAATCGCTCGGGCACCGGCGCGGTGAGGGCGGTCGACGGTATAGACCTGTCGGTCGCGCGCGGCGCGTTCCACGGCATTGTCGGCGAGTCCGGCTGCGGCAAGACCACGCTGGCGCGCACCATCGTCGGTTTGCAGAAGGCGAGCGAGGGCACTGTCTTGATTGGAGGAAGGGATCGCGCCGAATGGCTGAAATCGGACAGGAAGTCGTTCAGCCGCGAAGTCCAGTTCGTCTTCCAGGATCCGTTGGGGTCGATGAGCCGTCGGCAGAGCGTCTATCAGACGCTGGAGGAGCCGCTGCAGATCCATCGCCTCGGCTCGTCGGCGGAGCGCCGCCGCCGCATCGCCGAGCTTCTGGATCTGGTTGCGCTGCCCGCGACCGTGCTCGACCGTTTGCCAAGGTCGCTCTCCGGCGGCCAGCGCCAGCGCGTTTCGATTGCGCGCGCACTCGCCCTCAAACCATCCATATTGGTCTGCGACGAACCGCTCAGCGCGCTCGACGTTTCGATCCGAGCGCAGATCGTCAACCTGTTTACGTCGTTGCAGAAGCAGCTTGGTCTGACCATCGTCATTGTCGCGCATGACTTGGCGATCGTGCGCGAAGTCTGCTCGAACGTGACGGTGATGTATCTCGGCAGCATTTCGGAAGCCGGTGTGACCCGGCCGCTGTTTCGCGAGCCGGCCCACCCCTACAGCCAGGCGCTGCTGTCGGCTGTTCCTTCTCCCGATCCTCGCATCGAAGCCGGGCGCCGCCGGATCATTCTAGCCGGCGATCCGCCAAGTCCGAGCGCGCCACCTCCGGGGTGCCGGTTCAACACGCGCTGTCCAGTCGCGATTGATGTCTGCCGGGTCGAGGAACCCCTGTTGCGGATGGTGCCCCACGGCGGCGTTGCCGCCTGTCACCTTGCAGATAGCGCGCGCCGCCCGGTGATCTGAAGGAGGGTCATTGCTGGCTCTCTTGACCAAACTGCCAGAGGGTCCATCTTGATCGTGTGGATTGTTCCGTTCTCCTGACTGAGGCGCGCTGAATGTCGAAGGCATTTTTTGTCCTGGCGTTTGCGGCTGTGTGGCTGACATCGCCGCTGGCGCATGCCGATAATGTCGATCTGGCGTTGGAAGCTTTTCACGCGATTTGTCTTGCCCATGGGCCTGACTTCGAGCGAACCGCCGCTGTAGCCGGGAGACGCGGATGGACACCGCTGTCCGGCGACGCAGCGCTTGCTCCGGTCGATGACGTAGATGCTTTCCAGGGCTGGGAGGCGACTGGCGACGACCTGCCTGCCAGAACCATGATCGCGGTGACAAAAGCCACCTTGAACGGCAAGGCCGTGCAAACCTGCTCAATCAGGCTGTTCGATGTCGACCGTGCGGCTTTCGAGGAGCGTTTCTTCGCCCGGACTGATGCGGAAAAAATCGGCGAGGACAGAAACGGGGCTCACGTCTCCAAACTCTACATATTGATTGCCGGCAATCGCAAGCAGCTTGTCCATTTGACGTCGCCAAGGTCCCGGATCAAGTCGAGCATGATCATTGCAAGCTCGATAGTCGATGATTAATCGGGGTGAACAGGCGGCCGATGGCGACCAAGGGTAGTGATTCCGACGGTGCTACTCGTGGCGCCACACCTTGTAGGCCGAGATGACGAGGATAGCAGCCAACAGAGGCAGCAGCACTTTCTCTGGCACGATGCCCAACAACATGCCGCCGATCCATGTCCCGACAATCGACCCCGCAGCAATCAGGACCACGAACCATTTGTTCCTCGCAATTACGCCAAAGCTTTGGTCCTGCGAATAGCGGGTGAAACCGACCATCATCGTCGGAAGGCTCACCGCAAGCGACATGCTCCCGGCAAGCTTGATGTCGATCCCGAAAAGCAGGACGAGCGTGGGGACAAGCAGTTCCCCACCGGCTACACCAAGCAACGACGCCACGACGCCGATGGCGAAGCCGGCGATGATCCCGGCAATGATCAAGGCCGGCCCGCTGAAAGGCGGCAGGTTTGTTGCGCTCGGATCGTGGCCGAAGACTAGGACGATGGCGATTAGCAGCAGCAGTGCGGAAATCACCTTATAGAGCGTTTCGGATTTGAGCCTTGTTGCCCAACCCGCACCGAACCAGGCACCGGCTAGGCTACCGGCCAGCAGATTGAGAATGACCGGCCAATGAGCTGCGACGGTGGCTAAAGGGACGGTAGCGGCCCGGAAGGGCAGGGCAGACGCAACCACCACCAAACTGGTGGCCTTGTTCAGAATTACCGCTTCAAGAGCGGCAAACCGGAACAGCCCGATGAGGAAGGGAAGGCGGAACTCTGCCCCGCCAAGGCCAATTAGTCCGCCAAGCGAACCGACGACCGCGCCAACCACAAATGCCAGTATTCCGCGCCGTTCGGCCATGTGGACGATATGCAGCAACGGTGTGTGAAATTCCAGTCCGCAATCCTCGATGGCCCGTCACTCGCAAGAGGCGCGGATTTTTTTTCGTTTGCAAGGAACGCGCGGTAGGACCCATCCTCGGCATTGATCCGGACCAGGAAGTTGAGCGATAGGCAAAGGATCATCTGGATGATAGCGCTGGCAATCCTGCCGGCATCGCGTTGATCATGCTCAACCACTGGCTGAAGGGCGACTTTGGGTGGCCGCTCCGGTATAAGTCGCGCTGCATGGATGGCATGCAGAGAGTACGTCCTATTTCGGCCTGCTTGCAATGCCAGGTGTCCTGCCTGATCCGGAAGCGATGAAATGCGAGTGAAAATGCGACTGGCAGGGATGGTATCAGGCGCGGCGCTGTTGCTCGCTTCCGCCGCGGCGGCGAGCGCCCATCCGCATGTCTTCGCCGAGGCGAGGCTGGATTTGATTGTCGGTCCCGACCGGACGGTCAAGTCACTTCGGCATTCCTGGCGTTTCGACGACCTCTTTTCCAGCACTGTGCTGATGGAATTCGACAAGAATTCCGACCTTGTCCTTGATGCAAAGGAACTCGATGAAGTCGCTCTTACCGTCCACGCATCGCTGGCCGAGTATAACTACTTTCAAATGGTGACCTTGAACGGCAAGGACGTGACGATGGCGCCACCGCCGAAATTCAGCGTCAGCTATGAAAACGATCAACTCGTCGTCCAGTTCGAAACGCAGCCGAAGGACCCGTTGGCCCTTGCTGGAAAAGTCAGCATCGGCGTCTATGATCCGACCTTCTACACGGCAATCGACTTTACCGATGACGACAAGATTGCGGTGGCGGGTCTGCCGCAAGGCTGCTCACGTGCGGTCGTGCGTCCCGATCCGGACACGGCCATAGCGCAAAACCAGAAAAGCCTGACAGACGCTTTCTTCAGTGACCCGACGGGGACCGATCTCGGCAAGATTTTCGCGACACGTCTTGAATTGACGTGTGGCTGACACGGAGCCGATCTGATCGCCATGTTCCGAACCCTCGTCGAATTCCAGCGAACGATCTACCTGGCGCTGGCATCTAGCTGATCAGGCTCGCTGCCCCAGGACCATCACCTTTCATGAATCGGAGCGTGGCATACCCCAGGCGCCGATGCCTTTTCCTGCCATCTTCTGGAACAGGTCGTCTGCCTGTGTCGGTGAAAGGTTCAAGTCGGTGGCGACCCACCAGGCGAGCACCGCAAGAAATGCGCCGGCTATGAACTGAATGGCGAATTCGGCAGGCATGCCGCGATCGCCGATCCGTTTCTCGACGAGTTCTTCCCGGACGGCTCGCCGGATACGCTCACGCAGTTCGTCGTGGATCGTATCGCCGCTGCTTGCAAGCAATGCGTGGTGAAGCGGTCGGAATGCATGGGCGTGCTCGAACATGGGCAGGCTGAACTCGAACAGGCGGCTACCTGTTTCTTGACTTGCCGCCTCGCGCCTGCGGCCGATAGACCGCAGATGCGCCTCGATGGTCGTGCTGCGCAGAGCATCCTTGTCGGCATAGTGGGTATAGAAGGTCGACCTGCCGATATTGGCCCTCCGGCAAATGTCGTCGACGGTGATGGCAGCATATCCCTGCTCCGGGATCAGGGCGATGAGCGCGTCCTGCAGCAGGCCGCGCGTCCGCGCGACGCGTCGATCGATCGTGTTCCGCTCGCCCGCACGTTCGATTTTCATGGCCATGGCCCTCTGCAGTGCCCGGTTTCGGACATTCGGCGGTCCGGTGTCTGACAACACCATTTCCAGACATTGTGTCCATTATGATACGCCAAGTCCAGGAGCTCAAATCGGGGTTTGGGCACGCCGCAAGGAAACAGAAGGTCGCCAGACATGCATTCATCTGATCATCACGCCAATAACGGACCGCATTCGCGCAAGAGGGTGATAGCGTTGGTTCTGCTTGCCAAACTGTCGCTGGTTGCCGGCTTCCTCGTCCTCGCCAAATTGGGCATGGGCTATGTTCAGGCTGGCGCTTGGACGGCGGCATTCCACGGACTCGTCCTCGCGGTGATCGCGGGACTGGCGCTGTGGGGCAGCCTGCGTCACAGGGGGCTCGTCGGCAACGGTGTGCAGAGCGCGAGCGACAGGGGCATTGGCATCGTCCTGCACCGGGCGGCCGCCTATGACTTGCTCGCGCGCGTTCTGACCCTCGGGCGCGAGGGCCGCTTTCGCGAGTTCATGCTTCGCCCGGCAAAGCTCCAGCCCGGCGAAGCGATGCTCGATGTCGGCTGTGGAACGGGCACCCTTGCCATTGCCGCGAAGCGGCTGGTCGGTTCGGACGGAAGCGTCACCGGCGTCGATGCGTCGGCCGAAATGATCGAGAGGGCGCGCGCCAAGGCCGAGCTGTCCGGTCTCGATCTGACTTTCGTCAACGGGACGGCGCAGGAGCTTCCCTTCAAAGACGCGCAATTCGACATCGTCGTCGGCACGCTGATGCTGCATCACCTGTCGAAGCCCGTTCGATCGGCCTTCATCCGCGAGGCGGCACGCGTCTTGAAGCCAGCAGGCCGGCTGTTGCTCATCGATTTCGGCAGGCCGGTGCGCAAGTCCAGATTGCCCAGGCTCCACAAGCATGGTCATGTCGATATGCATTCGGTCGCCTCGCTGTTGACCGAGAGCGGATTCCAGGTCAGCGATATCGGCGCCGTCGGTACCAAGAACCTGAACTATATTCGCGCAACGACGAACAAGGACCAACCAGGCCAAGCGTCGCAGTGATCATGCTCAGACGCTAGTTGCATGGCGACCTGTTCTGGCATGTCCCATTTCGGCCTGCTTGCAATGGCAGGTGTCCTGCCTGAACAGGAAACCCGAAGTGAGTCTTCGCCATGTGCCTTGAATTGACCTGCGGATGATGTTCCAAACCCTTGTCGAGTTTCAGCGCACGATCTACCTCGCGCTGGCCGAGCAGATCAAATTGCTGTCGGCGGGCGGCGACTGGCTGGCGTTCATGGCCTTCTTGCCGATGGGAGTGCTGTTTGGTGCGGCGCATGCTCTGACGCCAGGTCATAGCAAAGCCGTGCTGGCGACGTATCTGGCCGGTTCGGATGCCAAGGTTTCGCGCGGCCTTCTCGTGTCGCTGACACTCTCGTTCACGCATGTGACGATAGCCGTGCTGATCGCAGCCCTCTCGTTGCCGCTGGTCTCGATTGCTTTGGGTAGCGTTGGCCGGGCGCCGCTTTTGGAAGATGTCAGTCGCGGCCTGCTCGGCCTGATCGGCGTCTGGATGCTCTGGCGCGCTTTGAGCCATGGCCATCACCACAAGCATGAAGGTGAAGCCGTCGGCGTCATGGCGGGCTTGATCCCGTGTCCACTCACGCTTTTTGTGATGACCTTCGCGATATCCAGAGGCGTTCCGGTCGCCGGCATCCTCTTCGCAATCACCATGATGGTCGGCGTGGCGTTGACGCTGTCTTGCGTAGCCGTGTTGTCGATCCTGTTTCGGGAGCGTCTCGTGCATTTTTTCGACAGCAGGCCACGCCTGTTCGATATCATTTCTCGGACCATCGAAGGCGGGGCAGGCCTTGTGCTCGCCGGTGTAGCCATTTGGCAAATCTCTGCGCGCTGAAAGACGTTCAAGCAGACAGCCGGACGCAAAGCGTGGCCTCGCCGATGGATGGCGGGCTGGACGGCGCAATAGCGCCATACGTCCGAACTCAGCGTGACCGTTTGCCCGAGCCGCGTTGCAAGCTCGCCAGAGGCCGACCTAGCTCTTCTTGACCGCAACTTTGTCGAGGGCTGCGCGCAGACCTTTCGCCAGCTTCTGTGCATCATCGTTCGCCCAGAAATGCATGAAGAAGAGCCGGGGCTGCTCATCGAGCATGTGGCTATGCAGCGCGGTGATCTCGATGCCGTCGTCCTGCATGGCTTTGATAACCGGATCGACCTCCTTTGCCGTCAGCACAAAATCACCCGTGATCGCCGCCTTGCCGCCACCTGTCGATTGGAAATTGATCGCTATGGCCGAGCCCATGGCCGCCGGCACTTCCATTCCATTTTCCTCGACCGGCTCGGCGCGCGGTATAGTGAACTGATAGACCGCGCCATTGGCCTTACCCTTGTAGCCCATGGTTTGGTCGACAGCGGCGGCGTCGAACTCGATCGGTGGGCCGGCTTGCGGTTGGGCGCCGCCTCCCATTGGTGTTTTGCTCAGCGCCAATCCGGCATGAAGTGCTGTTGCGAGCGTGACCGGGTCGCCTTGGCCTAAGACATGCATGTAGAGTGTCATCGGCTCCGCACGCAGCAAGTGGTTGTGCAACCCGGTGATTTCGATGCCGCTTTCTTCAAGCTTCATCATGACCGGGTTCACCTCGTCCTGTGTCAAGACGATGTCACCCATGACCATGGCCTGTTTCCCCATGGGTTCGAACGCGACCCAGCCTCCGAGCGCAAATCCTGGTTTCAGGGCCACGCCATCGAGCGATACCTTCAGGTCGGTTCGTGGCAAGCCCACCCGATAGACACCGCCAGGCATTTCGGCTCCGGATTTGCCAAGCGCCTGTGCGACTGTTTGCCAATCGGGTGCCGCCGATGCCGGTTGGAGCAGCGCCGACATCGCAATCAGCATTGCTCCGGTCACGAGTTTTGCATGCATGGGATTTCTCCTTGTGATCAGCCCCCATTGCCCAATTTGTTATGCGACCGCCGGCTTCGAGGCCGGTGGCCAGCTGTGCGTTTCCGCTCTGCGGCCCGAGGCCCAGGCATAGAGCGCGTCGTAAATGACGAAGCCGTGCTTCAGCACCTCGTGGTCGTCAGGCGTCAGGTCCCGGAGGCCCATGGAAATCGCGAGCAGCCCCGCCGACTGTGGCGTGAGATCATGCCGATCCGTGTCGGCGCCACGCACGATCGCGGCAATTGTCACGATCGCCGGATCGCGCTCAAGGCCGTATTTCGAGACGAAGGTGTCGAAGCTGCAGCCGTCACCGACATGCGTGAATTCGACGCCGGGTACGTCGTAGGGCGTCGCACCTGTCTCCTGGGCAATAGGGATCACTTGATCGGGCGGCACGAACAGGAACTCCGGTTCCTTGTCGATGAAACGTGCAATCAGCCAGGGGCAGGCAATGCGGTCGATGACCGGACGTTCGCGGGTAACCCATTTCATGACGCAATCCTTTCTTCGCTCATTGCTAGAGGAACGGTTGGCGCGCCGATCGCATGCCAGGCGGCGATGCCGCCTGAAAGCGCACTTGCATCGACGCCGCGGCGGCGCAGTTCGGCGACGGCGTCGCCGCTGACCTGGAAGCCGTAGACGCAATAGACGATGACCGGCCTGTCTCTAGGCAGTTCACCAGCCCAATCGGCGATCGTCTCGGGGGCTCGGAGCTTGGCCCCCGGCAGCATATCGCTGCGCTTAGCCAGATCCTCGGCGAGGCAGACGTCGAGCACGACGAGATCGTCTCCTTGATCGAGACGCGCACGCAGTTCCTCTGGCGCGATCGCTGGAACCGTTTCGTCCGATGCGAATCCTGCTGAAGGATCGCGCTGCGTGACGGCTCGGCGGTGGCGGGCAGCGACCCGTTCCCAATGGATGTTCTTCATGAAGGCATCGACATAGGCGCCGGCCTTGGCGCCGAAATCCATGTGATAGGCATGTTCGTACATGTCGAGCGCGAGGATCGGAATGCCGCCGGCAAGGCAGTTGGTGTGATCCGCTGCCCATTGGATCGTCAGCCGATCGCGGCGCTCCGACCAGGTCAGCAGGGTCCATCCCGAGCCGCCGGCTTGAGCCTTCGCACAGGCCATGAACTTGGCGCGCCAGGCCGCCACGCTGCCGAAATCGCGCTCCAGGGCAGCCGCGAGATCGCCTCCGGCATCGCCGGAGCCACCGAGCCCATCGAAATAGATTTCGTGCAGGATCGCCGAGTTGGCCGCGACCAGCTCTTCGCGCTTCAGCCCGTTGATGTCGAAGACGGGTGCTGCGCCCCAGTCGAGCCCGTCGAGCCGTTGTTCGATGGCGTTGAGGCGGCGAACGGCACCGCCGTAATTGTTTTCATAGTGGCTTGCCAACAGCCGCTCGGACAGGCCGACGAGGCGGGGCGGCTTGAACGGCAGCGGCATGATCTGGTGTGGCATCGGGTTCCCCACTCTGCGGCACGGCCCATCCGTGAGGACGCGAACGCTATGCCTGAATGGAAAATGATACAAGTGTTGCATTGATATTTATTCGTGATACGGTTCACCTATGAGTGAGGGGCAATCGGAAGAACAGCGCTGGCTGCTCCTGATCCATCAGCTGCCAAGCAAGCCCGCCTATTTTCGGGTGAAGATCTGGCGACGGTTGCAAGGCATCGGCGCGGTCGCGGTCAAAAGCACCGTCTACGCCCTGCCGGCCAATGCCGAGATGCAGGAGGATTTCGAATGGCTTCTCAAGGAGATCGTCGCTGGCGGCGGCGAAGCTATGTTGTGCGAGGCACGCCTGGTTGACGGTCTGTCGGACGCGCAGGTGAGGGCGCTGTTCGACGAGGCGCGTGACGCCGATTACGCCGAGATCGCCAACGACGCACGCGATCTTGCCGCGGGGATCAGAGCGGACGCGATGTCGGAAAGACATGCGGAGGCGCGTTCGCAACTCGGCCGCTTGCGCAAGGGGCTCGCCGAAGTCGTGACAATTGACTTCTTCGGCGCGAGCGGTCGCCTCGCCGTCGAAGGACTGATCGCCGAGCTCGAGACACAGCTTATAGAGGACAAGGCCATGACCAAGGAACCGAAGAAGGCGGCCGAGCCGAGCGAGCTCAAGGGCCGGATCTGGGTCACACGCCGGGATGTGCATGTCGACCGCATCGCCTGCAGCTGGCTGATCCGTCGCTTCATCGATGCCGATGCGGTCATTCGCTTCGTGGCGGGCAAGGGATATGTGCCGAAAGAGGGGGAATTGCGCTTCGACATGTTCGAGGGCGAAATCACCCATGAGGGAGACCGCTGCAGCTTCGAGGTGCTGCTGGCCCGCGCCGGCATCACCGATACGGCTTTGCAGGCCATCGCCGAGGTCGTCCACGATATCGATCTCAAGGACGGCAAGTTCGGCCGCGAGGAAACCACCGGCATCGCCAGCCTGATCGCTGGTATCGCCATGGCGAACGCGGGAGACGAGCAACGGATCGCCGAGGGCGCTTCGGTGTTCGACAATCTCTATCGATATTTCCGTTCGAAACGTGGGTGATCCTAGCCATGGCCAATGCGGAGAGTATCGTGACAGCGCCAAACCGACCAAACGACACGCCGGGTCATGGCGTTTCGTTCGCTGAGGCCACGCGGGTGTGGGCCCGAGTGGCCGCGCTCAGCTTCGGCGGGCCGGCGGGCCAGATTGCCATGATGCATCGCATCATAGTCGAGGAAAAGCGCTGGATTGGCGAGACCAGGTTCCTGCATGCGCTGAACTATTGCACGCTGCTGCCCGGACCGGAGGCGCAGCAGCTGGCCATCTACATCGGCTGGCTCATGCACAAGACCAGAGGCGGCCTTGTCGCCGGGATTCTGTTCGTGTTGCCAGGCGCGATTGCCATCATGGCGCTCAGCTGGATTTACGCCATCTTCGGCAACGTCGGCGCCGTTCAGGCTCTCTTCTTCGGTTTGAAGGCGGCGGTCCTCGCGATCGTGCTTGAGGCGGTCTTGCGGATCGGCAGGCGGGCGCTCAAGAACAACGCAATGGTCGGGCTCGCGGCGGCAGCCTTCATCGCTCTCTTTTTCTTCGATGCGCCGTTTCCGCTGGTCATCTTGATCGCGGGCGTGATTGGTTACGTGGGGGGAAGAGCTGGGTGGGCTGCATTCCAGTCGGGCAATGGACATGGCAAGGTCGGCGGCAAGCAGGTCGCCGATGCCGATACAGCGCTCGGCGAAGGGGTGCCGGCGCACGCCCGGCCGTCCGTCAGTTGGTCGCTGAAGATCGCGGCAGTTTTTCTGGCGCTGTGGTTCGTGCCGGTCCTGGCACTTCTGGTGTTTCTTGGGCAAGGCAATGTCTTCACCGACATCGCCATCTTCTTCTCCAAGATGGCGATGGTTACCTTCGGTGGTGCCTATGCGGTGCTCGCCTATGTCGCGCAACAGGGCGTGGATCACTATGGCTGGCTGAAGCCTGGAGAAATGCTGGATGGCCTCGGCATGGCCGAGACGACGCCCGGTCCGCTGATCATGGTCACCCAGTTCGTCGGCTTCATGGGAGCCTATCGGGCGCCGGGCGTACTCAACTCCCTTGTCGCCGGAACGCTCGGCGGTCTTCTCACGACGTGGGTGACCTTCGTCCCCTGTTTCCTGTGGATCTTCCTCGGCGCGCCGTTCATGGAAACAATGCGCAGCAACAAGGCCTTGTCAGCAGCATTGTCTGCCATCACGGCGGCGGTGGTCGGCGTGATCTTGAACCTGGCGGTGTGGTTCGCGCTTCACGTGCTGTTTCGCGAGCTGCGTGAGGTCACCTGGCTGGGCATGACGCTGGACGTTCCCGTGTTCAACTCCATCAACCTGCCGTCTCTGGTGCTGACGCTCGGGGCGCTGCTGGCGGTATTCCGTTTCAAGATCGGTATGATCCCAGTGCTCGCCGCATGCTCGATCCTCGGCTTGCTCTACGGGGTGGCCAGCGGATCGATTTAAGCTGAGCGGTCGGTGTAACCATTCTCCCGGCAGGAGGCATCCTTGACAGCCCAAAGGCCGATGAATGCTCCGCACGAACCGGCTGCGAGACGGAGGGTTGCACTCCTGCCTTCCGGTGCCGGGCCGGCAGCTACGCACCTGCTGGCCTCAAGAGGATTGCGGGCGTTCGGCGATGGACTCGTCAGTCTTCTGCTTCCGGCCTATTTGGCCGCGCTCGGCTTCAACGCTTTCGAGATCGGGGTCCTCGCGACGGCGACGCTCGCGGGTTCGGCCGCGCTCACCTTGGCAGTCGGGTTTGTCGCGCACCATTTCTCTCGCCGCTCTCTGCTGATTGCAGCCGCCGTCCTGATGGTCGTCACGGGGATCGCCTTCGCGTTGGTTCACGATTTCTGGCCGCTGCTCCTTATCGCATTCGTCGGAACGCTGAACCCATCCTCGGGCGACGTAAGTGTGTTTCTGCCGTTGGAGCATGCGCAACTTGCCCATAGCGTCACCGATCGCGACCGCACCGCGCTCTTTGCCCGCTATAGCCTTGTCGGTTCACTCATTGGGGCCGTCGGTGCTCTGGCGGCCGGAGCCCCCGATATTCTCCGACATGTTGCCGGGCTGGATATCAAGCAAGCGCTCCAGATCGCCTTCCTGCTTTATGCCTTTCTGGGAGTAGGTGCGCTGCTCCTTTATCGGCAACTGCCGGACGAGCCGCTCGATGCGAATGCGGTACCGGCGGAGCCATTGCGCAAGTCTCGAGCCATCGTCCTCACGCTCGCTGCGCTCTTTAGCCTGGATGCCTTTGCGGGAGGCTTCGTGGTCCAGTCATTGTTGGCTCTTTGGCTTTTCCAACAGTTCGGCCTATCGCTCGCTGCTACAGGTGCGATCTTCTTCTTGACGGGCATCCTGTCAGCCGGGTCGTATCTGCTGGCAGTGCAAATCTCCAAACGGATCGGGCTCGTAAACACCATGGTGTTTACGCACCTGCCTTCCAGTCTTTGCCTTTTGCTCATTCCCTTCATGCCGAGCCTCGGTCCGGTCATCGTCCTACTGCTGATCAGGAGCGCCTTGTCGCAGATGGATGTACCGACCCGCACCTCCTACGTCATGGCGGTGGTGACGCCGGGTGAGCGGGCCGCAGCGGCGAGTGTCACTGCCGTGCCTCGCAGCCTCGCGGCGGCCGCCAGTCCGATGCTTGCCGGCTCGCTGCTCGCAATGTCCGGTTTCGGTTGGCCGCTGGTCATCGCGGGCGTCTTGAAGATTGTCTACGATGTGCTTCTGCTTGCAATGTTCCGCAAGGTTCGCCCGCCGGAGGAACGACGGGACGGGCAGTAGCAGGTGCAAAATGCGGCCGAGCAGATCACCCGCCCCGTCGAGGGCTTGGTTGACGCTGCGTGGATCGCCCTCGCGATCCACGAAATCTTGCTTCGCTGATTTGACGAAGGCACGACTGAATGCGCGTTCCCCCGAGGAAGTCCTCAGCCGAGAATTAGGCCTGCCACGGCCACTTTGAACATTCATTCCGAATCTGCGCAGGGCTCAGACCCAAGTCTGCCAGCTGATGATCTTCGAGTTCGGCCAGCTGTTCCCGTTGGCGATGGATTTCGATCCAGCGCGCCACCGATGCCATCGAGCGCACTAAATTTTCAAGGACGCGATGGGCACTTGCCTGTGGGGACGAACGCCTCGGCGTCTCAATCAGCAGGGGGTTCAACATTTCTCATCCTTCCGCAGTGCGCTTGTTGACGTGGGGTGCGGAAATGCTCCAATCTGCCCGCGGGCGCAAAGCATGGTTTCTCTTGCTTGGCCCAATTTTTCTCATGACATGGTGTGAAATTGGCCCGCCGACTGCCATCACTCAACGCCCTCAAAGCCTTCGAGGCGGCGGCGCGCCACGAGAGCTTCACCAGGGCGGCGGACGAACTTTCCGTCACGCAGGGTGCGGTGAGCCATCAGGTGAAGGCGCTCGAGCTCGAATTGGGCATCAGGCTGTTCGATCGCGAACGTCAAAAGCTGAGCATCACGCGAGCGGGCCTCTCCTATCTGGAGGTGGTGCGCGATGCCTTCGACCGCATAGCTCTCGGCACACAACGCATCCAGCATCTATCTCGGGCCGGAGCGCTGACGGTCAGCACGTCGCCCGACTTTGCCGCCAAATGGTTGGTAAACCGCCTTGGCAGGTTTGCCGAGACGCACCCCGACATCGATCTCAGGATTTCCGCAACCATGCATCACGTCGACTTCGCCAGGGAGGACGTCGATCTTGCCGTGCGGCATGGCGATGGCAATTGGGCGGGGCATGATGTTGTCCGCCTGTGCTCCGAGCAACTGTTCGTGGTCTGCAGTTCCAAACTTCACCAGCGGATGCGCGAGCCGTCCGATGTGCTGAACTTTCCGTTGCTGCATCTTGATGACCGAAAGGACTGGTCGGAATGGCTCGAGGCCGCCGGCGTGGTCGATGCCGAACTCTCCCATGGGCCAGTCTTGAACCGCGCCAGCATGGTCATAGACGCCGCTATCGACGGCCAGGGCGTCGCACTCGCCCGCACCACGCTTGCGGCATGGGACCTCATCAACGGGCGCCTCGTGAGACCGTTCGCCACGACGCTGCGATTGTCCAAGACCTACTGGATCGTCTGCCCCAAGGCGACGTCGATGCTCCCTAAAATTACGACATTCCGTGACTGGCTGTTGGCTGAAACTGCCGATGATGTGCGCCGCCTCAAAACGCTCGGTCCATAGGCCTAAGATCGAATCGTGAAGATCAAGCAGTCGGAAAAGCTGCTTGCAAAGGGCTCAATTGTTCAACGGGCTTCTGCGAGGGGCCAACGTTCGGTTACCGGCTGTGAGAAGTAATTCGGACGAACGGCGGTAAACGCAGATAAGAGTCCGCTAGCGCGCCAGCGCGACCTTCAGCATGATGAGCCACGATGTCCGGGGTGGCTATTCATACCGAGTTCAACCGCGGCGAGACCGGATGCTGGCTCGCACCAGGCCCTAACTGCGCCTCGGGAGATGATGAGATGACCGATCTTCAGAAGATCACTTGGATGATAGTGCTGGCGATCCTCGCCGGGATCGCAGTGATTTTACTGAATCACTGGATTAGAGGCGACCTGTCCGCAGCGCTGCCATTGACTTTGCTCACCGAGAAGCCAGTTTGAGCTCGGCCGTCTGCAGAGAGGATTTGGTCATTCTGCCACTCATTGACCGGCAGTCAGCGACGCTACAGTGATAGCTCCGCAACGATGCTCAAGGCCAAACGGCGGTTGCGCGATAGCGGCAAATACGCTTCAGAGACGACCGTAGCTTTTTCATACAGAGGATATCATGCCGGCGGACGATGGTAGTCTACGCGACATTCTTGGAATTTTGTTGGTTCTCGTACTCGTAGGCGCAAACGGCTTCTTTGTCGCCGCCGAGTTTGCCCTGGTAGCGGTTAGACGCAGCCGCGTCGACGAGCTTGCAGCTGCCGGGCGTTTGAACGCCGGGCGGCTTCAAAAAACCTTGGTCAATCTCGATGCCAATCTGGCCGCGACCCAGCTCGGCATCACCATTTCATCGCTGGCGCTCGGCTGGGTTGGCGAACCCGCACTTGCCCATCTGATCGAGCCACTGCTCTTGGGGGTAATGGGGTCCCTGGCCACGGCAGCTTCGCACACGATCGCCGTCGTAATCGCTTTCATCATCATAACCGCTCTTCACATCGTCCTGGGCGAATTGGCGCCGAAAAGCCTGGCGCTTCAACGCAGCGAAGGCACGGCACTCTGGGTCGTACGCCCGCTCGGCCTGTTTCTGTTTCTGCTGAGACCAGCGATCCTCGCTCTGAACGGTCTCGGCAATCTGGTGCTGCGTCTCTGCGGTCTGCGCCCAGGCACAGGGGAGGAGTCCTTGCATTCGCCTGAAGAGCTGAAGCTACTTGTGGCGGCAAGCCAGGAGGCAGGGCTGCTCCATCAAACTCAGCAGGAACTTGTCGAGCGTGTCTTCAACATCGGAGATCGGCGCATCGCGGATATCATGACACCGCGACGCGATATCGACTGGATCGACGCTGACGACAGCCCAGACGAGATTCTGCGCACCATCCGCGAATGTCGTCATGAGCAGCTTCTGGTCGGCCGTGGCGGGATTGACGAACCGCTCGGTATGATCCTGAAGAAGGATCTCCTTGACCAGGTGCTCGATGGAAAAACGCTCGATCCGATGGCGGTTATCCGCGAACCCGTGATCGTCCACGAAGGAACGCCAATATTCCGCGTGCTCGATCAGTTCAAGCGGGCGCCGGTGCGCCTGGCGATCGTCATCGACGAATATGGCGCTCTGGAGGGGATCGTCACCCAGACCGATCTGCTCGAAGCCATCGCGGGCGACCTTCCGGACCTGGATGGTGAAGACCCCGATGTCGTCGAGCGTGATGACGGTTCCCTGCTGATCGACGGGATGATGCTGGCGCACGATGCCTTCGCTCGCCTGGGCTTTCGATCAGGGGCGGCAGAGGGTGATTTTCATACGATCGCCGGGTTCGCCTTGTCCCGGCTTGGGCATCTTCCTGAAGCTGGTGAGCACTTTGACTATGAGGGCTGGCGCTTCGAGATTCTCGATATGGACGGAAGGCGGATTGACAAGCTGCTCGCTCGCCGTGAGCAGCCTACATCCACGCCTGCAGCCAGTTGAGACTGACCGCGCGAGAGGCCGGGAGCCGGCCGGCCTTTTGCGCGCGAATATTTCCACCACCCGTCGGTTCGCCCCGGACGAGTCTCCGCTGGAGCCACAGTGGCTGGTGAGCGTCTTCGCGTCGCACTATATGATCAATGGAACCGACAGTTGAGGGTTTAAATGGACGCCAAGAGCGCCGTCTGGCTGATTATTGGGGTCCTTGTGGTGCTAGTGGTGGCCTTCCTCACCGCAATGGCATTCGGACTGCTATGAGTCAGTCAGGCTGATCTACACTCGACATAGGCTGGCGCAACCTGGTGTGGCGAGTCGCGGTCGATGACCGATGGCGTTGGTGAGCCCCGACTGCGTTTGACCACTATTCGAAATGCATGGACTGGCCGCGCATCATTGCCAGCGTCAGCGCGATTGCAGGATTTGCCGGAGGCTTCTCCATATGCAAGGAGCCGTCGAAATCACGCCACGCCGCCATGCGCAATTCATCATCGTCATCGCCGGCCGACGGGTCGAAAACGTGGGCATCACATGGAACTCGATCGATCTCGATTGTCCAGTCCTTGAGCGCCTTGCGCGCCATCTCTTCGACCTGAGCAAGGTCGCTGGTGAAGAAGGGGATACGGTCTCCATCCTCCGAAAGCGGCTCAACCCGATCGAGCGTCGGCCGCTCGGGGACCCAGCCGAGAACAAAGGCGATATCGAAATCGATCTGGCGGTCCGGGCCGGTCGAGATTTCTAGCCGTTTGACGACGTCGGGATAGAGCTGCTTACGATCCGGCCAAGTTTCCGGAATCGCCTCGGCTTGCAACTTCGTGCGGGGGACGTTGATCAACTCCATGACCTCATGGTGCGGAACTTTTTCCGCGGGCCAGCCCGCGCAACATGCCGCCGCCGCAGCCTCGTCGGCTTCCAGCCAAACAGTGGCAGCCTGATCCTCGTCCTCGCTAGGCTTGTCATCTTCTGGAAAGCCCTTGATGTCCCAGCCTTCCAACGCGAACAGTCCTTCCGCGCCCTGCAAGGCCGTAATGCCGGCGCGTGCAAACACCGCTTCGGCTGCCGCGATGCCGCGTTCGAGTTCTTGGGGTGTCGCCCCTTCAATGTTCAAGCGAAGTTCCATGGTTCGCCTCCTATGCCTATTTCCGCCAATAGTGAACAAAAAGAGAACACAAAGTCAAGCATGCCCTTGACGAAGGAGGAATATGTTCCTTATTTCAGCGTGATCTGGAACAGCAAAGGACCATGGGCTCGGCGTCAATCGCGCTGGCCGGCGAAGCTATGGCAAAAACAGCGGAAGACAATTTTCGGATCGAGGTCTGGGATCGCGAGGAGCAGGGTTTGTCAGAAACCATTTCGCGTTCTCCCGATTCAACGGTGAGTCAGGCAGCCTGGCAAGCCGCCATCCGGCGCCGCCCGGGGATGTTGCTGATCCACTACAACAGTCGGCATGTGATGGAGAAAATCCTGACACCCGGCGAGGTGACAATCCCGCCACAGACGATTATCGACGGCAGCGTTCACGCCGGCCTCGATGTTGCTCTTGGAGATCTTCGCGAGTGGCATGTGTTGCGGGCCTGGTGCAGATCCTGTTCGCACCATGCAACGGTAAAGCCTGCCGGCCTCATCAAACGCTATGGCAAAGGCGCTCTGTTCAGTTCAGTAGAGCGAGCGCTATTCTGCACAAGTTGTGACAGGGGAGGGCCTGTCAGGTTGGAAATTCACAAGCTGCCACGCAATTGAGGGGTGAAGATGCAAGACCTCATCGATTTCGTCTAGGCATCTCGGCTCGGGTTTGGACATCCGATCTCGGTCAGCTGTCGAGAGCCGGACCTCCGCGCGACCTCCGCCGGTGGCTTCGGCGCAAAATACGCGGACCACCGCGAACGGGGACAGTCGGTCCCGCGTCCCGTCCTGCGGCCGGCGCTATGCTGACGCTCCTACGGCTGTCCTGTTCACCGCCAGCGGCGGGGGCGAATTTCCTCCGTCCTACGCCCGGCAATTGTCCGCTGTTGCGGACGCGCGCAGGACTGCGTTTTATACGCCGTCCTTCCTTTGGGCGCCGACGGTCGCCGGCGCGGGGACGGGTGGGCATGGAACCGAATCCGAGGCAGGGTATTGAATCGGACTAAGTATCCGAGTTCCGCATGTCGGCTGTAGACGGCACCCTCAGTAAAAGGCGCACACGGCCCAGAGACTCAGAATCTGTCCCTACAAATCGGCTCCCGCGGTTTCGTCCCTTCCAGCTATGCACGCTGACAGACCACATACCGGTCGGCGGGGATTGGCTTTTCGAGATGAAGTTCGACGGCTATCGTGCCCAAGTCGCCATCTCCGGCTCGAACGTCGTTGTCTATACCCGCAATGGCCACGACTGGACCCGACAGTTCAAGGTCATCCTACCGCCGCTTCAGAGACTGACCAAAGGCGCGGTGCTGATCGATGGTGAGATCGTCGCCATCGACAGCCAGGGCCGCTCGAACTTCTCCATGCTGAAAACCGGCATCGCCGCGGGTATGCCCCTCAAGTTCTACGCCTTCGATCTGCTTGAATTGGATGGTGAAGATCTGTCGACCCAGCCGCTCCTCGAGCGCAAGGCGCGACTTGAGTCCCTGCTGGGCGCGCGCCGCCCTGACGACAGCCTGCAATTTTCCAGCCACATCGTCGACCAGGGCAGAAGGGTGTTCGACGCCATGTGCGAGGGCGGCCACGAAGGCGTCATCGCCAAGCGCGCCGACAGCTCCTACGTCGGCGACCGCAGCCGGAGTTGGCTCAAGATCAAGTGCACGAAGAGACAGGAATTCGTCGTCGGCGGCTACCGCCCAAGTGACACAGGACGCGGCATGGCATCGTTGATCCTCGGCACTTACGAGAATGGCAAGCTCATCTATCGCGGCCGCGTCGGCACGGGGTTCACTGCGGCGATGCGCAAGGACATCCTCGCGAAGCTCGAGAAACGCCGTGTTGAGAAACCGGCTTTCGTTTCCGTTCCGAGAGACATTGCCCGCCGTGCCCGGTGGGTGAAGCCCGAGCTAGTTGCCGAAGTCACCTATGCCGAAGTGACACCGGACGGCAGCTTGCGACATCCAAGCTTTGAGGGCATGCGCGAAGATAAGCGAGCCGACCAAGTGGTAATGGAGATGCCGAAGACGCCGGCAACTCTTGGCTCCGCCAATCTCGATCCCGGAATCGGCAAGGAGATCGCCGCTGCTGTCGGCGTCAAGCTGACGCATCCAGACAAGGTCATGTATCCCGGGACCAAGGTGACCAAGGCCACGCTCGCCGCCTACTACGCCGTGGTCGCCGAGAAGATGCTGCCGCACATCCAGGATCGGCCGCTGTCGCTGGTGCGCGATACCGATGGCGACCTGCAGCAGACCTTCTTTCAGAAGCACAGACTGCCCGGCATGCCCAAGGCCATCCATGACGGCCAGTTGGAGAAGATGTCCGGGAAGGAAAGCCGCATCTTGTGGGTCGATGACCTGGCTGGGCTGATCGCAGGCGTCCAGATGAACGTGCTCGAATTCCACATCTGGGGAAGCCTGCGCCAGCAGCCGGATCTGCCGCATCGCATGATCTTCGACATCGACCCCGACGAGGGCTTTGGCTTCACTGCCGTCAAGCAGGCAGCCCTCGACATTCGGGGCATTCTGGAGGCGCTTGAACTGCAGTCGTGGCCGTTTCTGTCCGGCGGCAAGGGCGTTCATGTGGTCGTGCCGCTCGTCCCAGAGGCAGACTGGGACGAGGTCAAGGGCTTCTGCCAAGACTTCGCCGAACTACTGGCCCGTACAGATCCGTCGCGCTTCGTCGCCAACATGAGCAAGGCGAAGCGCAAGGGCCGAATGTTTCTCGATTACCTGCGCAACGGCCAGGGCTCAACTGCAATCTGTCCTTGGTCGACTCGGGCACGCGCCGGGGCGTCGTGTGCGGTGCCCGTCAGATGGGAGGAGTTGCCCACCTGCGAAAGCGCCAACGGTTTCGATGTTATCGCCGCTGCCGCGCGGGCTCAGCTGCCCGAGGCCTGGGAGGGCTATTTCGACGTCGAACAAACGCTTACCGACCGCATCCGCCACGCAGTCCGGTAGCAATAACCATACTAGATGGCTAGCGACATTTGCCGATTTGGCGCGGACCGCCGTTGCCCCAAATTCGAGAGCGTCCCCCCTTCTGCGGGAGGCCCGGCAACGCCGTCTAGAGTGAGAGTACGGACCGGTTTGCCGTGACGGGTTGAGAGTTGGAGGAGAGGCCTCCGGCGCCCGTCGCGGAGAACCGCGATGTCCAGACATCACCGCAACGATGGCGCCGGCGCGGACCGGACGAACCTTTATGACGATATCACCAGTAAGATCATCGCCGAACTGGAAGCAGGCCGCTTCCCCTGGGTTCAGCCCTGGGGCACCGCGGCAGCGAAGGCGCCGCTGGCCATGCCGAAAAATGCCGCCACGGGCCGAGCCTACACCGGCATCAACGTGCTCCTACTCTGGGGCGCCGTGGTCGAGCACGGCTTTCCAAGCCAGGGCTGGATCACCTTCCGGCAGGCTCTGTCGCTCGGCGGCAACGTCATGAAGGGCGAGCACGGCACGACCATCGTCTATGCTGATCGTTTTGTCCCCGACGACGAAAAGAAGCGCGCCGTGGAGACCGGCGAGGAAGCGGCGGCCATCCCGTTCCTCAAGCGCTACACCGTCTTCAATGCCGCCCAGTGCGAGGGTTTGCCGAGGGACGTAGCGGTCGCCGCGCCACCGCCGCCGCCCGGCCAGATCGAGCCCCAGGTGGAGGCCCTCATCAAGGCGACCGGCATCGCCTTCCGCATCGGTGGCGACCGGGCGTTTTATGATCCGGCACAGGACTATGTGCGGGTGCCGCCGCCGGCCGCCTATTTCGAGCCTATCAATTGGCACCGCACGGCGCTGCACGAGATGGGGCACGCCACCGGTCATGCCTCGCGGGTCGGCCGGGATCTCGGCGGTTCGTTCGGCACCAAGAAATATGCGTTCGAGGAACTGGTCGCAGAGATGAACGCGGCCTTCTGCTGCGCCTCGCTCGGCATCGTGCCGACGGTGCGCCATGCCGACTATCTCGGCTCTTGGCTCGAGGTGCTCCGCGACGACAACCGCGCCATCGTGCGGGCCGCCAGCCAGGCGAGCAAGGCCGCCGACTGGCTGCTCACCCACCTTCCGGAAACCGACGCCATGGTCGAGGCCGGCCAGCCCGAGATCGACAAGAGGGCCGCATGACCCTCCTCACGAGGGCAAAGTCGTGTCTGCGGCCCAGTCCCCCTCTTGATCTTCGGTGTGCGGCGCAGTCCTCAGAGTGAGAGGGCTGCGCCCGTCTCTTTTGACGGGTTTGGAGGTCGAGAGAGTCTCGGTCGCCCTGTCGCGGAGATAATCCAATGGCTACGCCCAAGCAGAAGATCACCCTCAACGCTTCACGTGACATCCCCTTCAACAAGTTGATGCTGAGCCAGTCCAATGTCCGACGCATCAAGCGCGGGGAAACGATAGAGGACCTCGCAGCATCGATCGCACGGCGCGGCCTGCTCCAGAGCCTTAACGTCCGGCCAGTATTGGATGGCGAGGGTAACGAGACCGGCATGTTTGAGGTGCCGGCTGGCGGGCGCCGCTATCGCGCGCTGGAACTGCTGGTCAAGCAGAAGCGCATGATTAAGACCGAGCTAGTTCCCTGCGTCGTCAGCGACGCCCACAGCGCGGTCCCGATCGAGGAGGACTCGCTGGCCGAGAATTTTCAGCGCGAAGATTTACATCCCCTGGATATGTTCCGGGCCTTCCAGACCTTGCACGATCAGGGCGCCAGTCATGAGGAGATTGCGGCACGCTTCTTCGTGTCCGCTAGCTTTGTCCAGCAGCGCCTGCGGCTCGCAAAAGTTTCGCCCAAGCTGCACGAGGTCTACGAGCAGGAGGGAATGCAACTCGAGCATCTCATGGCCTTTACCGTGACCGACGATCACGCCCGTCAGGAGCAGGTCTGGGAGGCGCTCGAAAACTCCTGGTCGAAGGAGCCGCAGCAGATCCGGCGCCTCCTGACGGAGACCACTGTGCGGGCAAGCGATCGCCGGGCGCTGTTCGTCGGTGTCGACGCGTATGTCGCTGCCGGCGGCGTGGTGCTGCGCGACCTGTTCGAGGCCGACAATGGCGGCTGGCTGCAGGACCCCGCTCTGCTCGACCGCTTGGTCCGCGACAGGATGAAGTCGATTGCCGACGAGATCGCGGCGGAGGGCTGGAAATGGATCGTGGTCGATGCCGATCTACCCTACGGCCACAGTCACGGTCTGCGAGCACTGGCCGGCACCCCCGTCGATCTGACCGACGCGGAGCGAGCGGAACGCGAAGCCCTACGGGCGGAGTACAATCGGCTGGAATCCGAGTATGGCGAATCCGACGAACTCCCCGAGGATGTCGATCAGCGCCTCGGTCAGATCGAGACCGCGCTCGAGGCCTTCGAGAGCCGGCCGATGAACTACGATCGGGCCGAGATCGCCCGCGCGGGTGTGTTCATCAGCATCGATCGTGATGGCAATCTCATCGTCGATCGAGGCCATGTACGCCCCGAGGACGAAGCGATGCATGCGGCCAACGGCGACTCCGCCGAGCCAGGCTGCGCTACCGAGAACGAGGATAGCAGACACGATCCTTCGGTCAGCCGCGCCATTATCACCATCGGCGCGCAGGCATCCGAGCCAGAGGAGGATGACGGCGACACCATCAAGCCGCTGCCCGAGCGCCTGGTCATCGAACTCACCGCCCATCGCACGTTGGCGCTGCGCAATGCCGTGGCCGAGAACCAGCATGTGGCCATCACGGCGCTATTGCATAGGCTCGTCCTCGATACCTTCGGTCAGCGTTCCGCGACCGGCTGCGTCGAGGCCTTCGTCCGGCATGTCCAACTGCCGTGGCAGGACGTCGGTCTCAAGGACAGCCCCGCGGCCAAGGCCGTCGATGGGCGCCATGAGGCCTGGAAGAGCGTCATTCCACTGGATGACGACGAGACCCTATGGGGTTGGCTCGACGGGCTCGATGAAGCCAGCCGGCAGAAGCTGCTGGCGCATTGCGTCAGCTATGGGATCAACGCCCTGTTCGAACGACCCAATCCCTACGGCAGCGGCGTTTCCCAGCATGGGCTCGATCAGCGCCTGCGTGAGGCCGATCGGTTGTCCCGTGCGACCGGGCTTGACATGGTAGATGCCGGCTGGCGGCCGACCGTGGATAACTATCTCGGCCGCGTCACCAAGTCCCGCATTCTCGAAGCCGTGCGCGAAGGCGCCGGCAACCAGGCCGCCCAGCTTATCGACCATCTCAAGAAGGTCGACATGGCCAAGGAGGCCGAGCGCCTCCTGGCCGATAGTGGCTGGCTGCCCGAACCGCTCCGCCTCAGCGGCGACGGCGCGCCGGCCGCGCAGCCGGATGAGGGCGAGGAAGCCGACCTTCCCGAATTCCTCGCCGGTGACGACGAGGACGGTTCGGCCGCCGATGAGACTGCCGCGCACGTGGTAGCCGCCGAATAGCACCGTTGGCGGCGCGGCCGGGTCGCCCGGCCCTTTTTCCTTCACCTCACGGCCCGGTGTATCGCCGGGCCATTTTCGCGCAGCAACTTCCAGACGCTGCTTCGTACCGGCGACGCCAATGGTTCCTACAGAAGTCGGAGCCTGACGGCGAAATATGATCGAGATCGATTGAAACCGGCAAGCGCTCCAACTCACGGCGGGGCGCTTGTTTCATTTTGGCTTCGGCGAGCCCTGAGAGGGAGAGGCGAGTCGGGATGGGTTTGAATCCGCGCGGTCCAGAGAGAGCGCCGCCCGGCTCGATCCTGTCCCCGCTCTCCAGAGGTTCACACCATGTACATGATCTCGCCCGCCGCGGCAGCTCCTGGCGTCGTATCGCTGCCGCTCCCCGAAACCGATGGTGCCGCCGCTATCTTTGCTGCCGCCGGCCTCCTGCTTCCCCATATCGAGCACGGCGAACGCATCGACGCGTCAAAGCTCCGGGCAGCGATGGAAGCCGCATTCGGTGTCTCCGACGCCGCCGGCGCGTGGGACTGGAAGACGGCCTACGATGCCTGCGAGGCCGCGACGGTCCTCTTCCTCCGCAAATATGGAAAGGCGCTGTTCCGCAAAGCCGCGTCTCCGCCTCAACGGCTTTCCGCATTGTCGAAGATCGCTGGGCTCATGCCGACGCATACCCGCCGGTCCGAAGAAGCACAGACCTTCCAGCAGTTCTCGACGCCGATTCCGCTCGGCCTGGTCGCGGCAACAGCCGCCGCCATCACGCCCGCCGACCGAGTGCTGGAGCCTTCGGCCGGCACCGGGCTGCTCGCCATCCTGGCTGAGATAGCCGGCGCCTCGCTCATCCTCAACGAGCTTGCCGAGACACGTTCGGCGCTTGTCTCCTCCCTCTTTCCGGCCGTTCCTGTCACCCGCTTCGACGCCGCCCAGATCGACGATTATCTCGATCCCGGCGCCGTGCCGAGCGTGGTGCTGATGAACCCGCCATTCTCCGTCATGGCCAATGTCGAAGACCGCATGGCCGACGCGGCCTGGCGGCACATCGCCTCGGCGCTGGCGCGCCTGGCGCCCGGCGGGCGGCTGGTGACGATCACAGGGGCGAGTTTCGCCCCCGAAAATACGGCCTGGACCCCGGCCTTCACCCGCCTGCAGGAGCGTGGTCGCGTGGTCTTCTCCGCCGCCATCGATGGCTCGGTCTATGCCAAGCACGGCACGACCTTCCCGACGCGCCTCACCGTCATCGACAGGGTGCCGGCGGACGATCCCTCGCTCTTCCCGGATTCTCCCGGCATCGCTGCGGATGCGGCAAGGCTCCTAACGTGGATTGAGGAGCGCCTTCCCGCGCGGCCGCCGGTCGTGATGGCCGCCGTTTCCAGCCCGGCATCGGCAGTCGCGGCGCCCCGAACCGTGCACGGCTATCTCACACGCTCGGCGAGAACCACGCCACGCATGTCAATCGCCGAACCGGAAGCCATAGACCTCGCCTATGAGGCTGTCGACTGGCAGGCGGCCGAGGGCGGCCAGATCAGCGACGCCATCTATGAGGCCTACGGGCTTCAGGCGATCCGCATCCCCGGCTCTCGGGCTCACCCCACCCAGCTCGTTCAATCGGCGGCCATGGCCTCGGTGGCGCCACCCAAGCCGAGCTACCGGCCGCGCCTGCCGAAGAACGTCCTTGACCTGCTCTCGGACGCGCAGCTCGAGACCGTCATCTATGCGGGCGAGGCTCATGCCGACTATCTCGCCGGCGCTTGGACGCTCGACGACACGTTCGATGTCATGAGCGCCGCTCGCGAGGACGCCAAAGGCGCCGTGCGCTTCCGGCAAGGCTTCATGATCGGCGACGGCACGGGTGTAGGCAAGGGCCGGGAATCCGCTGCCGTCATCCTCGACAATTGGATGCAGGGCCGACGCAAGGCGGTCTGGATCAGCAAGTCCGACAAACTGATCGAGGATGCGCAGCGCGATTGGTCGGCGCTCGGCATGGAGCGTTTGCTGGTCAGCCCGCTTTCCCGCTTCTCGCAGGGCAGGCCGATCGTGCTGCCGCAAGGCATCCTATTCACCACCTACGCCACGCTACGCTCCGACGATCGCGGCGAGAAGGTTTCGCGGGTGAAACAAATCGTCGAATGGTTGGGTCCGGATTTCGATGGAGCGATCATCTTCGACGAAGCCCACGCCATGCAGAATGCCGCCGGCGGCAAGAGCGAACGGGGCGATGCCGCTCCCTCCCAGCAGGGCCGTGCCGGCCTGCGGCTGCAGCACGCGCTGCCGAATGCCCGCATCGTTTATGTCTCGGCCACCGGCGCCACCACCGTCCACAATCTCGCCTATGCCCAGCGGCTCGGCCTCTGGGGCGGCGAGCATTTTCCGTTCTCGACACGGGCCGAATTCGTCGAGGCGATCGAGGCCGGCGGCGTCGCGGCGATGGAAGTGCTGGCGCGCGACCTCAGGGCGCTCGGTCTCTATACGGCGCGGTCTTTGTCATTCTCCGGCGTCGAATACGAACTGCTCGAGCATGAGCTGACGCACGAACAGGTCCGCATCTATGACGCGTACGCTGGGGCCTTCGGCGTCATCCATAACAATCTCGATGCGGCGATGCAGGCGGCCAACATCACCGGCAGCACCGGCACGCTCAATGCCCAGGCCAAGTCGGCTGCGCGCAGCGCCTTTGAAAGCGCCAAGCAACGCTTCTTCGGCCATTTGTTGACCAGCATGAAGACACCGACCCTGATCCGCTCCATCACCCGCGATCTGGAGGAGGGCCATGCGGCCGTTGTCCAGATCGTCTCGACGGGCGAGGCGCTCATGGAACGGCGGCTGGCCGAACTGCCGACCGAGGAATGGAACGACGTTCGCGTCGACATCACGCCCCGCGAATATGTCCTTGACTACCTGGCCCATTCCTTCCCGGTGCAGCTCTACGAGCCGTTCACCGACAGCGAGGGCAATCTGTCGTCGCGCCCGGCCTACCGCGATGGCCAGCCTGTCGAGAGCCGCGAGGCGGTCGCCCGGCGCGACGAGCTGATCGCCAACCTCGCCAGCTTGACGCCTGTCCCCGGCGCGCTCGACCAGATCGTCCACTTTCGGGGTGGACATCGTGGCCGAGGTCACCGGTCGGTCGCGCCGCATTGTCCGCAAGGGCGAGCGCCTTGTCGTTGAAAACCGTGCCGGGTCAGCCAACCTCGCCGAGACGCAGGTTTTCATGGACGACCAGAAGCGCGTTCTGGTTTTTTCGGACGCGGGCGGAACGGGGAGGAGCTACCACGCCGAACTCTCGGCCGGGAACACGCGGCTGCGTGTGCATTATCTGCTCGAAGCCGGCTGGAAGGCCGACACCGCGATCCAGGGCCTGGGCCGCACGCATCGCACCAATCAGGCGCAGCCGCCACTCTTCCGGCCGATCTCGACCAATGTGAAGGCGGAAAGGCGCTTCCTCTCCACGATCGCGCGGAGGCTCGATACGCTGGGCGCGATCACACGTGGCCAGCGCCAGACCGGTGGCCAGGGCCTGTTCCGTCCAGAGGATAATCTGGAAAGCCACAATGCCCGCGATGCGCTACGGCAACTCTATCTGCTGATCGTACGCGGCAAGGTCGAGGGCTGCTCGCTCGAGCGTTTCGAGGCGGCGACGGGTCTCAAGCTGATGGATGCCAATGGCATCAAGGACGAGTTGCCGCCGATCACCACCTTCCTCAATCGCCTGCTAGCACTGACCATTGCGCTGCAGGGCGTGCTGTTCGGTGCCTTCGAGCAACTGCTGGCCGCGCGCATCGAGGGGGCGATCGCGTCAGGCACCTACGATGCCGGGCTGGAGACGCTGCAGGCCGAAAACTTCGTCGTCACCGATCGGCAGGTGATCTACACCCATCTCCGCACCGGCACCGAAAGCCGCCTGCTCACAATCACCGAACGCAAGCGCAATCGGCCCGTCACGCTCAATGCGGCGCTCGATCATCTCCGCGATCCGCGTGCCTTACTGCTCATCAACAAGCAATCGGGCCGCGCCGCGGTACAGATCCCGACCCCCAGCGTCATGCTCGACGATGGCGAGGTCGAGCGCCGTGTCTGCCTGATCCGGCCGATGGAAAGCCAGAACATGCCGCTCAAGGCTATGGGCGAAACACGCTGGGTCGAGGCCGACCGCGAGGCGTTCACAACTGCCTGGACCGCCGAAATCGCCGGGGTGCCGGAGTTTTCGGACTCGGTCTTGCACATGGTCACCGGCCTGCTGCTTCCAATCTGGAAGCGCCTGCCCAACGAGTCGACCCGCGTTTATCGACTTAAGACCGACGAGGGCGAGCGCCTCATCGGCCGCCGCGTCTCGCCGGCATGGGCCGCCAACGCCTCTGCAACGAACGTGGTTGCGCTGTCGCCGGAACAGGCGTTTGCGGCTCTGATGGACGGGCGGACGATCCTCGATCTCGCCGAGGATCTCCAGCTTCGCCGCAGCCGCGTCATGGGCGCATGGCGCATCGAATTGTCCGGCTTCACCGACACGATGCGCGAGCGCCTCACCGCCTACGGTCTCTTCCACGAGATCATTTCGTGGAAGCTCAGGATGTTCGTGCCGATCGACGCCAACGGGCTCGCGGTGCTGGAGCGCGTGCTCGACCGCTTCCCAATCGAGCGGGTCAGTGAGCGGGAGGCTGCATGATTCCGCGTCACGTTGCATCCAACCTCGCACACCGCCTCGGCGAACATGCCGAGGCGGTGTGCCGCCACTACCTCTCCAATGGCCGTCGCCAGGGCAACTATTGGACCGTCGGCGACGTCCGCAATGCGCCGGGCCGCTCGATGTTCGTGCGTCTGCGGCCATCCCCGAAGGGACCGCCAGGCAAATGGACCGACGCCGCTACCGGTGAGCATGGCGACCTGCTCGATGTCATCCGCGAATCCCTCGGACTGGTCAATTTTCGAGACGTCGCCGACGAGGCGCGCGTGTTTCTCGCTATGCCGGATGCCATGCCACCCCGACCGGCCGAGCCGATCACGCAGGTCCCCGTTGGATCTCCAGAAGCGGCTCGCCGACTGGTCGCCATGTCGAAGCCCATTATAGGCACCCTCGTGGAAACGTATTTGCGTGGACGCGGCATTACGACTTTGTACGGCACCGGATCGCTGCGGTTCCATCCGCGCTGCTACTACCGGCACGACGATCAAGGACCGACCGAGACCTTGCCGGCAATGATCGCCGCTGTCACCGACCTCGATGGACATCTGACCGGCGCGCACCGCACCTGGCTCGCACCGGACGGCACCGGCAAGGCACCCGTCGACACGCCGCGTCGGGCAATAGGTGACCTTCTGGGTCACGCCGTCCGCTTCGGCGCACCCGGCAGCGTCATGGCGGCAGGCGAAGGCATCGAGACGACGCTGTCGCTCAGATGCGCCTTGCCCGACATGGCGATGGCTGCGGCACTCTCGGCAGCCCATCTTGCCGCAATCCTGTTCCCTCCGAACCTGCGGCGGCTCTATGTCATTCGCGACAACGATCCGGCCGGTGACGGTGCTCGAGACAGCCTGCTCGAGCGCGCGACGGACGCCGGAATCGAGGCAATCGTGCTGTCGCCGGCGATGCAAGACTTCAACGAAGACCTCCGCCATTTCGGACTTGCCGCCTTCCAGGCCTCGATTGCGGACCAGCTCATGCGCAAAGATCGCACCCGCTATCTGACACAGGCGGCATGAGCCGTGAGGGGAAGCGCCCAGCGCACCGTGCCGGCTGCGCCGCATGGATGCGTGGCCCGCCGGCAGAGAACCGCGACCCGGCCTTCAAGAGGGCGATCGGGCCCACAAACTGGACGGCCAGGCAATGGCGGCCGCCGACTATTTTCCGGCGGCGCGCGACTGCTCGCGAATGGCAGCGATTGGGCGCGACGCCTTTCCATCGCGAGGCAAAATAGTCGGCCGCCGCCATCCTCCGCTGCGCTCCGGCCCTCCGCTTCGCTGCGGGTGTCGGACCGTCCCGCCCGTGGACTCTCGTCGCCATGAAGGCCGCGAGGGTCGCGGTCAAACCGACGGGAGCAGCCCCATGAGCGAGCACGACGACACCGAACCGCACCACGCCGCTTCTCCGACCGATCACATCCTCACCGAACTCCAGCTCTATGGTTGGCGCCCCTACGCGGACGAGCCCGATCCGCGACCGCTGCCCGGTGGCGCCCACGTGGCCGGAGCCGTGGCCGACATCTTTGACGCCCTCATCGCCACCTTGGCCGACACACGCCTCGAACCCGACCTCGATGACCTGCTCTGGTCCGTCACCAATGTCTTCCACCGAGCTGTACAACGGATCGAGCGGCAATTGGACGACAACGAGCTGGCCCAGCGCCGCCTGCAGCGCGAACAGGACGGCAGCGAGATCAAGGCGGTTGAACTCGAGACACTCACCGCCCAGGGCCAGACCATGATCGAACGGCGCGATGCCTTCGAGCTGATGCGTGACCAGGCCGCCGACCACTACGATCAGTACACCGGCTCGGCCTGGCGACCGCGCACGGGATCGATGATCAACCACCACCATCTCACCGCCGCAATGATCGACAGCCGCGACTTCCTCGCGGCCCGGCGGCGCGCGGAAACCGAAGTCATGTTGCCGGCTGGCCCCAAGATCGCCTTCTCCGGCGGCGATACCGCCGATCACGAGTTGATCTGGGCAAAGCTCGACCAAATCCGCGCCAAGCACCCCGACATGGTGCTGATGCACGGCGGATCACCGAAAGGCGCCGAAAAGATCGCCGCCCGCTGGGCCGATCATCGCAAGGTTCCGCAGGTCGCCTTCAAGCCCGACTGGAGCAAACATGCCAAGGCCGCTCCCTTTAAGCGCAACGACCAGATGTTGGCGGTCATGCCGATCGGCGTCATCATCTTTCCAGGCACCGGCATTCAGGAGAACCTCGCGGACAAGGCTCGCAAGGTCGGCATCCCGGTCTATCGGCTCGGAAACGGCGGCGCGTAAGCGCCGTCGGAATCTACCCCCCTATTAATAGCAGGCATTCTTCAAGCCGTGTCGTTCGAATCCTTTCCCGAAAGCTTCACGCCGGACATGGCGCTCGCCGACACCTTCTTGCGCAATGCCGCCGCCCACCTCGATGGCGCCGACCGGGCGGCGGATCGAGGCAGGCACAATGCGGCCCTTCACGCTCCTGAAGTCGCATCTTCTCAGAGTCGTGACCGACGATCCCTGGAACCGCCGCCATATCGGGCACGATCTCGGCAAGGCGGCTCTTTACGCCGAGAGAGCTGGATTGGGCCTGCCACCGCAATTGCACAGCGTCATCGCCAAGCTCCATCCTCATTTTCAGCGTGGCGGCTTCCAACGGGATCCATCGCGATCATGGCCGTCCGATTTCTCCCTCGACGCCCGCAATATCGCGCGGCGGCTTGCTCAGACTCTCATGGAACATGAGCGTCGCCAACGACGCCCGCTGCTCCTGACTTGAAGATGACCACACCCCGCGATCCATTGCGCTGATCCTTGGTTCAGCCGACGGCCTGACGCCACCAACCCGCAAGGGGTCGGACTACGCGAAGCGTGCCGCCGCTTCGGCTTCGCCTTCGCGGTGATTGCGGCCATCGGCCGAACACATCGGGCGCCTGTCAGCGGGGGAGGGTCCTCCGCTTCAAACAGGAGCCGGATCGATGTCCCTCGCCGACGCGCATGCCTTCGCCTTCAGCCTCGCCGCCACCCTCATGGTCGCCATCGTCATCTTTCGTGCCGGCGACGGCACTCTCTCGGTCGTGCCCGCGAACGAGTATGACGGCGACGACACCGCCATCATCGGCGAAATCGACCCGTTCGCCCCATGACGGGCGAACATTGCCGCTGGCAACACAGAGCTTTGGCAGTTTTCGCCCGTGGTTTTCGTTGCTATGCTCTGCGCTGCGCCGAGGTGGTGGTGGAAGGCGCAATCGCCAGAGCTATTCTCGCGGAGACACCACCATGATCATCCTCGGCATGTTTCTTTGTATCGCGGCCATCGGCATCCTGTGCTGGTTGCTCTTCACGCTTGCTATCTTCGCCCTTCCGTTGTTCGTCGGCGTCAGTGCAGGCACGTGGGCATTCAACACCGGTGCCGGCTGGCCTGGCGCGATCCTCGTCGGTAGCCTCGCAGCCGGGTTGACGCTCGGCGTCGGCCAAATCCTCCTTGGCGTCGTTCGCCCCATATGGGCCAAGCTGGCGATCACGCTGGTCTTCATCGCGCCTGCGATCGTTGCCGGCTACCATGCCTCCCATGGCATCGCGAAGCACATGATGCCTTCGGAAATCTGGCAGATCGTCTTTTCCGTCATTGGCGCGGTCGCCGTCGGCGTCACGGCATATCTGCGGGTCGCAGGCATGACGGCCGCCGACCAATCCGGCAGGGACGTGGTTCGAGCCTAGACCCGCGCGGGCGAGGCGGGTGGACCAGACCGACGAAGGCCTAGCCACCTCATTGTCGGTGGTCGGAACTATCGGGTTCCATGCCAGGATCGAGCAACGGCCGGGTGGCGGCGCGGCCTCGTTTGTGGACTTGGACTTTCTTCGGTCGATGCCGCAAGGCAGGCCGACCAGTCGGTGGCAGGACGGCAGCGCGGCCGGTGGCTGCGGCGTTGGAGGTGCGTGCGGTTCCCGGCACCTGGAATGCGGACGACGCCAGTGAACTCGTAGCGATCTGCCGGAGGCGCGTTGCACGCCAACGTCTCCGTTGCCAATCTGTCCCAAGAGCGCTCCAAACGGCCTTTTCAATGGGCTGATCTGGCCGAAGGACGGCTGAAGCCTCGACCGCCTAGGCCGCAACGGCGCGTCTCGACTTTCTTCCCCTGCCGGCTCCCACCCCATGCCGCAAGCGCATGGGGACCCCGAGCGCCGCCATTCCTCGCGAGACAAGAAAGCCGTTCCTGCGCCGTCCTCCGCGCTGCTCCGGTCGCAAGCGATGCGTCGTCGGTCGCCTCCGGCCACGTGATCGCCATCGAGGCCGCATGGTGCGGGCTCGGGAACAAAACGGAGACTTACAATGGCTACCATCGGCACCTTCAAGAAGACCACCGCGAACGAGTTCACCGGCGAAATCGTCACCCTCAGCGTCCAGGCCAAGAACGTGCGCATCGTCCCAGACACACGCGCCACTGGCGAGAACGCTCCCAGCCACCGGGTGCTGGTCGGCCGCGCCGAGATCGGTGCCGCATGGTCGAAGACCTCCAACGAGGGCCGCGACTACCTGGGTCTCAAGCTCGACGATCCGAGCTTCAACGCCCCGATCTACGCCAACCTCTTCGACGACGAGGAAGGTGAGGGTTTCTCGCTCATCTGGTCCCGCCCGAACGCGCGGCGGGGTGACTAAGGACCCGCGCAGGCCCCGGCTGGAAGGCCGGGGCCTTCTTCCGCGGACGTCCGGTTCGGTTCTCGCAAGCCGAGAGCGATGCCGAAACCGCATCGCCCGATGCTGATCAACCATCCTCCGCTGGCAAAATTGCTTCTATAAAATGCAGGCTCACTCTGTGAAGACGAGGCAAGCGATGATCGAGCCGTTTGACGAAACCGCGCCGACCAGTGACGAACTCACCGAATACGATCGGGAACACGTCAAGCTCTATATGCGCCTGCTTGACGCCGCCGACGACGGTGCGGACTGGCGCGAGGTGGTCGAAATCCTCTTCGGCATTGATCTGACGAAGGAGCCACAACGCGCCCGGCGCATCCACGACAGCCATCTGGCGCGAGCGCGCTGGATGGCGCGTGCAGGCTACCGTCATCTCTTGCGTCGACCCGGCAACTAGAACCACAGCGCCTGTGGTTCGCGGGTGATGCCGAAGTGGCATCACCCGATGCCCGGCAAGGGTCTTCCGCCAATCGCTACAACCCGGAATCGTTTGGAGGCGGGGTCTACGCGTTGTTTGCGAGGAGCTCTTGGATGAGGCCGGATACGTCGCATTGGCGAGACAATGCCAGCTATGATTATTTCGATACATTACCCATCGAAGGGCTCGCCTGGGAGTGTCTGCGGCGTCACGAACCCTATCAACGGCACTACCAAGCGCTCCTGACCACAAGAGCCGAAAAAGCACCCTTCCACCCTGAGACACAGCGGCTGTGGGGGTTACGATTTCCCGGCCAGGCCGGATTTGTCCGCCTTGGTGCAAGACGTTCTGTGGTCGCCTGACGTCGATCCAGCTGTGGTTTCTCTCGTGCCGGCGCCGGAATTCCTGTCGTCCTTGCGATCGGCGCCGTTGACCGGCCTGGGTGTGGTCCACGACAGCCCGGAAGGACGCCACACTGTCCATAGTGCAGGTGTCGCGACCCAACTTCTCCTTCTGCCAGGCAGTGACCCGCACAGCCAACTGGCGGCGTTGATTCCGTTGGACGCAGAAACGTTGGGACGGATCGAAACACTCACCCGTTTCTGGCGTGCCTGGCAGGGGCGCCCAACGGCTTCGGACACGCGTATGACGCCACAGCAGCGCCGCCGTTTCCGTCTGATGATGCAGGCCGCTGACGGCCGTGCGAACGGCGCGAGCTACCGCGACATTGCGATTGCGTTCTACGGACACAAGCGCATCGCCGCCGATCCTTGGAAGACCTCGGCGTTGCGCGATGCGGTGATCGGCCTGGTCGAGGGCGCCACCGCCATGATCGGCGGCGGCTATTTGCAGATCCTGCGTCATCGCCGCCGATCGTAGCGGTTGTGACACTGGACAGGGGGGTGGGATTTCAGCCTCCCTCAACTTCCCCATCCCTTGCGAAGCCCATTCTCCGCCACCGTGGTCGCCGTCCACCGCTGAACGCCAGCGGCCGTCCAAAACCCCACGGAGGTCCGACCCATGCGACCCGATATCGCCGTTCTGCCGCCGCGCTTCCTGCGTACCAAGGAAGCTGCGGATTTCCTCAGCCTGTCCGCCCGCACGCTCGAAAAGCACCGTACCTATGGCACTGGTCCTTCCTACCGCAAGCTCGGCGGCCGTGTCGTCTATGCCGTCGACGATCTTCAGGCTTGGGCCGAACGCGGCGCTGTCACCTCTACATCCGATCCGCGTGGGTCGGTCTTGCCGGCCAAGCGTCACACGCCGACGCCGCCGACGCACGGCGGACGATACGCACGCTGACCGCGCGCGGATTTCAAATGGCGGCGCGAAACCAATCCCTTTCGGAGCGCGGGCAGCTCGACCTGTTCAGGGCGCTGCCTGGCGACTTCGCCCCACGAGATGCGCAGGATCTCATGGCCTATCCGTTCTTCTCCCTCTCCAAGACCCATCGCGTCGCGCCAATCGACTTCATGGCCGGCGACGTCACGATCCGGGTCGAAGCCGTACCCGATCATGGTATGGCGACCATCTGGGACGCCGACATCCTGATCTGGGCCGCGAGCCAGATCGTCGAGGCGCGCGACGCCGGCCTTCGCACCTCGCGCCTGATGGCCGCCACGCCCTATGAGATTCTGACCTTCGTCGGCCGGGGCAAGAGCCTGCGCGACTATCAGCGCCTGAAGGCGGGGCTTGACCGGCTGCAGTCGACCACCGTCTCGACGACGATTCGTCAGCCCGCCGAAGGCCGGCGTCACCGCTTCTCATGGATCAATGAGTGGCAGGAGCGCATCGATCGCCATGGCAAACCCGCGGGGATCGAGTTGATCGTCCCCGACTGGTTCTACCAGGCAGTCCTCGATGACGCGCTCGTGCTGACGATCGATCGCGCCTATTTCGACCTGACTGGCGGGCTGGAGCGCTGGCTCTATCGGCTGGTGCGCAAGCATGGCGGCCGCCAGCCCGACGGCTGGCGCTTCGACTTCCGTCACCTTCACCAGAAATCCGGCAGCCTGTCGCCCCACAAGCGCTTTGCCTTCGAGCTGCGCGACATCATCCGCCGCCAGCCGCTGCCCGGCTACACGCTCTTCCTCGAAGTGGAGATGGGCGGCCGGACGCTGCTCGCTTTCGAGCGGATCGCCTCCTGTGGAAAGCCTGTGGACGGCATCGTGCTATCGGGAACCGGAACTATCGTGCCATCGGGAACCGCAGGCTCGTGCTATCAGGAACCCAAATGGGGCCTAACCCTAGGAAACCAAAGCCGAAATCGCGCCCTTAACTTAGACTCTAACCCAGAATCTAACTCTGAAGAGCGCGCGCGCGATGTGCAGAGGCTCGGACGGCGAGCCAGCAACGCACTCAGCGTAACCATCAACAAGACCCCGAAAAAGTCAACGGTTTCTGGTGGCCGCGACACGGCAACCAACGCTTCCGAAGCTCCGACTCCGCCTCTTGATCCGCGCTCGGGAAGCACCCGATGATCGTCGCACTCCTCAATCAAAAGAGCGGTGTCGGCAAGGCAACTTTGACGCTGCTTCTCGCCGGTGAATTGACCTGCAAGGGAAATCAGTTCGCGACCTTCGTCGTGCGCCAGACCACCGACATGACGACTCAGGAGCGCGACCGCATCGCCGCTTTCCAGCACGACGTCATCGTCGCCGACACGCTGCGCGCGAGGCTCGCGCGCGAATTTCCCACCGCATCAGGAGAACCGAAATGACTGGCATCGCGGCTCCCCGCATGCGCGACGCGTTCCCGGCCACGCACCACGCTCGCGACGATCTCGTCCATGTCGAACTGACCTGGGTCGAGAAGAGACAGGAGAACTGGATCCGTTTCGGCACGCACGCCCACGAACAGATCGTTGATCGTCGACGGCGCATCCTGTCCTATCGTCCTGGCGCAGTCTTCGCCTTCGTGCGCTGGGCCGCGAACGATTTTGGAACGATCATCTCGCGCATCGATATCGTGCGTGCGGTATCACGTGGTGAAGCCTATCAGACACTGCCCTTCGTGCGGCCTGGCGGCGACATCCTTCTGAAGGTCGAGAGCTGGCCCAAGGTCGAACGCGTGCTGCAGGCGATCGACGCCATCCAACGCCTCGGCATAGAACCTGAGTCGGTATCGCCCGATCATTGGCGGCACATCCACAACCGGATAACCGCCGGCCACGCGCCGCGCAGCTACACACTCGATCAACATCGCGCGTTCCTGTTGCGCAAGAGGACCGAGCGGTGACGCGCGCCGGGATCATCCTCGCTAGCGTTCTCGCAACCATGGGCGTCGGCTATCCCGCCCTCTCGCCGATGCCGATCAGACTGATCTGGAACGCATCGGCCAGCGTGCCGATTGGCTTCTACGCGATCCACGCGCACGGACCGTTCGAGGTCGCCGATCTTGTGGCTGTCAACGCGCCCGAGCCACTCGCGGCCTTCCTCGCTGATCGCGGCTATCTGCCGAGGGGTGTGCCACTCTTGAAGCGCATCCTTGGCGTTTCCGGGCAGCGTGTCTGTCGCTCGAACCTCACCATCACGGTCGATGGCATTAAGGCTGGCATGGCGTTGAAGCGTGATCGGGCCGGCCGTGACCTGCCGGTCTGGCAGGGCTGCCGCCGCATCTCGCCCGGCGAAGTCTTCCTGATGAACCGGCAGGTCCGCGACAGCCTCGACGGACGTTACTTCGGCCTCCTTTCCACCAGCCAGATCATCGGTCGCGCCGTCCCGCTGTGGACAGACGAGGACGGCAACGGCCGCTTCGAATGGCGCGCGCCAAAGCGGTGAGCGCGCGACCGGCGGCGCGCGTCGTGCCGCCAGCCTTCATCACCGCACAACTGAAAACAGGAGTCAGACATGCAACAGATCGGGGAATTCACGCGCCAGAAGACTGGCTATAACGGGCGCATCCACACGCTCAGTCTCAACCTGGATATCGCCATTGTGGCGGCAGAGGCGAGCGAAACGGAGAATGCGCCTGACTACCGCGTTCACGCCGGAAGCGAGGACGGCCCCGAGATCGGCGCCGGCTGGAAACGCTCCAGCGAAAAGGCCGGAGACTATGTCTCGATCCAGCTCGACGACCCGACCTTCGCGCAGCCCATACGCGCGAACCTCTTTCGCAATGGCGACGACAAAACGTCCTGGTCGCTGCACTGGGCGCGCCCGCGCGACCGTAGCGAGAAGGATTGAACGATGCGCGCTCGCCGTCCGTCGACGAGCCATCGCGGTGCGCCCGGGCCGTTTCGTGCTGCCCGGCGTATGGCTCTGCTCCTCCTTTGCGGCCTGGCCGTCGCGACCGTCATGCCGGCGGCGACCTTGGCGCAGGAAACACCTCTCACACGATCGTCGCAGCGCGATCCTTTCGGCACGCATATCAGCGAAGCCTCGCACCGCTTCGGCGTTCCGACCGCGTTGATACGCGCCATCATGCGCAAGGAGAGTGCGGGCGATGTGCGCGCCGTCTCCAGCGCAGGCGCCCGCGGCTTGATGCAGATCATGCCCGGCACATGGGATGATCTGCGTGCCCGCTGGTCGCTTGGCCGCGATCCATTCGATCCCCGGGACAACATCCTGGCTGGAACGGCGTATCTGCGCGAACTGCACGATCGCTTCGGCTCGCCCGGGTTTCTGGCCGCCTACAACGCGGGACCTGCACGCTACGAAGCCTACCTCACCGGACGTCCGTTACCGGCCGAGACCCGTGCCTATGTCGCAGCACTCGCCCCCCTGATCGGTGAAAGCGAGGGTATGCGCCCTTTCGCCGTTACGTCTGTCGAGGCCATTCCCTGGAAGCGCGGCTCGCTCTTCGTAGGTCAGCCGGATCGCATACAGGCTGTCGCTCTCGTGCCGGCCGAGCGACCACCAAATGACGCGAGCTCCGCACCCACCGTGCGCGATGTCTCCGCCATCGTGCCGCTGTCCGAAGGCCTCTTCGTGGCGCGAGCGGGCGAAGGGATCCAGCCATGAGCGCACATGGGCGTCTTCGCGCAACCGCGAGCCCCAGCGCACCGTGGCGTGGATGGAGGCGGAAGGTGGGCAGAACAACCGGAAGATGGCGAGATAAAAGGCCGCGAGGTGCGGCGTCGATCGGTTGTGTTGTTTCAATAGGTTATGGAGGATTTCCGCGAGGTGCGAGGATTTGGCGCACCTCGCCAAATCGCGGTTTTCGTTGTGAGTTCCGTGCCTTGATACGATGTGCGGATCTTCGCCATGAACGGTGAAGATGGTTTCCGAATCCGGCCCGGCCGCATCCGCTCGCCCAGCGCCCAGCGCGCCAGGCCCTTTATCGCGCAGGCGCTTGCCGCCGCGCAAAAGGCCGGCGCCCGTATCTCTCGCTCCGGCCGGATCAGCCCGGGCAATCGCTCGACCTTCGGGCGTGGCCGCTCGGCAAGCGTGCGCGCTAATCGTCTCCTCACCGGCCGCTCGCGCATCGTGATCATCAAGACACGGCTGGTGCGCCATCACGCGCGCGCCGCGCCGCTTGCCGCCCATCTCACCTATCTGCGCCGCGAGGGCGTCACCCGTGACGGGGAGAAGGCAAGGCTGTTCGGGCCGGAGGCCGGGGAGGTGGATGGCGGTGCTTTTGCCGCGCGGTGCGGCGATGATCGGCACCACTTCCGCTTCATCGTCTCGCCGGAAGATGCCGTCGACATGGCGGATCTCAAATCCTTCGCCCGCGATCTGATGGGCCAAATGGAAAAGGACCTCGGCACGAAGCTCGATTGGGCCGGCGTCGATCACTGGAACACCGACAATCCGCACCTTCATATCATTTTGCGCGGCCAGACTGATGATGGGCAGGATCTGGTGATCTCCCGCGATTACATCAAGGAGGGGATGCGCGCCCGCGCCGCCGACCTCGTTACCCAGGAGCTCGGCCCGCGCACCGATCTCGACATCCGCCGCAATCTGCAGCGTCAGGTCGAAGCCGAATGCTGGACCCAACTTGATCGGCAGCTTGTTCGCGATGGCCGCGACACAGGCCTTGTCAATCTTGCGTCCCCGGCGAACGCTCAGCCCGATGAGTATCACGTGCTGAAGGTCGGGCGGGTGCGCAAGCTCGAAACCCTTGGCCTTGCCGAACAGGTCGGCCCAGGCCAATGGATGATCGGCGAAAAGGCCGAGGAGACGCTGCGCGAGCTTGGTGAGCGCGGTGACATCATCAAGCGTATGCATCGCGCCTTGACAGAACAGGGCATCGAGCGCGGCGCGGCGAACTATGTGCTGGCGGCGGAGCGCCTTGACTCGCCTATCGTCGGTCGGCTGGTCGACCGCGGCCTTGATGATGAGCTGAAGGGCAGCGCCTACGCCGTGGTCGATGGCACCGACGGCCGCACACATCACATCAAGCTGTCCGATCTCGATGCCGCCGGCGACAGCGCTCCGGGTTCGATCGTCGAGCTGCGCAAGTTCAATGACGCGCAGGGACATGGTCGCGTGGCGCTCGCTGTCCGTTCCGATCTCGATATTGAGCGGCAGGTTACCGCCGCCGGCGCCACCTGGCTCGATCGCCAGAACATCGCCCGCGAACCGATTGCGTTGTCGGAAGGCGGCTTCGGCGCCGAGGTGCGGCAGGCGATGCAGCTCCGTGCCGACCACCTCGTCCAACAGGGCCTCGGCGAGCGGCATGGCCAACGCACAACCTTCACCCGCAACCTGATAGACACGCTGCGTCGCCGCGAGTTGGAGGCGCTCGGCGAAAAGCTCTCGGCCGAAACCGGCCAGCCGTTCAACCGCGTTCGCAGTGGTGAGTTTGTGGCCGGTTCCTACCGGCAACGTTTCACGCTCGCCTCCGGCCGCTTCGCCATGATCGATGACGGCCTCGGTTTCCAACTGGTGCCTTGGACGCCGTCCCTGGAAAAACATCTTAGCCGCCACGTCTCTGGCGTCGCTCGCAATGACGACGGCATCGACTGGAGTTTTGGCCGCAAGCGAGGCCTCGGCATCTAGTCTCAATTTGAAGAAAGGACTGCAGCATGTCCGCCACCAAAATTCTCTGGGGCCAGATCCTCGCCGTCTTGATGATCGTACTGTTCACGACCTGGGGCGCGACGGAGTGGGTGGCTTGGCGCCTGGCATTCCAGCCCGAGCTCGGCAGGCCATGGTTCCGTGTCCTGGGCTTTCCGTTTTACCTTCCGCCGTCATTCTTCTGGTGGTGGTATGGCTTCGATGCCTACGCGCCGTCGATCTTCGTAGAGGGAGCCTTTATCGCGGCTTTCGGCGGTTTCGCCTGCGTCGCCGTCGCCATCGGCATGTCGGTCTGGCGGGCTCGAGAGGCCAAGAAGGTCGAGACCTACGGCTCCGCCCGCTGGGCCGACAAGCAGGAGGTCAAGGCAACGGGCCTTCTCGGCCCCGATGGTGTGGTGCTTGGGCGATATGACAGCGCCTATCTGCGCCACGATGGGCCGGAGCATGTGCTGTGCTTCGCGCCCACACGTTCGGGCAAGGGTGTCGGCCTCGTCGTCCCGTCGCTGCTGACCTGGCCGAGCTCCGCCGTCGTTCACGACATCAAGGGCGAAAACTGGCAACTCACCGCGGGTTTTCGCGCCAGGCATGGCCGGGTCCTGCTGTTTGATCCGACCAATCCGAAATCCTCATCCTACAACCCGCTGCTCGAGGTGCGCCGCGGCGAATGGGAAGTCCGCGACGTTCAAAACATCGCTGACATCCTGGTCGATCCCGAAGGCTCGCTCGAGCGGCGAAACCATTGGGAGAAAACCAGCCACGCCCTTCTGGTCGGCGCAATCTTGCACGTCCTCTACGCCGAGAAGGACAAGACGCTTGCCGGCGTTGCCGGTTTCCTCTCCGATCCGAAGCGTCCGATCGAATCGACGCTGTCCGCGATGATGAAAACAGCGCATCTGGGTGAGGGCGGTCCGCACCCGGTCATCGCCAGCGCCGCGCGGGAGCTCTTGAACAAATCAGACAACGAGCGCTCCGGTGTGCTCTCCACCGCCATGTCGTTCCTTGGCCTCTATCGCGATCCCGTCGTGGCGGAGGTCACCCGCCGCTGCGACTGGCGCATCAGCGACCTCGTCGACGACAAGCATCCGACGACGCTCTACCTCGTCGTGCCGCCGTCCGACATCAACCGGACCAAGCCGCTCATTCGCCTGATCCTCAATCAGATCGGTCGCCGCCTGACTGAAGATCTGCAGGTGAGGGCGCAAGGGCACCGGCTGCTCCTGATGCTTGACGAGTTTCCGGCGCTTGGCCGCCTCGACTTCTTCGAGTCGGCGCTTGCCTTCATGGCCGGCTACGGGCTGAAAAGCTTCCTGATCGCTCAATCCCTCAATCAGATCGAGAGGGCGTACGGCGCCAACAACTCAATCCTCGACAACTGTCACGTCCGGGTGAGCTTTGCCACCAATGATGAGCGTACCGCCAAGCGCGTGTCAGACGCGCTGGGAACAGCGACCGAGATGAGGGCCATGAGGAACTATGCCGGCCACCGGCTGTCGCCGTGGCTCGGTCATCTCATGGTGTCCCGCTCCGAGACGGCTCGCCCGCTGCTCACGCCGGGTGAAGTGATGCAGCTGCCGGCCACCGACGAGATTGTCATGGTCTCGGGTGCGCCGCCGATCCGCGCCAAAAAGGCGCGCTATCATGAGGATGCTCGCTTCCGGGAACGGATCTTGCCGCCTCCGGCGCTGGTGGCGGCAGTGGAGGGGAGACATGACGACTGGACCAGCCTGCCTCTGCCTACCCGTCCGCAGATTGCCGAAGCCACGTCGGCGCCGTCGGTCACGGATGACGACACAACTGATTCCGAGCGTCGTCGGCAACCCGAGCTCAGTCGCGTTGAGCAGGTCGTGAAGCCTTCGACCGAGAACGAATTCGAGATCGATCACCAGGACGACGTGGAAGACGAGGTTGCCCGCAATCGTCGACTGACCCGCCTGATGCAAGGCATTGCGCGGCAGGCGTCGCTCGACCCCGGCGACGGCGTGGATATGTGAGGCTCCCATGGTAAAACCACCCCGCAAGCAACGCCTGTCAGTCTATCTCGATCCGAAAGTCATGAACAGGCTGGCCGAGCATGCGGCGCGCCGTGATTTCTCACTGTCACTCGTCGCCGAGGCGGCCATCGAGTCGTTCCTCTCGCCCGATGCCGCCGAGCGCCAGGAGGCGGCGATCACCAAGCGGCTTGACCAGCTCGATCGCCGTATGACACGCCAGGAGCGCGATGTCGCAATTGCCGTGGAGACGCTCGCGGTTTTCGTTCGCTTCTGGCTGGCGACAACACCGGCTTTGCCCGAGCCCGCGGCACAGGCCGCCCATGCCAAGGCGGGCGAGCGCTATGATGCTTTCGTTACCGCACTCGGCCGACGCCTGGCGAAAGGTCCAAAGCTGCGGCAGGAGATCTCCGAGGACATCGATGGCGGCCTGGACACGAACCAGCCCGGCAGGCCCATGGGCTAAATGGACGGGCGCACTGAGATTTTGCAAGCCTCGATCAGGATTCTTCGTTGAAAATTATAGTCTGTATGCTATAAGGCGAGGAACGATGAAAAACCAAAAGCCCACGGTATGGATGGCATCATCGAAGGGCGACCTGCGCGAGTTTCCGCTCGATGTTCGCCGGTTGATGGGTGTCGCAATCAACGACGCCCAGAATGGTGAGGAGCACCCGGCTGTCAAAGCCCTGAAAGGGTTTGGGGGCCGCAGCATCCTCGAGGTGGTGGACGACTTCGACGGAGATACCTACCGCGCGGTCTACACCGTCCGCTTCGCTGGCGTGATCTACGTCCTTCATTGCTTCCAGAAGAAGTCGAAGAAGGGCAGGGAGACACCCAGGCACGAAATCGATCTCGTGACAGTGCGATTGAAGGCGGCCGAAGCGCACTACCGCGAAAACTATGGGAAAGGAACAAAGTCATGACAGAAGACATCGCCGCCGAAGTGAGCAGCGGCAACGTGTTTGCGGACCTCGGCTTTGACAATCCCGAAGAGGAATTGCTCAAGGCCAAGCTGGCCCGCGAGATCCGCGCCATTATTAAGCGCCGGCGCCTGACCCAGGCGAAGTCGGCTGAACTGCTCGGTATGAAACAGCCCGACGTCTCCGCGATCGTCACCGGCCGAACGGGCAAGTTTTCAATAGACAGGCTGGTTCGCTGTCTGGACCGGCTCGACTACAAAGTCGACGTGGTGGTTCGCCACAAGACTCGACGGTCAACTCGTGCTGAAGCCGCTTGATCAAACGGCTTTGCAGACGAGCGGACAATAGATTATCCAGGTTTGGATGGGCGCCACCGCAACCAGGACGGTAGGATTAGCGAAAAGCACGGGAACACGAAGGTGGGACACCCTTCGTCAGACCTCCGGCGACAATCTCGCAACTGGGCTCTCAAAGCCCCGTACCCAAGGCGCGCGCTTAGATCTCAATCCAAGCGTAGGCGGCACCAAAGATCCCGAGCGTCATAGCAATAAACCAAGCCCATCCCTTCAACGAGGCGCGCACGTCTTCAGGCTTTGCGCCTTTTTCGTTGTCGTAGTCGTCCATAATCAGGCTCCATGTTTTCGATCTTGGGTTCGGTACAAAATCAAGAGACGCTGGGCAACCCTCCTAGCTGTCGCAGCGGATTCGCCTTTGTACGGCGTGATATGCGCAGTCTAATACGTGGATTACGGGTACCGGCCTGTCGAGGACCATATAGATAATCGCCGTACCAAAAGCAGAACTAATAGTCGCCGCCTTGCGCCGTTTACGTCGGCACCGCCAATCTCCTGTATTTGCACGCTACGCCACTACGCCTCGACATAGGTGTTGAAACCACTCGAGATACGGCTCTCTTAATCATCCCCGTCCAGGGGCCGCCGATGTTCCCCCGGATCGAAACGGGGACAGGATGGCAGCTTCGCCTCACAATTCAGAAGGTCTGGCTCGCGGCGCACGCATGTTGCGCACAGCGCTCGGACCCGCGATCGCGCGCTATCTCGACGACGCCGGCATCGTCGAGGTGATGCTCAATCCCGATGGACGTTTGTGGATCGATCGCCTGTCCGAGGGATTGTCCGACACAGGAGAGCGCCTGTCGGCAGCTGACGGCGAGCGGATCGTTCGGCTCGTCGCTCATCATGTCGGTGCCGAAGTCCATGCCGGCGCGCCACGCGTCTCGGCCGAGCTGCCCGAGACGGGGGAGCGGTTCGAGGGGCTTCTTCCTCCCGTCGTCGCGGCGCCCACCTTCGCGATCCGTAAGCCCGCCGTCGCCATCTTCACCCTCGAAGATTATGTCGCGACCGGAATCATGTCGGCGCAGCAGGCGCACGCGCTGCGCCAGGGCGTTGCCAACCGCGCGAACATTCTCGTTGCAGGCGGCACATCCACTGGCAAGACCACGTTGATCAACGCGCTGCTCGCTGAAGTGGCCAAGACCGCCGATCGCGTCGTCATCATCGAGGATACGCGCGAACTGCAATGCGCAGCACCCAATCTCGTGGCGATGCGCACGAAAGACGGCGTCGCGTCGCTCTCCGATCTTGTTCGTTCGTCGCTGCGCCTGCGCCCCGACCGCATTCCGGTCGGCGAGGTGCGCGGGGCCGAGGCGCTCGAACTGTTGAAGGCATGGGGCACCGGCCACCCCGGCGGCCTCGGCACGATCCACGCCGGCACCGCCATTGGCGCGCTCCGGCGGATGGAGCAACTCATCCAGGAAGCCGTCGTCACGGTTCCACGCGCGCTGATCGCCGAAACGATCGACCTGGTTGCCGTCCTTTCCGGCCGCGGCTCCGCGCGCCGGCTGTCCGAACTCGCCCGTGTCGATGGCCTGTGCCCCGACGGCGACTACCGGGTCGCGCCTGCTGGCATCGAGAGCGACGACATTCCGACCTTGCTGATCCAAAGCCCTGAAGGAGAAAATCCGTGATCCAACGCCTGCGCCTCGCGCGCCATCGTCTCGCCATGACAGTTTTCGTTCCCACGCTCATCCTGGGGATGGCCGCGCCCGCTTTTGCCTCCGGCTCGTCGATGCCGTGGGAACAACCGCTGCAACAGATCCTCCAGTCGATCGAGGGCCCGGTCGCCAAGATCATGGCGGTGATCATCATCATCGTCACGGGCCTGACACTCGCCTTCGGCGACACGTCGGGCGGCTTCCGCCGGCTCATCCAGATCGTGTTCGGCCTGTCCATCGCTTTCGCGGCGTCGAGCTTCTTCCTGTCGTTCTTCTCGTTCGGCGGCGGAGCGCTGGTCTGATGGCGGGTTCGGTCGAACAGAGCGGGTCAATGCCGGACTACGCAGTGCCGGGTTATGCGGTCCTCGTGCACCGCGCGCTGACCGAGCCGATCCTGCTCGGCGGCGCCCCGCGCGCCATTGCCATCATGAACGGGACGCTTGCGGGCGCGGTGGGGCTGGGGCTGCGTCTGTGGCTCGTCGGCATCGCCATCTGGGCGATCGGCCATGTTGCCGCCGTCTGGGCCGCCAAGCGCGATCCGCTCTTCGTCGACGTCGTTCGCCGGCATCTGCGCATCCCCGCGCATCTCACGGTCTGAGGGAGGTCGCGCCGATGATGAACCTTGCCGAATATCGTAACCGTAGCAGCCGGCTCGCCGACTTCCTGCCCTGGGTGGCATTGGTCGGCGCCGGCGTCGTCCTCAACAAGGACGGCAGCTTCCAGCGCACCGCGCGCTTTCGCGGTCCCGATCTCGACAGCGCCGTTCCGGCCGAACTGGTCGCCGTCGCAGGCCGGCTCAACAATGCCTTCCGCCGCCTCGGCTCCGGCTGGGCGATCTTCGTCGAGGCGCAGCGCCATCCCTCGACCCGCTATCCCGACAGCAGCTTTCCGGATGCGGCCTCCACTCTGGTCGATGCGGAACGAAAGGCGGGATTCGAGGAGGCCGGCGCGCATTTCGAGTCCAGCTACTTTCTGACGCTCGCCTATCTTGCGCCCGCCGAAGACACTGCGCGCGCGGAAAGCTGGCTCTATGAAGGGCGCGCGAAGAAGGGCCTGGACCCCAATGAGGTGCTCACCGGGTTCACTGACCGCAGCGACCGCGTGCTGCGCCTTGTCGAAGCCTTCATGCCGGAGTGCCGCTGGCTCGATGACGCCGAGACGCTGACCTATCTGCATGGCTGCGTCTCGACCAATCGCCACCGTGTCCGCGTTCCCGAAACGCCGATATATCTTGACGCCATGCTGGCCGACCAGCCGCTGACCGGCGGGCTTGAGCCGCGGCTTGGCGCGTCGCATCTGCGCATTCTCACGGTCACGGGGTTCCCGACCGCGACCACGCCGGGTCTGCTCGACGAACTGAACCGGCTGGCCTTCCCGTATCGCTGGTCGACACGCGCGATCCTGCTCGACAAGACCGATGCCACCAGGCTGCTGACAAAGATCCGGCGTCAATGGTTCGCGAAGCGCAAATCGGTCGCCGCGATCGTCAAGGAGGTGATGACCAACGAGGCGTCCGTCCTCGTGGACACCGACGCCGCAAACAAGGCCGCCGATGCCGACATGGCGCTGCAGGAACTCGGCGCCGACTATGCTGGCATGGCCTATGTCACCGCGACGGTGACGGTTTGGGACGATGATCCCGGCATCGCCGACGAAAAACTGCGCCTGGTCGAAAAGGTCATCCAGGGCCGCGATTTCACAGCAATCATCGAAACCATCAACGCCGTCGACGCCTGGCTCGGCAGCCTGCCGGGTCACGTCTACGCGAACGTCCGCCAACCTCCCATCTCCACGCTTAATCTCGCCCACATCATCCCGCTTTCCGCGGTGTGGGCGGGGCCGGAACGGGACGAGCATTTTGCAGCGCCCCCTCTGCTCTTCGGCAAGACCGAAGGCTCGACCCCGTTCCGGCTTTCGCTTCACGTCGGTGACGTCGGCCATACGCTGATCGTCGGCCCGACAGGCGCGGGCAAGTCGGTGCTTTTGGCACTGATGGCGCTTCAGTTCCGCCGCTATGCGGGGTCACAGGTTTTCGCCTTCGATTTCGGCGGCTCGATCCGCGCGGCGGCACTCGCCATGGGCGGCGACTGGCATGATCTCGGCGGCGATCTCAGCGATGGGGCGGTCGACAGCGTCAGCCTTCAGCCGTTCGCCCGCATCCATGATGTCCCCGAGCGCGCCTGGGCCGCCGACTGGATCGTGGCGATCCTGACGCGCGAGAATGTGACGATCACGCCTGAGGTCAAGGAGCATATCTGGACGGCGTTGAGTTCTCTGGCGTCCGCGCCGGTCGAGGAGCGCACCATCACCGGTCTGGTCGTGCTGCTGCAATCAAATGATCTCAAGCAGGCACTGCGCTCGTATTGCGTCGGGGGTCCCTACGGCCGGTTGCTCGATGCCGAGCGCGAGCATCTCGGATCGGCGTCGGTCCAAGCATTCGAAACCGAAGGGCTGATCGGAACGGGCGCTGCGCCCGCGGTCCTGTCCTATCTCTTCCACCGCATCGAGGACCGGCTCGATGGCTCGCCAACCCTCCTCATCATCGACGAAGGCTGGCTTGCGCTGGACGATGACGGTTTTGCCGGCCAGGTCCGCGAATGGCTGAAGACGCTGCGCAAGAAGAACGCCAGCGTCATCTTCGCCACGCAGTCGCTCAGCGACATCGATGGCTCGGCAATCGCGCCCGCGATTATCGAGAGCTGCCAGACCCGGCTTCTCTTGCCGAACGAGCGCGCCATCGAGCCGCAGATCACGGCGGTCTACCGCCGCTTCGGCCTCAACGATCGGCAGATCGAGATCATCGCGCGGGCGATGCCGAAGCGTGACTACTACTGCCAGTCCCGTAGCGGCAACCGGCTGTTCGAGCTCGGTCTGTCGGATGTGGCACTCGCGCTTTGCGCTGTATCCGCGAAGACCGACCAGACCGCGATCTCCCGCATCGTCGCTGAGCACGGCCGCGCCAATTTCCTCGCTGCCTGGCTCAACCACCGTGGCGTCGGCTGGGCCGCTGAACTCGTTCCCGCCCTAACCAGCCCCGCCCTCACCAACAAGGAGAAGTCCCCATGAAACTGCGCCGTTCCCTTGGCATGCGGCTCGCTGCCGCCCTGCTTGTCGCTCCCGCCGCCGTCGCGCCGATGCTGGCGACGCCGGCACACGCCTTGATCGTGTTCGATCCCTCCAACTATTCGCAAAACGTCCTGACGGCGGCGCGCTCGCTCGAGCAGATCACCAACCAGATCACCTCGCTTCAGAACCAAGCGCAGATGCTCATCAACCAGGCCCGCAATCTCGCAAGCCTGCCGTTCTCCTCGCTGCAACAGCTCCAGCAGTCCGTGCAGCGTACGCAGCAACTGCTCGGTCAGGCGCAGAACGTTGCCTATGACGTCCAGCAGATCGATCAGGCCTTCCAGCAGAAATACGGCAACGTCTCGCTGTCGGCTTCGGATCAGCAACTCGTCGCCGACGCGCGCTCGCGCTGGGGCAACACTGTCGGTGGCCTTCAGGACGCCATGCGTGTGCAGGCGGGCGTCGTTGGCAACATCGAAACCAATCGAACGCAGATGTCGGCGCTGGTCGGCCAGAGCCAGGGTGCGACCGGAGCGCTTCAGGCAACACAGGCCGGCAACCAGCTCCTCGCGCTTCAGGCGCAACAGCTCGCCGATCTCACCGCGGTCGTCGCCGCGAACGGTCGGGCGCAGGCGTTGCAATCGGCCGAACAGGCCACCGCCGCCGACCAGGGCCGGGAGCAGCGCCGCCGCTTCCTGACGCAGGGCTCGGGCTACCAGCCCGGCAGTGCGCAGATGTTCTATGGCAAGAACTGAGGCCGGCGCGATGGATGGCAAGATCCTCGCTCGCATCGGCGCAGTCGTCTTCATCGCGGTCGCTTTGACAGTGACCGCGATCGAAATGAGCAGCAAGGACGAGCAGTCTGACGCTATTGCGACGCGGGGCCGTCCCTTGGCGTTACAAGACCCGCTCGCGGCCGAATTGCGCCGCTGTACCGGGATCGGCGAGGCCGGCCCTCGCGATCCCGGCTGCCTGAAAGCGTGGGCAGAGAGCCGGCGCCGGTTTCTCGGTCAACATGACTCGGCAACCGCGCCTGCTGCCGTTGCCCCGAAAACGTTATTCCCTGATGTGCCGGCGTCAGCCGACCGGAAAGAAGGGGAGGGGACGGATGTGACCGCTCCCGCGATGCAGGTCGAGCCGCCCCGGCCGGAGGCGCGCTGACATGGGCGGCATGGGGGTCATCGACCATTTCCTCGAAGTCTTCACGCGCTACATCGACAGCGGCTTCGGCCTGCTCGGCGGCGAGGTCGGCTTCATCGCCACAACCCTGATCGTCATCGACGTGACGTTGGCGGCGCTCTTCTGGTCCTGGGGGGCCGACGACGACATCATGGCGCGCCTCGTCAAGAAGACGCTGTTCGTCGGCGTTTTTGCCTATCTCATCTCCAACTGGAACAATCTCGCCCGCATCGTCTTCGAAAGCTTCGCCGGGCTTGGCCTGAAGGCTTCGGGTACGGGTTTTACTGTCAACGATCTCATGCGCCCGGGCAAGGTGGCGCAGACCGGGCTCGACGCCGGCCGGCCGTTGCTGGACTCGATCTCGAACCTGATGGGCTATTGGTCCTTCTTCGAGAACTTCATCCAGATCGCCTGCATGTTCTTCGCCTGGGCGCTGGTGCTGCTCGCCTTCTTCATCCTGGCGATCCAGCTCTTCGTCACGCTGATCGAGTTCAAGCTGACGACGCTCGCCGGTTTCGTGCTGATACCCTTCGGTCTGTTCGGCAAATCCGCGTTCATGGCCGAGCGGGTGCTTGGCAACGTCATCTCGTCCGGCATCAAGGTGCTCGTGCTCGCCGTCATCATCGGCATCGGCTCGACCCTCTTTTCCGAGTTCACCTCGGGGTTCAGCGGCAACACGCCGTCGATCGACGATGCCATGGCGATCGTGCTGGCCGCGCTGTCGCTGCTCGGCCTTGGGATCTTTGGACCGGGCATTGCCAACGGTCTCGTCTCCGGCGGCCCGCAGCTCGGCGCGGGCGCGGTGGTCGGCACCGGGCTCGCCGCTGGCGGCATGGCAGCAGTGGGCGCCGCGGCCGCCGGCGCAGTCGTGTCCGGCGGCACGGCTGGCAGCGGCGGTGCTGCAGCCGCGGCTCGTGGTGGCGCCGCAACCGCGGGCAGGGCATCCACAGCCTACGGCCTCGGCGCGGCCGGACAGTCAGGCTTTTCCAGCGTTGCATCCGGGCTCGGCGGTGTCATCGGCGCCGGCGCCCAGGGTGCCATCTCACCGCTCAAGCGCGCGGCCAATAATGCGGCAGGCAGCATGAAGCACAGCTACCAGTCGGGCGCTCGCGCTGCCTTCGAGACGACGGGCGGATCATCCACCGCCGGCACAATCGGTGCGAGCGCCCCCGAATCCGGCTCCGCTCCCGTCGCGTCCTCCGCAACCGAAAGTCAGCCCGCCTGGGCGAAACGCATGAAGCGCTCGCAACAGATGACCCACGGCGTCCAGGCCGCCGCCCACGCTGTTCGCAGTGGCGACAGCCATGGCGGCGGCTCCTCGATCAACCTCTCTGAAAGAGACTGAGCATGTTCAAACGACCGTCCACGCACTACGGCAAGTCCCCACAACCCGAGACGCCCTACCAACGCGCTGCCCAGGTCTGGGACGAGCGCATCGGTTCAGCCCGCGTGCAGGCGCGCAATTGGCGCACCATGGCCTTCGGTTGCCTGGCGCTCGCCGCGGGGTTCTCCACAGCACTCGTCTGGCAATCCGCCAGTGGCTCGATCGTGCCATGGGTGGTGCAGGTCGATCGTCTCGGCCAGGCGCAGGCTGTCGCCCCTGCGGTCGGCGACTATCAGCCGAACGATCCGCAGATCGCCTTCTACCTGGCGCACTTCATCGAACAGGTGAGGTCGATCCCCGCCGATCCGATCATCGTGCGGCAGAACTGGCTGCGCGCCTACGACTTCACGGCGCAGGGCGGGGCGCTGGCGCTCAACGACTATGCGCGCGCCAATGACCCGTTCACCAAGGTCGGCAAACAGCAGGTCGCCGTCGACGTTTCGTCGGTCATCCGCGCATCGCCGGCGAGCTTCCGAATCGCTTGGGTCGAACGCCGCTATCAGGACGGCTCACTCGCTTCCACGGAGCGCTGGTCCGCCATTCTCACCATTGTCGTGCAGCCCCCGCGCGACGCCGACGCGCTGAGGAAGAACCCACTTGGCATCTACATCAACGCCATCAACTGGTCGAAGGAGCTTGGACAATGACACCCGCACTCTTCAAAGCCGCCCGATGGGGGTGTCCGGCTTTCCTCATCCACGCAATGCCGGCTTTCCGCAAAATAGCCTTTCCAGCACTTCTGCTTTGCACTTCGGCGCTTGCAGGCTGTGCCACCAGGCAGAAGCCGCCGGAGATTTCCTATGACGATCCGGTCCCGGCCGTGCAGGCCGTCGATCCGCCCCCGCCTGTCAAGGTGGTGGAGCTGTCAAGGCCGCTGCCGCTTCCCGGCCAGTTGAAGCCGGTCGGCAAGGCCGCAAAGCCGGAGCCGGAACCGACCGATCCGACCGCGCGCGTGAACCTGGCCAATGCGGCCGCGCGCGTCCAGCCTGTGCGCAACGGGTTCATCAACTCGATGCAGGTCTATCCGTTCGTCGATGGCGCGCTCTATCAGGTCTATGCCTCGCCGGGGCAGATCACCGACATCGCGCTCCAGCCCGGCGAGCAGCTCGTCGGCTCCGGTCCCGTCGCCGCCGGCGACACCGTGCGCTGGATCATCGGCGATACCGAGAGCGGTACGGGCGGAGCCAAGCAAGTCCACATCCTCGTCAAGCCGACGCGCGCCGACCTTCTCACCAATCTCGTCATCAATACCGATCGGCGCACCTATCACATGGAACTGCGCTCGACGCCGTCGACCTATATGGCGTCGGTCTCCTGGCAATACCCGCAGGACCAACTCATCGCCTTGCGCAGGCAGAACCAGCAGGCTGAGGCTGCACAGCCGGTCTCGACAGGCATCGATCTCGCTCGTGTCAATTTCCGCTATGAGGTGACTGGCGATCGCGCACCGTGGCGGCCGCTGCGCGCCTTCGACGATGGCAAGCAGGTGTTCATCGAGTTCCCGCGGGGCATCGGCCAGGGCGAGATGCCGCCACTCTTCGTGGTTGGGCCGGAAGGCGACACGTCCGAACTAGTCAACTATCGCGTGCGCGGCAACTACATGATCGTCGACCGGCTGTTTGCCGCCGCCGAGTTGCGCTTCGGCGCCGGCAAGAACCAGAGGCGGGTCCGCGTCTCCCGCACCGATGGGGTAAGGAGCAGTCGATTTTCATGGATGCGTGGCCCTAGTGAGACCCCGACAGCGACATACCTGCGAACAGACAGGGGAGGGTCGTCATCATGAGCGACAAAATGGATCCCGGGAAGGAAGAAGGCCGGAGGCCGATGGATGACGCCCGGCCGGAGGCACCGGTCGAGGATGACGCCCGGCCGTTGACAGGCGAGGCGGCCGCAGCCATGCGGCTGCGCGCCGAGCCGCCGCGCGTGACGCGTCTGTCCCGCAAGGCGCTGGCCGGATTGGGGCTCGCCGCAAGCCTGACTGTCGGCGGCGCGCTGATTTATGCGCTGCAGAACCGTCAGCAAGGCCAGGGTCAGGAGCTCTATTCAACCGATAATCGTTCGACGCCCGATGGGCTTGCCGGCCTGCCAAAGGACTATGTGGGTGTTCCGAAGCTTGGCCCACCGCTTCCCGGCGATCTTGGCCGACCGATCCTCGCCGCGCAGAATGGCGTCCCCGCGCCATCGACAGGTCCCGTTGGACCGGACCCGGAAGAGCAGCGCCGGGAGCAGGAACTGGAAGCGGCAAGAACCGCGCGTCTGTTCGCGTCCACGCAAACACGGCCTGGGGATGAGGCGACCGCCGCTCAGTCTACAACAAACACCCTGCCACAGCCCGACCTTTCCAGCCTGGGCCTCGCGCCGCCAGCGGCGCCCTCGGCACAGGACCGCCAGCGAGCTTTCCTCGATCAGGCACCGGACAAACGCACCGTCTCGGCCGATCGCGTCGCGGCGCCGGCGTCGAAAAACGTCCTGCAGGCGGGCGCCGTCATCGCAGCCGCCCTCATCACCGGCGTTCGCTCCGACCTACCGGGTCAGATTACCGCGCAGGTAACGGAGAATGTCTATGACAGCCCCACCGGCCACATCCTTCTCATTCCGCAGGGGACGCGTCTCATCGGCCAGTATGACAATGGCGTCGGCTTCGGCCAGCGTCGCGTGTTGCTGGTCTGGACCAGGCTGATTTTTCCGAACGGCCGCTCCATCGTTCTGGAACGTGAGCCTGGAGCGGACGCCGAGGGCTATGCTGGCCTCGAGGACGGCGTCGATTATCACTGGGGCGAGCTGTTCAAGGCAGCAGCGCTTTCCACGGTTCTGAGCATCGGCGCGCAAGCAGGCTCATCGGGCGAGGAGAGCAACATCATGCGCGCTCTGCGCCAGGGCGCCTCGGACAGCATCAGCCAGACCGGCCAGCAGATCGTCCAGCGGCAGCTCAACATAGCGCCGACGCTCACCATCCGACCGGGATTCCCGGTGCGCGTGATCGTCACACGCGATCTCGTGCTCGAACCTTACGGAGCCTGAAAATGGCCAAGCTGAAACTGGGGCCAATCGCCGACGACAAGCCTGTCAAGGTCATGGTGGAGCTACCCGCTGCATTGCACCGTGACCTGACCGCTTATGCCGAGATCCTCGGCCGCGAAGCGGGGCAACGGCCAGCCGATGCGCCGCGCCTCATCGTTGCAATGTTGGAGAGATTCATTGCGACGGATCGGGGCTTTGCCAAGGCAAAGCGTTCGGAAGGTGGCTAGTGGCCGGGCGACTGAAGTGGAACCGCGTTAGTCGCGCCTCGGAGTCATGGCGTGACTTCAGAAATAGCGCCGCGGCGTCCCGAACTTCCTCCATTGACAGGGGTAGGCCCGGGTCGCGTTGCGGCCACCAGGTTTCTTGCGGTCCCAACCAGCCGCAGAAGCGCACGCTTTGGGTTCGATTCCAGCCACACTGCCTTGATCGAACTGATGCTGTTCTGACCGTCGATGGGTTTCCACACTGTAGCGTCGATGGCGACAGTCCTGGCAAAACCTTCGCCCGCCAGGGTAACGCCTTGACCGAGTTGCACCTTGAGGATGACAGTCGCTTCGCTCGCGCGACAGGTTTGAATGGCGGGGCCACCATCTGCGGCAATCTTTTCCAGCAAAACAGGATCCTGCGGCGATCCGACCGAAACCAGCAGACAAGTATCTGCAAGATCCCTCCATCTGATTGCCGGCCTTTCAGCGAGCGGATGGTCGCCCGGCAAGAGAACGAACAAGCGCTCGTGCCCAAATTGCTCGCTGCGGCATATGGCGCCGTTCCCGATCCCGTGCGTGAAGACGATGTCAAGGCGCCGGCGGCGTATTGCCGCCAGACACTGTTCATGGGGAACGTCCTCGATGGCGATGCTCACGTCCGGATGTAAGCTGCGAAATCGATCGACAAGGCGCGCCAGGAACGCCCGGCCTATCTGGCCGCACAACCCTACCTTGACTGTTTTGGCATCATGGTTGTCGCGACCACCTCCGGCCATGGCATCTTGCAAGCCCTCATAATGAGCCCGGACGAGGTCAGTCCAGGCCCGGCCTGCTTCGGTTAGCCGAACACCATGGACGTCGCGATCAAACAACTGCATGTCGAGCAATTGTTCGAGAGCAACGATGTTGCGGCTGACACAGGATTCCCTCACTCTGAGAACTCTTGCGGCCTGCCTGAGGCTACCATGGTCGACAGCTGCGAAGACATGGTCCAAACGGCGCAACGTGTTGTTGACCTGTCTCAAGGCACAGGAGCCTATTCCTGCGCGGCGGCGACGCTAACCGGCAGGGTCGGATACAAGCTGGTTTCGTAGACGTACTCGTGCGGAATGGCTGGAGCGGCCATCTGGGAAAGGTATCGGTTCAGGTTTTCCTCGCTATTGCTCGCCGCGAGGCTACAGAAATTTCCGCTGTTCCAGGTCAGGGCGCAGTACCTGAAATGCGCGCGTGTGGCGCCGGCCATCTCCGCCAAAGTCACCTCATTGCCGAACATCGTGTCCAGAACGAGGGTTTGCTTTTTCTCGATTTCGTCTGGGGGAAAATAGCGCGCCTTGAAGCCCAAATCCTTCTGGTATTCGCGACGCCTGTAGTCGGGCTCCTCTGTAGCCCGGAACTTCTCGACGAAGACAAAGATTCCGTCCGGCTTGAGGTGCTGGGTCACGAACTCGATCTGTCCCGCTCTGTTGGGCGAGTACATCTGAAAGGTCGTATCTTCCAGAATGATATCGAAACCGTCAGCGAAATTTGCCAGTCGCGGATCAGAACGCAGGACGTCCTTCGTCAAATGATGAAAGGGGCCGACGAAAAAGTCCGCGTGCGGCGGTTCGCCATAGGCCATGAAGCAATTGTAGTTCTCCGCGTTCGGGCTGCACGACAGTGAGCGTACCTTTCCATCGGACAGTTCCGACAGTGTTCTCGCCATCGTGCCTTCCGCTGTTCCAAGGCTGTAGAGCGCAAGCGGAGCGCCACGCTGCCGTGCGTATTTCAGCACTGCGTAGGCCGTCCGGCACTCTTCCTCCAATCTGTAGGGAATGCTGCCGTGATAGTGCTGGTCAAAAAAGCCTTGGCGAGTCGCGTGCAGGGCAACCAGATCGCGTAGAAGGTCATCGCTCGGCAGAAGGCGGGCGTCGGCGACGGGCTTGCGGATTGGCATCCCGCTCTTGCCAGCGGCGGTCGCGGCGAAAAAGCCGGCTAGTCCGTTGATCCGTGGGCCATGGTCGCACTCAGCCAGGAAGTCGTCGAGTCCACGCATCGCAGTATGCCTCCAGCACCGTTCCGTTGGTGAGATGCCGATACGTCGATGGGGGAAATTCCACTAAGATAAGTGGGGTCTAATATTTCGCCTTGCTCAAGTATTGGCTGAGCCAACTGGTAGGCCTGCCGGATGCAGGCGGCTTTCACTCGTTTGCCATTTTTTCGCTAAAGTCACATCTTCTACCAATCCAGAGTTATTTGCGTGTTGTTCAGCAACCCATGGTTCGCCACATCATGCGACGACTGGCCACTCGCCAGTAAGGAGGCTGTCGATACGTGAATACTCTTGCGCTCGACCCGACCGAGAATCGCCGTTCACAGCACCAATCGCTTGCCCACAAGTATGAGAATTGGGGGAGCGTGCGGGCGGACGTGGTCAAAAGAACCGGGCTCGAGCGCCAGGAGACAAGGCTCCTCCAGCCAAACCATGTGTTCTTGATGAACCTGAAGGGCACGGCGTCCCGCGGAGAAGACATTGTGGATGGGCGCCGGATTGCCTTTTTGCCGCGCCGGGCCGGTTCGATCATCTTCATGCCCGCGGGCAGTGATTGGAATGGGTGGGACGAGGGGGACGCGACCGCTTCCTACCTCCTGGTCTCAATTGAAAAAGGGTTCGCCGACGAGGTGTTTGCGGGAATGGCTCGCCATCGCCCGGCAGTGCTGTCGCCTTCGATCGGATTTCGGGACGGCACTGTAGAGTTGGCGTTGCAGAGGATTGCCTTGGAGCTCAAGCAGCCTGACCAAATCAGCGCAACGATGGTGGAGAGCCATGCCACGCAATTGCTCGGGCAAATGTTCAGGTTGAACGGCGTCCATCAGGAACCGGTAAAAGGCGGTTTGTCATCGTTCGATCTCAAGCGCGCGGTGGCAATGATCGAGGCGTTGTCGGACGGCAGGCCTACGCTCGCCGATCTGGCAAAAGAGGTTGGGGTTAGCCGGTTCCATTTCTGGAGGGCCTTCAAGCAGTCGACAGGCATGACGCCGCACGCATTCATTGCGCAGCGACGGTTGGAGCAGTCCGCGGACATGCTGCGATCGACCAATTTGTCGGCGACGGAAATCGCGATGGAATGTGGTTTCGGCAGCTCGAGCCATTTCACGACCGCCTTTAAGCGGGCGTTCGGCGCGGCGCCCACGGAATTTCGTCGTAACTGCAGAATCTAGGCCGCCGCTTGTCGGTTCTCAGCAAGTATCGGAAATCCCCAACATCACAGTAAAGCAGGCTTGGCGGAAGAAGGTATCCATCGGCGGTCAGCCCGGATACGCCGCTCATGTCAAACCTGCTTCGAAATCATCATGCCAAAGGACGGGCCGGCCTGTCCGATCCCTGCCTCGGATTCCTGGCCAGCACGCTATCGGCGGCTGTTGCCCGAAACAGCTACTACATCGCCTCCGCCTGGATTCTCCTCGAGCGTGGATACGGAACTGCCGGCGTGGCGACGTTCCTTGCGATCGTCAGCGTTGTCGAATTCATCGCGAGCCCTGTGGCCGGCGTAGCGGCGGATCGATTTGACAGGCGATGCTTGAACGTTGCGGCAGACCTCAGCCGCTTCCTCGTTGTGCTGGCTACCGCTTGCGCGCTCCTCTACATGGACGTGTTTCTGATCATCTGCCTGTCAGCGGCCCTCTTTTCGTTTTGCGACCGTGTCGCGCTAACGAGCTCTCAATCAATGATCCCCGTGATAGCTGACGGCCGCGATCTTGTAGCCACGAATTCCGCCGTCTTCTTCGTCATGCAGTTCGGCAACCTCGGCGCTGCTCTGCTTGCAGGGCCTTTGCTGCATGAGCGCTCCCCAGCCCTGCCATTCACCGTTCTTGCTGCCTTCTTCCTGTTTTCAGCGGGCTGCCTAGCCATGATGCGGCTGGAACCGGTTTCGCGCGATGTCCGCATCGCCAAAATCTCGGCAGCCCAAATCGATCTGAGCCTGCGGCGTCTCATTGTCGTCTACGCACTTCTCTATACAAGCGCGGTGCTTGTCAGCGTCATGGGATCTAGCTTCGTCTTCCAGGAGCAGAAGGGTACTGCCGTGGATTTCGGCTACCTCGAGGCTGCATGGTCGGCGGGCTCACTGATCGGCGCGGTCTCTCTATTCCGAATTGAAAGAGCGATGAGTAGCCACGCGCGGCATCTCATGCTTTTGAGCTTAACGGCGCTGGGCCTCATGGCGCTGACATCTCTGCCCACGCCTTGGACAGTGATCCTTTTTGCCGCCCTCGGATTTCTATACAATCTTGGACGCGTCAGCGTTGAAGTCACATTGCAGTCGTGTGTATCGGTTTATCTGTTGGGCCGGGCAAAAGGCATTATGCATAGTGTGGCCGTAGTGCTCGGATTACTCGTCTTCGGCATCGCCGCCGCAGTAGGAGATCGAGCGCTTCCTTCGACGATTTTCTTCAGCTTTGGCGTGGCGCTCCTCTTCAGTATTTTGTGGTTGAGCGTCGGTGTAATTCAGACACAAGAAAAAGGTGAAACGTGAGGTGGAAGAGCTAACAGCGGGCGTAGATGCGAAACAGGCAGTCCTGGGGTCGCTGACGGCACTCTACCCCTGGATGAGCCCATACCATTCCCGGCCGATCCGCGATTATGCGTCTCGCCTGTTTACGGCGCCGGCTTCGGTTCCCATGCCAGAAATCCGGCTCCGAGCCTTCACCAAACTGCTTGACATCATCAGGAAGGCAGCGACACGAAACGGGTTGTCTGCCGATACCGCCTTGGAAATCTGCAGGGATTTCGAAAGGCGCCGTGTGTTGCAGACAGGCCCCCATTTGCTTCTCCTCATGGAACCGGAAGCCTATTACACGCATATCTTCAGCCTCCTTGGTCTCTCGGCACATGGCTGTTCGACCTACGTTTCCTACGCCGTTTCGACGGTGAATCTCGTTGAAAAGCCACGCAAGGGGCCAGGCTGGCTCACTGTCGACGGGAAGCCGATCAACGTCTTTGGCCTGAGCCGAAGCCGGATGATCGGATACAGCCTGCTAGCCGGGCCGGGACCCTATAGGTTCGAGTTGTTGCCGACGGAGCCAAACACTGCGGGAGACGCGCTCACGCTGCTTCGTAGCCTTCTGCCGAAGACGCAATTCGAGCGGCCCGCGCACGCCATCAAGGCAGCCAATCTCATCCTTTGGCCAAAAATGTTCGGAGGCCGCTTTGCATTCCTGCAGATCGACGACGAGGATATTGCCGACCTGGTGGCGGACCATCTGTCCGACGCAGATTCCTGGCTACGCATGAGACTTCTAGAAGACCCGAAGTTCGCTTCCAATATCCTTGCCGGCCTCGACCGGCTCGCGTCCGGCCCCTGGAGTGGCTGGCTCGCGCGCGGTACCGATTTCTTCTGGCTCTATGAAAATGGCAAACGCCTTCCGCTGCGTCTGGTCGCCGGAGAACTCATCGATCCGGCGACCGGTATAAAGGTGGCGTGCTTCACAGCCCCCGACATTCTCGAGCGGCTGGCAAACCGCAGCCTTGTCCCGAATCTCCTGCTGATGTTTCTGGTTTCGTCGATCCTACCCGGCGTGCGCGCGCTTGGAGGCAGCTATCAGCCGATCTACTACCCCCTGATGCGCTATGTCGTCTGCCGGGCGCTCGAGGCCGCAGGCGTGGATGTCGACCTGCGGCAGGCTCTCGCAGCCGACGACGTACCGGGCGCTTGGGGACATCGGGTAATCGAGTGTGATGGTGATCCGCTTGAGCTGTTCCTAAATGGCAGGAACGGCGCGATGAGTGATCTTATCGACCGCTTGGGCGACATTTCCTTCGCCGAGGCATGTGGAAGCATGAAAGGCTTCGTGACTGACCCGTCGTGGCATGAACTTCACAGCCGGCTGCGGCAGGGGTTGGTCACGCCAGCCGATGAGGAATGGGCTTTTTCCTGAAATGTTTTATGCGATCTAGCAGTTGGGGGTACGCCGGTTGCGAATGGCTACTTCGCGCCTCAAGTCGGCCATTGAGGTGACTGTTGCCACTGCCTGAAAGCAGACATTGTTGGCGACCACGCTGGAGGTCGCGGTTGCGCCACAAGCAATCGTTTCCGCGCCGATCGCAGCCATTCGCTATCGCAACGCCACCGCCCTAGCCTAACACATGACCCCTGTTGGCGTGTCCGATCGAAGGCGTCGGTACGGCTGTACAAGGCGCGAGCCGTCAATGAGGCGTCTACCGCCCGGACCGGTTTGTTGCCAGAATGATCCATGCTCCGGGCGCAGGAGCTAGAGCAGACAGCCTGTCACGTTCGCATAACGCCTCCAACCGCAGATCTAGCGAAATGGACCTCTAGGCGCACTAGCAGGAGATCTATAATAAACCGGGCGAGCGTCTGCGCCTTCCCCAATTTTACCCATCTCTCTATTCGACTGGGGTGCATCTCGGGACCACGCGGAATTTACAGAGATCCCGATTCAAGCGCAGGTGATAAAATTGTGCCTCTATTGCACTTGGATATCTTTCAGGACATTATAGAATTTCCAAGCCGTTAACACCGTATGCTCAAGCGCAAATGGTAAATAGGGAGATCGCTTATGTGGTCTGCTTGCCGCTCTTGGATCGTGTTCGTCACTCTCCTGCCGGTGTTATTCGCAACGCCAGCGGCTGCTAGTTGTCCGGACTGTAACGACGAACATTGCGTCTTTGGCGCCTGCGGATGCGTGCCGCGAATCGGCTGCGTTATCCCGGTCCCCATTCCTGGCACCACGAAGCCTGGCTCGCTGGTTCCGGATTCGCCAGTGCCGTTGCCTCCGTCGATCCAAGAGAAAGTCGACGAGCTCGGCGAGGACGCAACGCGCACAGTCCAGCAGCTCGGAGGCGACACGCTGACGACCATCCAAAAAGCTGCCGGCGACACGGTCCGGACATTGCAGCAAGCCAATGGGGACGTCTTTGCGACGGTTCAACAGGCCGGCAAGGATGCTATCACCACGACCTACAAAGCAGCAGGCGACGCGGCCGCGACTTATGTCAAGGCGTGGCGCGACGTCGGTGAGCAGGGAAAGCGCAGTTTTGATGATGCTGTTGATGCCGGCAAGGCGGTGGGCCACTTTGTAGAACATCAAGCCAAGGCTGATGTCGATGCCGCAAACAGTGCCGTTAAGCGAGTGCAAGACGGAAAAGTTGTCGACGCCATGTGGGGACTCGGTACGGAGCCACTCAAGTCCGGCGAAGAGAACTTCGCTAAAGCAACGCAGGAGAGCAAGGTGATCAATGCCGCTGCAGCGGCGGCGGCAACCGCTTATGGCGGGCCCGCCGGTGCCGCCGCATATGCCGCCTGGTCGACCTATCGCCAAACGGGCAACGCTGACATGGCACTACGCGCCGGACTGTTGGCTGCAGTAACCTCGCAGACTGGCTCATCAATCGGGCAGATGCCGACCGGTACCACCGGCGAGATCATTAAGAAGGCTGCCATGGCCGGCGCCGCGGGCGGTGTCGCAGTTGCCGCTGCAGGCGGTGACGAGCAAGCGATTAAAGACGGATTCCTGAAGTCAGCGGGCGCCGTACTCGTCCAAGGGGGAACTGACAAGCTGAAGGCGTTTTCTCCGGAAGCCAAGGACGCATATGACACTGTCCAATGTATTTCGGCTCGCGACGTCGACTGCTTGTCGAACACAACATGGGCACGGGATGCTCAAGGTAAGATCCTAAATGATGAAAAAACGGGCAAGCCAAGGATCGATACCAGCCAGATTGACCCCGACAACTACATAGGAAAGTGGAGTCAGTTTGACCCGCAGTCGGTGGAGGGCCAGGTGAATGCCATCATCGCGCAAACCTCAAAACTCCCTAAAACGGAGGCAATACCCATTTTGGACAACAAGTGGGTTCTGACCTGGACGCTAGGCAAGGAACAACACATCAAGAAGGAAAAGCCTACTGTAGTGCTCACCTATGTCGGAGACGACCCTCCGTTTGTTTCTACGGTTACCTACGGCGACGCGGCTACCGAAGCCGCGGGTTCCCAGCCGCCGGGAGAGGATGCAAGGCCGGACACTGGTGATAAGCTAGTCGCCTACTACGAAAAGCCTGCCGATAGAAAGAGAGTAATAGACGCCTTTGAGAAGAATTCGATCGAGTACACTAAACTTGACTATGTCGGTCCAGAACATGCGAAAACTTTGTCAAATGCCTTGATCTGCGGACCAAATACGCGCATTGCAGATCTAAAAAAGGTAGCACTTTCACTGATGAGTGCGGGCGTAGATATAAAGTACATTGGAACGAAATCGGCGAATAAACCTGGCCAAATATCCGTATTAAATCTTCAGAGAAAAAAATTGACTATAAACACACCGAACATTACACGAAAGCAGGTAAATGAACTTACTACATGTCCTGCGTCATTGAAGAATTACTAAATGCGAAGCTTCCTCTCCCCGAACGTCGCGAGTTCTTGTGTCCGCTGTGGGTAGATAGTGTTGAAAAAGTCCGCGTCGCGGTCGCCCGTGGCACTTTCGTAGTATGGCGTTCCGCGGAGACCCAAAAATTGAATCCTGATTCCATGCAATGCGCCCGGGTGGACCTGGATTCTAATATCGGTGGCGACTTTGCGGTGCGCCGGACTTTTTCAACACTATCGGTAGAAACCAGACTCCAGGTGTCGCTTGCCCGAAATATCCGTAATGAGGCGCGGCCGTTTGCGCCGTGGACGAGCGTCGGTTCGGGCCAGACCCAGACATCACACCGGCCGACCTAAACGTCTGCTTTCGCAGGGCGGTTCTTGAAAACTGCCCGTTCGCTTCCGTGAAGAGTTTCGGGCGCCGGCAGGCGTACGAAAGTCCCCGAGGAAGGAACCCGTGGGCCACAGTCGATAGCTATGGGGATTTTTGATTTCGGCTGATGTCAGGGATGGCGTGACCGCCGCCGGCAAGCGCCGGGATGGATGCGGATAGGCCTCGTCGTTGCGCCTCCGCGCGGTATTGCCGGCCGGCACGCGGCTGGTTGCGGCCCTGTCGACATCGATGAGCACAAATGACATGCGTGGGTCCGTTGCCGGAGGCTGGGTGCCTGCGGCTGAACGCTGGATGATGCCATGCCGGGTCATGGACACTTCTCCCGGTTTGTCGTCGGGGCATCCGGCGGTCCACGCGGTTGCTTCCACCGTTCGAACATCTCGATGACAATCATGCGTCCGCCACAGCAGGGGCATGGCGGGTGAAAGTCGTCCGGTTCGTCGGGGTCGCCGGGGTCGGGCGACGCGGCGACGCCCAGCAGTTCGCGCGCCAGCGCGAGGCTGGCCTTTCGAGCGGAACCGGCGAGCAAGCCGTAGTGCCGGATGCGATGGAAGCCGCGTGGCAACATGAAGCAGGAAGCGGCGAATGAACTCGTCGGTCGCGAGGGTCATGACCTGCTGGCGATCGGCGCCGTCGCGGCGGTAGTCCTTGTAGCGGAAGGTGACGCCGCTCTCGTCGAAGTCGATCAGGCGACTGTTCGAGATCGCGACCCGGTGGGTGTAGCGCGACAGATAGGCGAGCACCGCTGCCGGGCCGGCGAAGGGCGCCTTGGCGTAGACCACCCAGCGCTTCTTCCGGGCTGGTGACAGGTGGCGCAGGAATGCCTGGCGCTCGACGAGATGCGCCATCGATCCGAAGAAGCTGAGCCGGTCCGCCTCGTGCAGCGCGATCAGCCTGTTGAGGAACAACCGACGAAACAGCTTGCCGAGCACGCGTGCCGGGAGCAGGAAGGCCGGACGCGACGAGACCCAGCGGCTTCCGTCCGGCGCGATGCCGCCGCCCGGCACGATCATGTGGACGTGCGGATGGTGGGTCAGCGCCGAGCCCCATGTGTGGAGCACAGCGGTGATTCTGATGCGCGCGCCGAGGTGCCTGGGATCTGCCGCGATCGTCAGCATCGTCTCCGACGCAACCTTGAACAGCAGGTCGTAGACCAGCGCCTTGTTGTGGAACGCGATACCGGCGACCTCGGCGGGCAGCGTGAACACGACGTGGAAGTAGCCGACAGGCAGCAGGTCGGCTTCGCGCTCGGCGAGCCATGTCCGCGCGGCCGCGCCCTGGCACTTGGGACAATGCCGGTTGCGGCAGGAATTGTAGGCGATGCGCCATTGGCCACAGTCCTCGCAGGCTTCGACATGCCCGCCGAGGGCGGCGGTGCGACATTGCTCGATCGCAGACATGACCTTGAGCTGGGCGAGGCTCAGATGACCTGCATGGGCGGCGCGGTAGGGTGGCCCGGCAGCACGGAAGATGTCGGCAACCTCGATCGAGGCGCGCACGCTCAGCCGTCGGGCGAGATCTCTCCCGGCTTGAACAGGCCGAGCTTGTCGAGCGGGCTCGTGACGGTGCGCACCGTGCGGGTTGCAACCTTGGTGTCGAAGGCGGTGCTATTTAGCTTGGCGTGCCCGAGCAGGACCTGGATGATCCGGATGTCGGTGCCGTCCTCCAGCAGGTGGGTGGCGAAGCTGTGGCGCAGCGTGTGCGGCCCGACCCGCTTGGCGATGTCGGCGGCCTGCGCTGCCTCAACGACCACGCGATAGAGCTGCCGCGTGCTGATCGGCTTCATCGCGTGCTGTCCGGGAAACAGCCAGCCGTCGCGATGCATTACGCCCTGCTGCCGCCCCACCCTCCACCATTGCCGCAAGAGAGTGAGCAGGTCCTCCGAGAGCATGGCGTTGCGATACCGACCGCCCTTGCCACGTTCCACGCGCAGCAGCATGCGCTCGCTGTCGACGTCGCCGACCTTCAGCGTCGACACCTCCGCAACGCGCAGGCCCGCGCCATAGGCAACCGACAGTGCGGCCTGGTGCTTAAGGCAGGTGGTGGCGTTGAGCAGCCGGGCGACCTCGTCGCGACTGAGCACCACGGGCAGGTTGCGCGGATGCGCCAGCCGGACGAGCCGGCGCGCCAGATCGGGACGATCGACCGTATGCGTGAAGAAGAAGCGTAGCGCCGACACGATGCTGTTCATCGTCGGCACGGAACGCCGTCTTCCTGCTGGTCGATCTGGAACCGACGTAGGTCGTCGGCGGCCGCTGTGTCTGGTGAACGCCCGAGGAATGTCGCCAGGCGTCCGATATCGCGGAGATAGTTGCGTTGCGTCTCGCGTGAGAAACGCCGCATGTTCATGTCGTCGATCAGCCGCTGGCGCAACGGGCTGATCGAAGCTTCGAGAACTGGATGAGGCATGGTCAGGCTCCTTGTTGAAGAAGCCTGTGATGCTCTGCCGCTGCCGAACCCCGCTCAACGCAGGCGCGACGACCGGTTCTTGATCTACCTCAACCGCAGGCGCCCCTCCCGCGCAGCGGGTTCGTTCATCGGCCCATTGCGACCATTCTGGAGAAGTCCGCGACGACGAGCGCGCTGCTGCTGATCTTCGCAGGTCCCGACATCATGCTGGCCTTGCCGGCAGGGCCAGATCCCGCGGAGGAGCACAGGCGCGAAGTCTTGCGGAAGGGCCGGGCGAACACGAAGCCGCGAAGGTTGAAGGCGGCCGGCGCGGGCTCGGCGGCTCGGTTGCCAGATGGTTCGCGTTGTTCACAGGTCACCCTGTGCCATGTTAAGCGTTGGCTCATGGGGCAGGAGAGCAAAGACGTGGGGTGGCGACCGCCGATGGCTTTTGCAGCGATAGCGGTGGCAACATTCGTCGCTCACCGGCTGTGGCCCTCATTTTGTCCGGCTGCGCCGAATGAGACGATGATAGCATGCGCGCGAGAATGGATAGGTGCACTGAGCGGCTGGTTTGCATTTGCTGCGGCCGCGGCCAGCATCCCTTATTTGATCCGCCAATGGCAGGAAGCGCGAAAGCAAACACGCTTCATCATAGGGGACGATGATCCCACTCTCGACGTGGTCGAGCATCTTCAAGAAGAAAACCGATTGGTGGTCCGCATTGTGAACTGGAATCGCAGAGCCGTTTTTGTGACCGGAATCTCTGCTTCCACGAAGACGCGACCAGAGCACATGGATGGCGACATAGGAATCTGGCAAGTCGAGACCATTGACGGCGTATCAGAAGGGGGGGAATTCCCGATCCAAATCAACGGATGGGAGCACCGTGGCGGCCGACCTCGATTTGCACGCATTGATCTACTCCTGCTGCGCAGGATTTCGGCAAAAGAACCAGGCTCGTATAGAGACGAGCAAGTTCCTTTCCCGCGCGACGCGAAGATCGCGGCAAAGATGCGTATGCTGGGGAACGTGCATCGCATTTTCGAGCTTGACGCCGATGCTTTTCCACAAGAGTAGGAATGGGAAAGTGCAGGGCATCGTAGGATAAAACGGAACGAAGTAGAGGTCAGATCCTGGTTCGTGCTCGGCGGCCCGTAGGTCGATGAACGTTCGATATTCGCGTTCGTATTCCCAAGCCTTGAATTTCACATGAAGAAGTCTCTTTAGCGATCCTTCGTCAAGCTGGTCGAAGGACGTTATGCCAAATTCCTTCAGTGCGGGTCTTTCGTCTACATACTCAACTGGTTCGAAGTCGGCTGGCTGCAGGATGTCGAAACCTAGACAAGCCCCTGGTGCTTTTCGGCGTAATGTCCCCACAGCAAGGGATGAGACCAATCGGTACCGAGGCAGATCAAACCGAAGTCTCGGTCGACTTCTGCCTTATATTTGGCCATGCGACGCCGTTCTGCGGGATCGTCAAAACAATCAGAGGTCGGACTAGCTTTGGGGCAACCCCCGAGCCTATGCCTCTGATAGTTGACGTTCGTCCCTGATTGAGGACGAAATGTCTTCCAAGACCTTCTCCATCGAGGAGATCCGGGGCAGCCATAGGTGCCCAACTCCAAATCAGTTCAGGACTCCTGCCGGGATATAGTGCTTGAATGCTCGAGCACGATATGCGGTCCTGGACCAGGCGGCAGGGGGTATATTGCCGATCAGATTGATATGAATGGGCTTGATCTTCTTTCCGCAAGCGCGTATATACCCATTATTGAGTTTATACGCTAAAGGAAGTTATGCCGGATATCTCGGAAAAGCAGCGCCAGACTATCAAGGCACTTCGCTCTGCCCTACTGCAGGTCGGAGAGGATATGACCCTGCCGACGCTTTCGGCCCTGCTGACAGTTGCGATCGAGCCAGGCATTTCGGTGAATGAGCTGGCCGATCGGATCGGCGTCCCTCAGCAGTCGGCTAGCCGATATTCGTCGATCCTTCTCGCTCGATACCAAAGCGCCATCGGGGGGGAGCCAAAGTCCCCTCTGATTCTACAAGAGGTCAATCCAGACGAACCGCGAAAGCGAGCGCTTTACTTAACTCCAAAGGGCCAGGCGATGGTTTCGAGAATCAGTGAGGTACTAGACGATGACGGAAAGGAATGATGTTGTGAGCGCTGCCGACAAACTTCAGAGCCTGGACCTTCCGAATGGATGGAAGGTGGTACGTCATCTTGCTCGAAATCCTAACGGTACGGGAGGCACTTTCTCACAGAGCTATGTCGTTGAGAAAGACGGAAAAGAGGGCTTCCTCAAAGCCTTCGATTTTTGGCAGGCCTTCGAGGCGGGAGTCGACACGTCGGAGGCCATCCAAATACTGACATCCGCTTACAACTACGAGCGGGAGGTCTTGGCGCATTGCGGAGATCGAGGATTGTCTAACGTTGTGCTGGCAATTGATCACGGCAGCGTTCAGGTGCCGGATATGGGCGCGATGGAGGGTCGTGTCTTTTATCTCATTTTCGAGATGGCTGCTGGAGATGTCCGCGTTCAGATGGACGTAAAAAAGGCGTTCGACGCGGTTTGGTGCGTGGCGGCGTTGCGGGACATAAGTCTCGGCCTATGGCAGGTTCATCGTGAAATGATTGCGCACCAAGATGCTAAGCCGTCGAATGTTCTCACCTATGCAGGACCCGTGTTCAAGGTCGCGGATTTCGGGCGTTCTTCTCGTCGCGGGCGTCCGGCGCCACATGATCATCTAGCGGTGGCTGGTGATGGCGGGTATGCGCCCCCAGAACTGCTCTATGGCTTCGTACACCCCGAATTCATCCCACGCAGAGTTGGATGCGATCTTTATATGCTGGGAAATCTAGCCGCGTTCCTTTTCTCGGGAGTCAACATGACGGCTCGTTTGCTTGCACATCTTGATCCACAGCAGCATCCCGATAACTGGAATGGAACTTATGAAGGTGCACTGCCATATCTCAGCAACGCCTTCACAAGCGTTCTCAAAGAATTGCAGCCACTCATCGACGAACGGATCAGGTCAGAAGTTATGGATCTTATTCGCCAACTCTGCGATCCAAACTTGAGCCAGCGCGGGCACCCGCGTGGTCTCGGAAGACATAGTCAGTACTCGCTTGAAAGGTATGTCTCTCAACTGGACCTCTTGGCAAAGAAACTGGCAATAAGGATCCGGATCGAGAAGGCAGCATGAACCCCACAGGGTGGCAATCTCGTCGCTTGGTTCCGCGCTGGAGAAGCTTGATCGACACTCTCCAAAGTGGCGAACTTGGATCGCCAAAGCGAGAAGACAAAAGTCCCATGTCGACAAGTGCCGACATGCTGACTCGGCTTGAGCGATGGAGGCTGACTCCGAATCTCGTCAGGGCGGCAGAGGTCGTGGAGGGAGCGATCGTAGGGGGCCGGGAGCGTGAGGGTCTAGAAGCCGCTCGGCACCTTTTATCCGAAAACTCAACCGCTACTCCCCTCATCAAGGCACAAGCTGCATCGCTATTGGTCCGCGCAGGCCGAGACGATGAGGTCCCAGAACAGTACCGTCTGCCAACAGCGATACTGGGTGCATCCGACTGGCGCCGAATGTCCAGGCTCAACCCCAACGACCCAATAGCTTGGGTCGAGCTTGCATTCGCGCAAACTGTCAAAGGGCATACCGGGGCGGCAAAACGATCCATGACGGTTGCATTGCATCTTGCGCCAGATAATCGACACGTGTTGCGGTCAGCATCAAGACTCTTCCTGCACACTGGAGAAAAAGACCGAGCTCACGATTTGCTTCTGAGAAGCCCCTCCACTCGCACTGACCCTTGGCTACTTGCCGCCGAGATTGCCCTCGCGGAAGTTGCAGAGAGAGATCCTCGCTTCTTCAAACATGCTCTCCGGGTGTTGGATGATGGCGGCTTACCACCACATCAGATTACCGAATTGGCGGGCGCTACCGCGACAAGAGAGCTTCTCGACGGGAGCCGCAAGAAGGCAAAGCGCATGTTTATGCAGAGCATGGTTGCTCCTACCGGCAGTTCACTTGCTCAAGCCGAGTGGGCCACCCCTAGGCTTGGTGCGGAAATCGTCTTGGCTTCCCGATTCCGCTCAACTATCGAACCGTACGAGGCAGAATCTTTCCACCTTTATCGGGAAGCTAGATTCAGCGAAGTGCCAAGTGCTTGCCAGAAATGGGCCGAGGTGGATCCATTTTCGATTCGGCCTTTTGAGTTTGGATCAGCAGCAGCCGGTCATGCCGGCAACATTGAAAAGGCTGAGGAGCTTGCCCGGTTAGGCTTGGCGCGTCGACCAAATTCGCCACTTCTAGTTAACTGTCTTGCATACGCCTTGGCGTCATTGGGGCGATTGGACGAAGCTGAACTAGTAATCAAAAAGCTAAAGTTGTCTGACGAGGACAAACCTCTCGCCTTGCTGACGGCGGCTAATAAAGGTCTGATCGAGTTTAGAAGGGGAAATTTCGATCAGGGAAGAGCCCTTTATCACGAGGCTAGCGAGGGCTTCATTCGGATTGGTCAACGCGTTAGCAGTGCGCATGCGCGGGTTTACCTTGCCCGAGAGGCTGTGATTGCCGGCTTACCAGATGCCAAGAAACTCGTGTCTGAAGCTCAAGACGCTATGAAGTCGTTCCCAAATTCCGAAGCGGCTGGTGTCTTACGATCTGTAGAGATCGCTGCCAACTTGAAACCAAGCCAAGTTCCTACTTACGTAACCCCGCCAGACATCGAGGTGGCGACAAGGCCCGCGCCTCTTCAACGTCCACAGATCAAATGGGTAACTCCCGGATGGCCGCCCACTAGACTCCAGAACTGACGCCAATGACGCACCGGTTCTAGTCGCTTGTGATATGAGACATCTTGGTCTGAACGCGATGATGTTGCCATATTCCTTAGGGTTGAGCGAGGGTGGCGATCTTGAGCTAAAAGGGCCGTTCCATCCATTGCCGGCACGGCGCTATCCGAATGTCATGCCCCAACGGGGTCGATCGCGAAGGGAATCAATTGAGCATGGCGAAAAGCCCCTCTGGCAAATATGGTGAGTCATGCTCAGGGGCGGAGTAGCAGATAAGCTTGGCAACGATTACGAGGCCCACTGGACGCTCATTGAAGCGCTTCGTGTGCTGCAAGGCTATGCCGACGAAATTCGGCTTGAGGCGTTCAACGAAGATGCCGCCGGCTTTGAGTTTCGCGTTACGACTTCCAACCAGAATGTCTGGCATCAGTGCAAGCGTCGACGTGCCAACGGAACGTGGACAATACAGGCGCTCGCGAGTGAGGGCGTGCTCGCTGCATTTGCACGGAAGCTAGCGAATGCGCAGAATGAGTGTGTGTTCGTTTCCTCCGACCCGGCAGCGGCGTTCAAAGTCCTTATAGAAAAAGCCAGGCTTGTAGGAACTGCGGCGGACTATGTCGCCTCCCTGAGTTCTGCAGATATCGAGGGGTCAAAGCAGCTTGGCTCGGTCTGGCATGAAAACGCCGAGATTACATATGACTGGCTGCGCCGGTGCCGCGTCGAAACCGTTTCCGACTACTCCTTGCATCGCGAGGCGCGCGCAGTCTGCGGCTTGAACTTCAGGGCCGACCCGAATATCGCAATCGAACGCTTGGCGAGCTTCCTTGATACAAAGCTCACCCAAACGCTGAGAACCGCGGAGTTTCGCGCTGCCATCGACAGCCTCGATCTGGGCTGGAAGGCCCGCCTCGACGAGACACTCGACGGCAAATTTTTCAGGGCCACTGACGAGTATCTTCAATCCCTTCCGCCGCCCATTGCGGGCGCGGTTATCCAAACGGCCGACATCGACGAAGCGGTGAAGATGGCCGTCAGCGGCAGCACGAGACTTCTGGTCGTTGCGGGCGCTGCTGGGAGCGGCAAGAGTGTAGCGATGTCTCGGATTGTTGCGGCGGGTAGCGCCCTCGGTTGGCCGACGCTTGCCCTTCGCATCGATCGTTTCCTGTCGGCGCAAACGATCGAAGAAGTGGGCAAGGCCTTACTCGGGCGAGAAGAGAGCCCGGTTGGTGTGCTAGGCAACCGGCATGGCCACCGAGAGACCTTGCTTGTAATCGACCAAGTCGATGCTATCAGCGAGGCGTCGGGTCGTTCGGGACGTATTCGCGACCAGCTTTTCCAGATGATTGGCGATAGTCATTTCTTCCCTCATATGCGGGTCGTGGTTGCCTGCCGCTCGTATGATCTTGAGCATGATAGCCGCCTCAAGCAACTCGCCGGGTCACCCTACACACAGTCGGTAACCCTTAAGCCCCTCGACTGGGATGTGGCTGTCCAGCCGATCCTCGCTCGACTAGGGCTAGGCGCGCGCCAGTTCTCGGAACGGGAACGGCGGATGTTGGCTATGCCAATCAACCTACAAATGTTCGCAAACTTGAGCGAATTGGGTGAGACGGTTGAAGGCGAGTTGTCGGGCAGCCGGTTGTTCGATCAGTTGCTTGGGTTTCGCGCGCGGGAGTTCCGGCAGGCTGGTATCGCCTGGACCCCTCACGCGGCTTTAGGTGCAATGGCTCAAAGCATGAGCAAAAATCAGGAGCTGATCGTTCCGGCGAGCGTCCTCGCATCATACCCCGGTGGTGTAGATGCGTTGGGATCGGCTGGACTCATTACGGCCGTCGGAGGGAAACTACAGTTTGCCCACGAGTCGTTCTTCGACCACATCTTCTCCCTTCATTTTGTAGGCACTGGCACTAGTGTCCACGACCTACTGTTGAGCGACGAACAGAGACTCTTTCGTCGAACACAGGTGCGGCAAATCTTCTCGCGGCTTCGTGATCAGGGTATCGACAGGCGTTACCTCACAAATCTGTCGGAAGTTATGAATGCCACAGATGTTCGGTTCCTTGTCAAAGACGCTGTCGCCTATTGGCTTCGCAGCGTCGATGAACCGGCCAACGCTGAACGTGCAATCGTCGAGAAGTGGTACGAGTCCGGTCATCCGAACGAGATGCTGGCCCGCACCGTGTTCTCGGGGTCCGGTTGGTTGCCGATCCTTCTCAAGAGCGGCTTAATTAATCGATGGATAGAGCGGGGAAGCGACGCAAAACGGTTTGGACTTTGGCTGTTGCAAGAAAATGCGGCTGAATATGCTGACCTGGTGGAGTCGTTCCTCCGCGCTTGGTGGGGTGGCTCAGAGGAACGGTTTCTGGAGTTAGTTGACTGGTTTGCCCGGCTTTACCCGAAAGGCCCGATTGGTCCTCTAGAAGACCTTTATCGGGATATTATCGCCGAATACCCAGCGGAAAAGCTGGACCCCGAGCATTTCGATGGGAGTTTCGATCTCGGCTCTTGGGTGCACAACGACAAGAAGCTTGGCGCGCGTGTACTCGGGCTTTGGCTAGCCCGCTGGATGATTGTCTTTCCCGAAAGCCATCCGTTTGGAGCGCACGCTTCCCGCGATAGCGAACATTGGATAAAGGAGCTTGCCGAAAAGGATCCGGCAGCCCTTCTCGACGCGATGCTGCCGTGGTTCGGCGAAAGTTTGAGGCGTGAGGAGACCTTGCTCCAAAGCGCACGGATCCGCTACCCAACTATCCGCGTTCCTCTCTCGGAGCACAATACGGGCGCAGTCTGGTCGCTGACGCAGGCTTTCGAGACATTGGCTAGGACGGACCCTGTCAAGGTTGCTACCTTTCTAGATATGCTGCCGCAGGTTGGCGAACCGGCACTGTTAATGCATTTGCGAGCCATCGCGGCCAATGGCCAAGCGCTGGCAACGCGTCTGCCCGCCGTCACCGCACGCCACGGCGTCTTTGATATCGGCGATAGCGGCGATCAATGGCTGGCCTTTGCCAGTGCGGCCAAGGCGGCTTTTCCATTTCTCTCGGAAAACGAGCGTCAAGTCATCGAAGCGGCAGTCTCCTCCCACCACCCCGAACTGGATTGGGCGAAGAAGCATCTTGGACGGGTTAAGGATGGTCCTGCGAGTTCAGATCTTGCTGATCCCGATGGCTACATTCGTCTCCTGCTGACGCTGTCCGGCCAGAATGAACGTGCCATCTTGAAAACTATCGGCGACGAGCAACTCAGCCCGTGGGCGCGTGCCCGGCTTGCCGAACTTGATCGCAAGTTCGTGGGGAAGCCGTTGCCGGAGGCCCATGGTGTCCGGGTTGGATGGGTTCGGTCGCCCATCGATCAGAAAGCGGCAGCGAGGATGGCCGACCGCCATTGGCTTTCCGCGATGGCTCGCTATTCTCAAGACACTAGGCACAACTTCCGTGATTTCGTTGGCGGTGCGAGCCAACTCGCATCTGTGCTCCAGTCTCGAGCCAAGGAAGACCCACCCCGTTTCGTAGCACTGCTGGAAAAGATCCCGCAGACGTACAATGCCGCCTATGCCGAATCCATCTTGGGTGGTGTCCGTGATGGTGCGTCGGACGGACCATTAAGTGCACGCGCCATAAAGGCGACGACGCGATGGCCAGACGCCGACTTCAGACGCGCGATCAACTGGACGGTGCAGAAGTATCCTAGTGCTGCAAAGGACCCCGAAGTGCTCGCAATGGTGCTCACTAGCGCGGAATTCGGCACTGCGTCGGATACGGCGGTCAAAACCACCAATGCCAATCAGGGGCCTCGCAAGTCGGTTAGTGAGCTGTTGGAGAGCGACGGCGATTTCGCATCAAGCGGCATGAATGGTGAGCGCGGCTCTGCATTCGAGGGCTTGGCCGCGGTCTTGTGGGACGACGCGAACACACTGTCAGCCGTCGCCGCACTTGTCGAACGCCAGGTGGAAGCCGAAGCGCTCACCTCGGTCCGAATGATGATGCTGCACACGATCAATTCCATCGCCAAGCATGACACGGCGCTTGGTTTAGGACTGCTGGAACGATTAGCGAAGAAGGATCCTATTGCCCTACAGTGCCATACCGGGCACCACATCTTGAACTGGGCAACTTACAACGAACTTTTTGACGCCGCTGGGATCAGCCGGCTGCTGGTCGCGTCGCCCGAGCCAGCTCAGCGCACCCTAGGCCTTCTTATGCAGTCCGGGTTAGCCCTCTGCGACGATACTAGCGCGGCAGAGTTCAGCGCGTGCTTTGCCGACGACCCGCTGTGCCGCCAGGTCGCCGGTTACCGGGCGAACGGCAACGTGACGTCAGACCGGGTTGGCGAGCGGGCGGCGGCATGGCTGACGATTCTTCTAGACGATGAAGACAAGGAGGTGCGGCACGAAGCGTCACAGGCGCATTGGAGCGAAATTTTGGACGGCAGCACCGACCGCGCGTCGCTAGTGATGGCACACATTGCCTCGCGGTCATTCGAAGAACACTCTGACAGCCTCATGCGTGCGTTGGAAGATCGGGTTGACCGATTTCCAGACATTACTTTCGCGGCGATCAGCCGCCTCGTGGAGCTCGTTGACGGGTGGCAAAAAAATGATCGGCACGGCCATTATACAACGCTTCATCATCTACCCCGAATGCTAGTCGAATTGTACCGAGCGGTAGACGGCGAGAGCGCGCGTGAGCGCGAGTTGTTGGGTCTTTTTGATAAATATTTGGCACACGAGATAGGCAATATGCGGACCGAAATCGGCACATACGAAAGACATTGATTTGACGCCAGACAGACTGGAAGCGGCCCCGAAGCTGCGGGGAGCCAATGTGGTTTGCAGACGCCCAGCGTGACCTGCGGTCGGGATAGCGCCGCCCAACCAGTGTGGCTGTAAATCGTCAAGCGAATGCCACATCGGCAATCACGCTAGGGGTGATTGGATGGCTCGATGCTGCACCCATGTCATGAACGTGTTCGGTCCGGGAGCCAGAGATTTCTCAGACCTGCTTGTCACTGGTTTGGGTGCGCAATTTCGAATCCAATAAAGTCGACCGTCCCGTCGATCGCGTAAGCATCCTTGAGACGCTCCAATTCGTAAGCGAGATGTTTTTACCAAGGCGTAAGCTATTTTGAAGCTAGACCAGCCTCCACCAATCGGCGGAACGCTTCCGATCTAGTGGGCAGATCTGGCTGAGTGCGACGCCATTCGTCAACGCGAGCAAGCAAGTCAGTCGAGAGTCGCAACTCGAAGCGTTCGGTTTTGGTGTCGACAGGATCAGGAGTGTTTGACAATGATGGTGTCCGTAATGTACGGTATGTACGTAATTTGTGGTTCGCGTATCGCAGCCGAACGACGTGCTCCAACACATCGTTCGACCTAACCACAACCCAACGCTATCTGGAGCTCGGATCATGACTGATTCCGACAATAACACGACTTTACCGTTCGTCACGCGCAGGACGGTATCTAGGCGAACGTCAATTGCAATGGCGAGATCACAGCCCAATGCGGCCCGGATCCCGTCTTTCCGCTAACTGAACATTCAAACCAGAGGATCTAAGAGCCGTACACCTTCACCCTTTTGGCCAGCTGACAAGAATTCGACACCCGCTTTTATCAGAGCCGCCTCAATGGCCTGCAGAGTGCTGATCCGGGAATCCACCTTGCCGTTTTCCAACCGGGCCAGCGCATTCAGCGATACAATTGCCTTGTCAGCAAGCTCCTGCTGCGACCAACCAAGCAAAGCCCGTGCGGCTCGAATCTGTCGTGGACTGACCATGAGTCCACAATCGACAGGCGGATTTTCTTTGCCACCTATAGGGTCATTTTGCACCCTATAAGGTATATTAAATGGCGATTCTACTGCAGGTAACCTCGACGCGAAGAGTCTGGCGCGTGGCGACAGACTCTCTATCCGGCTGATTAGTGGAGGATCGAAAGGCCTTGTTGAAACCGCAACGCTCCATCCTCCTTCGGACGGGGCCGAAGCCAAAGATCGAAAGTGACCCTCATCCCGCCGATCAGCATGTCGGCAGGCAGATTGCAACGGTTCGCGTCCAATCGGACGTCTCGCAGGCCCAGCTTGCCCGGTCCATAGGCATCAGCTTCCAGCAGCTTCAGAAATACGAGAACGCGCGGAATCGCGTGAGCGCGTCGATGCTCTACGAGATCGCTACGTCGCTGGACGTTCCCGTCAGTCGCTTCTTCGACGGCCTGCCGGGAAACGATGAGACCTGCGTCGAGGCGCGGCCCCTGCCGGTCGATGAGCGCCTGGATTTCATTGCCAGCGCGGAGGGTCGGCGCCTGATTGAGGGGCTAGTGAATCTTCCGCCGCGTGTGCGCGGTCGCGTCTCGTCCCTGATCACAGCGCTAGGAGAAGAACTGGCCCTGCTAGACACAAAGGCGGACAGCGAGACGGCCGGCGAATCCCCGCCGGCCGAATGCAAGACCGTCTGACGGCCGATCGGGGCCGTTCAGCCAAATTTTCGGGCAGCGGGCAGGGCGATGCGGCCGCAAGCCGAGGACACTTCGATTTCGACGCCGAACGCCCGCGAGCGGGTCGCGAATCCCTCAAGGATGTCTCGCGCCGCGCTTCCAGTGACGGCCACTGGTACCAATCTGCCCGTTGCCGATCCGAGAGACTGAGCTTCCGCGCCGATCGCGATGGGCAGGAGGTCTATCCCCGCGAGGTTTCCGCCGGCGTCATAGCGGCACGCGGCGACGATGCTTTGCCAGACCTCCGGTGGGTCCCATTCGGTTTCGTCGAGGTGGACGTGGAAGAGGAAATTTCCGAGGCCGTAGAAGATCGGCGAGCCGTTGTAGATCTCCACGGCCTGCAGCACCGGAGCGCCGTGGCTGACGAACAGGTTCGCGCCGGCGTCGATGCACATCCGGGCAAAGGTCTGCACCCAGAGCGGCACGTCGTGCCAACCTGGTTCCCAATGATGGTGGTGCAGATAGGCGATGACGAAATCGCCTTGTGCCGCCGCGTGCCGGATGGCGGCCAGATGGACACTAGCGCTGGTTTGATCGACCTCGATCAAGCGGCCGAAATCGGCGGCTTGCGTGAACACGGTGCCGTAGAAATTGATCTCCTTGTCGGCCGACACCTCTACCGGGTCCTCCGGTTGCGCATAGTTGGCCAGCTCAAAGGGCGAGCTTTGCAAATGAGTGCCCAGCCTTGCCAGTCTGCGGAGATGTCCGTCAGGCACCCCCATCTTGCGAACCGTGTTCAGACGATTGACGCCGGGCCGAGCCGGCCGGAAGGCCGTGCGGTCTTCGGCATACATGTTGGTCGGGCCGGGGCCTGCATCCATCGCAAGAAGGGCGACCTCGCGCGCGCCCAGCCGGTGGCGGCCCGGTTTCATGGCTGCTGTCTCGTCGGCCCCGATGCCGGCATGCAGGAAACCGCGCGCTTCCACCTCCTCCAGCGTCGAGAGGATACCGCCGGCGCCGAGATCGAAGGCGTGGTTGTTTGCTAGCGCCAGCGCGTTGAAACCGATGGCCTGCAATGCGTCGAGCACTTCAGCCCTGGAATATCCGAAGTATTTGCCCTTGGTCGGCCACCCGCCGTGCTTGCCGAGGATCGTCGACTCGAAGTTGGTGAAGACGACGTCGCCTTGGCGCAGGAAGTCCGTAACCGCGATGAAGCGTTCGTCTTTGACGTCGCGGATGTCGTGCTTGATCAGGGATTGGCCGGTAACGACCGCGCAGAACTGGTCTTTCATGGAGCTCGCCTTGAAGGAGGGGACGGCACTGGCGTTCCGGCCGGCACCTCGTCAATGTCGAAGTCGGTTACCGCCTATTGGGAGACGGCCGGTGAGATATCGCTTTTGAACCATTTCAGGCTCAGCGCCTTGATCGTTCCATCCTTGGTGGCCGCGTCGATGGCCGCGTTGAACTTGGCGAGCAACTCGGCATCGTCCTTGCGCATGCCGGCGCCGACGCCCGGCCCCCAGAGCCCACCCTTCAATTCCGGCCCGAAAAACACCGCATCCGAACCGGAAGGCGTCTCCAGGAAGTCCCGCCAGGTGAAATAGTCGGCGAGACCGCCGTCGATGCGACCCGCGGCAAGATCGAGCTTCATGTTGTCCAGGCTGTCATAACTGCGGATGGTCACGACATCGCCCAGGATTTCCTTCACGACCGCTTCAGAATTCGACGAGCGCAGGGCCCCGATCGCCTTGCCGGCGAGTGTCGATCGGAGGCGCTCGATGGTCGCCTTTTCCTTGTCGCCGATGGTCGAAAGATTGACCTTCTGCTTGATGTCGCCGGCGTCGAGACCCAGGTCCTTGCGCACCACGAACTGGTTGAAGCCGGTGGCGTAGGGGATCGAGAACGCGATTGACTGCTTGCGTTTTTCCGTGATCGCCATCCCGGACATGATGACGTCGAACTTGCCGACAAGCAGTGCCGGGATGATCCCGTCCCAATCCTGCGGGACGAAGGTGCATTTGATCTGGATGCGACGGCACAGCTCCTGTCCGACATCGATATCGTAACCGTAGAGTTGACCGTTCGCGTCGGTGCCGTCCCAGGGCGGCGAGGCGCCTTCAGTGGCGATCGAAATGACGCGCTCGCTTTGCGCGCTCGCCGGGAATGCCGACATGAGCGAAGCGATAGAAACAGCAATAGCCAGGGGTATGCGCATGATGCACCTCTTCGTTGGTTTGGATGGAAAGGGGAGCCCAGAACCTGCGGCGTCAGGGCAGGGGCGTCGTGATCTCTGGGTCAGGTAGGGCGGGCCGCAATCGCGCCTTTCGTCGACGCACCGGATGGCCGTCGGTCGACAGCCATCGCTCCAGCAACTGGATCGCTTTCACCGCGATCGAGGTGAGCGATAGGTAGATCGCTCCGGCGACGATGAAGATCTCGTACGGCGCGAACGTGGTCGACACCATCTGTCTCGCGATGCCGGTGATCTCGAGCAGCGTCACGGTGCTCGCGAGCGACGAGCCCTTGATCATTCCGACGATCTCATTGCCGTAGGCCGGGAGCGATATCCTGAAAGCGATCGGGAAGGTGACCAGGCGAGCGATCTGGAAGCGTTTCAAGCCGAGGGACGTGGCCGCCTCGGTGACACCCTTAGGCACGGACTGGAGACCACGGCACAGGATCTCGGTGGTGTGTGCCGCGCTGTTCAGCGAAAATGTCAGAAGGGCGCACCAGAAAGGATCCCGCAGGATCACCCAGAAGATGCTGGCTCGCACCGCCTCGATCTGAGCGAGGCCGTAGTAGAGCAGGAAGAGCTGAACGAGCATCGGCGTTCCGCGGATCACATAGGTGTATGCCAGCACCGCGAGCGAGAGGCCGGGACGTCCAAACGCGCGGATGAAGGCCAGCGGCACGGACAGAAGAAATCCGGCCGTCAGCGACAAGACCGTCAGGGTCAATGTGAGTCCAACGCCCGAAGGCAGGACAATCATTGCGTCAAACATCAAGCCGAGGTTCATGGGTCGCTCCCTCCTACCGGCCAAGCGCCGGATAGCGCCGCTCAGCCAGCCGGATCGACAGCAGCGTGACGGTGGTCAGCGAGAGATAGAGAGCGGAGGCCGCAAGGTAGAAGGTCAATGGTGCGCGCAAGGATCCGGCCCCCACATACGCAACGCGCATGATGTCGGTCAGGCCGACGATCGAAACCAGCGCTGTATCCTTGAAAAGCGAAATCCAGAGATTGCCATAGGCCGGCAGCGCCAGCCGCAGCATCTGCGGTCCGATGACGAACATCCAGCGCTGCCAGGCGTTCAGCCCAAGCGACTTTGCCGCTTCGGTTTGGCCCGCTGGCACTGCCGCAATCGCGCCGCGAAACACTTCGGTCGCATAACCGCTGAAAACGACCGAGAGCGCGATAACGCCTGCGGTGAATGCGTTCACCTCGACATACCGGCCGGCGATCTTGCTGGCGAGCGTGGTTCCGCCGAAGTAGATGAGCAGGATAATGAGAAGTTCTGGTACACCACGGACAACCGTGGTGTAGGCGGTCACGACACGGTTGAGGCGCGTTTGTGCCGTGCCCTTCGAAATCGCCAAAAACAAGCCAAATGCCGTACCCAGGCAGCCGCTGACAAGGGCCAGGCTTATGGTCACGGTGAGTGCGACAACAAACTGACTAGTAAAACCACCCATGGGGCGCGTTCCTCGACTCGCAATTACCGCAGGATACGCCGGTCTTTCTCGCCAAGACCAAGCCGTATAACCCAAGGTTGCGAATTGTTATATTTAATAATTTGGAGTTAATTTGAGATATTGGCTAATTCTAGCGCCTGAAATTACACACTCAATCTATAATTTTTATTATTTTATCTATAACGCGCCGTTATATACTGAGGTGGTTCGGTGCTCCTCAGGATGGCGTTTTCTGCTTCCCGGGTGGTTATCAGGGAAAGGCGCGCAGGGAATGGAGTTGTTGCAGAGCGACCTCAAGCTTCGCCAACTGAAGGTCTTCCGAGAAGTCTTGCGGGCCGGATCGACAAGGCGAGCGGCGGCAGCGCTCGGGATAAGCCAGCCGGCCGTCAGTCAACACGTGAAGCAACTCGAGACCACGCTCGGCATCACACTCTTCAAGAGATCGGCCAATCGCATCGTCCCCTTGCAGGAAGCCTGGGAACTCCTGCGAAACGTAGAACTTGCCCTGACGTCCCTGGATCGGCTGGAAGCGTCGATCTTCGCTATGAAGAATGAGGAAAAGCAGCGGATTGCTATTGCCGCGCCATCTGTTTTCGGTTTCGTGACCTTGCCCAAGGTCGTGGCGATTATCCGCTCACAGACCGCTTCGAATGTGCGGTCGATTTCGGGTAGCTACGACCAGATCGGTGAGCACATCCTGGCTGGGCGGGCGGATCTCGGAATCTCGAGGTTGCCCCTGGATCCACACCTGTTCGAATGGGCGCCGCTTGGGTCGGCACGAAACGTATGCATCTTTCATCCCGACCACCGCTTTTCAAAACAGACCTGTATCGAGGCGCAAGACCTGGCAGGCGAAACGATCGTCGATATCGATCCCCAGTTCGCCGCTCACCAGATGAACTTCAATGCCTTGCGCTTCGCCGGCGTTGAGCCAGACATACTGGTGGAATTCGATTGCAACGGTCACGAAGCCGGATACGTCTCGGCTGGCCTGGGCATTTCGATAACCAATGAGATCATTGCGCGTGAATACGCGGCGTTTAACCTCGAAGCGAAACCGGTGGAACCGTCCGCGCTCTATCACTACGTTGCGATTTGGCAGAAGGGCAGGACCTTTTCCAGCGCATTGAATGTATCGCTTGAGGCGATCATCGCCGCGTTTTCCAGATGCCGTCCGCTAGAGGGGGATCACCCCTTGAGGGCTGATATCCTCGGCAGCCGCTGCCCTTGAACAAGAGGCAGGGTTCTTTCTGACGGAGCAATCGGCCCGCGCCCTTGAACAGAATGCGGGCTTTTGTGCAAAATAGCCCCGATGTCAGGTTGTCTTGATGCCGATCTTGCGGCGCTTGGCCGGCGCCGGCGACGTTACGGGTTCAGGCGCTACGGCCTTCCGTCCAAGGCCGATCGCCTTTGCCATCGCGGATCGCACCGCAGCATAGTTCGGCGCAACCATTGGGTAATCGGAGGGCAGGCCCCATTTCGCCCGGTACGCATCCGGCGAAAGATCGTAGTGAGTGGCAAGGTGCCGTCTGAGCGATTTGAACTTCTTGCCGTCTTCCAGGCAGATGATGAAATCGGGCGTCACCGATTTCTTGATCGGGACTGCGGGAGTAGGCTTCTCTTCCGCTTTGGGTGGGAGTGGTCCCTGCAGCTTGCTGATCGCTCCATAGGTATCGGCAATTACCCGGGCGAGTTCTGCGACTGGAACCGGGTTGTTGCTGACATAGGCGGAAACGATGTCAGCTGTCATCTCCAGCAATTCCGCGTCGGAGTTGATAAGATCTTCAGGCATTTGGGCCAACCCTTCATTTGCTCTTCAGTTGCCGTAGCCCCGATCTACATCAGCAACCTCGCTACAGCAAAGCGCACCGGGTGCACAAGACAAGAAGTTACAAAGAGGAACGTGTCGGGGCATGGGCCACGAAGCTCTGCATGAAGCAGGTCAGGCGAGGCACCGCCCAGCAATGAAGGCAATTGGGCGGGAGGGTGGAAGCTGGTCTCGAGCGAGCCTTGTTATCCTGCCGGCTGCATGGCTGCCCTCACCAGCATGCCGAACAAATCTCGCGGCTCGTCGGTGCTTGTAGCTGGTCGCGCACGTATCGCAGCGCCGAAAAATCCTCGATGCCGAGGCCGACGGAATCGAAGAGCGTAATCTGCTGACGTCCCGGCGGCCTCGCGCCTTGGCGGCGCGAATTCGACGAAGATGTCGGAGCGCAGCAGGATGTCGCGGTGCAGTTCAGTCTTGCCAGGGCAGTCGCCACCGAGGGCGAGCGGCTAAGGTAGAATCGACCGAAACCTTTCGCTCTTGATCGCGCTCATCTATACCCCGGAGGACCCCTTCAACAGCTCTTCTATAAAATCAGCCACAATTGTCGAAGGCTCCCTTTGAGGCGGAAGCAACAGAAGCGTCCGAAAGTGAATTGCCGGCTCGAATGGCACGATCATCATTCCACGTCCGAGGAAGGGGTCCGCCGTAATCGGATTGACCATGCCGCAGCCAAGACCAGCCTCGACCATCGCCGCGATCGTCGTCGAATAGGGGGTCTCCAAGACAATTTTTGGCTTCACCCCATGCTCCGCGAAGATCGCCTCCGCCTCTCGCCTTGTCGTGTCCTCCGGCGCGAGCGCGACGAAGTTTTCATCGTGGAGGTCTCTTGGATAGATGACTGCTCTGCCCTGCAAACGGTGGCCCGGAGGCAGGGCAATGGCAACCTGATAGCTGGCAAAGGGCCGAGCGATAACGCCCGCGAGATCGATCTCGTCCGCCGCCACACCGACGTCGAACTGGCCGGAAGCAACCAACTCCTTGACCGAGGACGACATCCGCGCTTGGAACGTTATAGCCACCTGCGGGTGGCGCTTCTGGAACGAGCGCATGACTTTCGGCATGACGTTTGTGCTTAACGCCGACAGGCTTGCCACTCTTATTTCGCCCGACCCGAAGTCTCTTATACGCGCAGCCGCACTCTTGAGATGGATCAGGCCGGAAAACGAGGTTTCAACCTCTCGGAAGAAGAGCCGCCCTTCCGCAGTTGGGCTCATGCGCCCCTTAGCGCGATTGAACAGCGCAAAACCAACGGTGCGCTCCAGCTCCTGCACCGCCTTGCTCACGGCCGGCTGTGAGATGCGCAGGACCTCGGCCGCACGTGTCGTCGTGCCGTTTGTCATCAGGGCGTGGAAGACTTCGATCTGCCTCAGGTTCATCGACCCTATAACCTCCGCGAATAGTAAACCGTAATCTTGATATTAGACCGCATAGTGAGGAGTGTGCTTAAACAATCGCCATGTCCAGGGGGTGGCGAGAGAATGAACGACTTTACTGAAGTGGTGCTGACCCCGAAGGTTAGGAATGAGGGCTTCGATCCGCTTGGAACTGCGGTCCACAGAGCCTCGACGATCGTGTTCGAGAATGCGGAGGCCTACGCCAACCGCGCGCAGCGCGGGCCTGAAGGATATTCCTACGGCTTGTACGGCACGCCGACGACGCGCACGCTCGAACAAAAGCTTACCAAGCTCGAAGGCGGCGTCCGGACGTTCCTCGCCCCTTCTGGCCAAGCGGCCAACTCGGTAGCGATGCTTTCTTTCCTGAAGGCTGGCGACAACATCCTCGTTGTAGACACGTCCTATCCGCCCGTCAGGGACTTCGCCAACCAGGACCTAGCACGCTTCCAGATAGAGACGAGGTACTTCGATCCATCCACGATCGATGATCTCGAAAGCAAGATCGACGAGCGCACCGCGATTATCTGGTGCGAGTCTCCTGGTTCGACGAGCATGGACGTCCAGGACATACCAGCCATTGTGGCGGTGGCCCGGCGCCGCGGCATTCTCGTTGGATGCGACAACACTTGGGCGACGCCGCTGAACTTCAAGCCGATCCTGCACGGCGTCGATATCGTCACAGAGGCGTTGACCAAATACATCTCCGGGCACTCCGACATACTGATGGGATCGGTTACGATCGCCCGTCCCGAACACGAGGCTGTGGTCAAGGGTTTCATGGGACGCTTCGGGATAGGCGTCTCGCCGGACGACGCGGCCCTCGTCCTGCGCGGCATGGAGACACTCGGCATCCGGATGCAGCGCTCGTTCGAAAGCGCGCGGACCTTGGTTGAACAGATCGAGCGGCATTCGTTGGTAGACCGCGTGCTGTGGCCGCCACTCGCCCATTCGCCTGGTCATGAGTTCTGGAAACGCGACTTCGTTGGAGCGAGCGGGGTATTCGGCGTGCTATTCAAGGACGCCTGCACCGCACATGTCTCACCAGCGCTCGACGTCTTGACGACATTCGCCATCGGCGCCTCCTGGGGAGGTACCCGCAGTCTCGTCGCGCCGATGCCCGTCCGGCAGAACAGAACGGCGACAGAATGGCTCGCGTCCGACCTCGTGCTGCGCATCAGTGTCGGGATCGAAGCGCTTGAGGACTTGCAGGCGGACGTCGCCCGCCTGCTCGAAGACATATCTGTACGGACCGCACAAGATCGGTCCGGCACGGGAGCTCGCTCCTACGGGTAATCAAATCAAAAACAAGGGGAATGGAACATGGACAGCAGCAAATTCATAACAATTCACAGACGGTCGTTTCTGACAGGATTGTCCGGCATGATTGGCATCGCCGCCGGCGGCTCCCTTTTTCCGAGCATGGTCGCGGCCGCGGCCGATAATGATACGCTTAGGATCGCCATCTCTGTGGCCCCCGGCGACCTGGACCCTCACAAATTCAAGGGGCTCTACGCGGTCCAGGACATGGTGTTCGAACCACTCGTCACGTACTCCTATGACGGAAAAATTGAACCTGGACTGGCGACCGCTTGGTCGATCGAGAATGAGGGCAAGCTCCTGCGCCTGACGCTCAGAGAGCAAGTTGTCTTCCATGACGGGACACCATTCGACGCCACCGCCGCCGAGTGGAACCTGGGGCGCTGGATGGGGCAGGCTGACAACAACTGGATGAACTGCTCCAGGCTCTTCGTGGATGCCACTGTCGTCGATGACAATCATATCGATATCCGCTTCAAGGAGCCTGTTCTTGGGCTGCTGCAGGAATTGGCCTATGTCCGCCCCGGTCGTTTCCTCAGCCCGAAATCGGTCGCAGCTGACGGGAGCTACAAGGCTCCGGTCGGGACCGGCCCATGGCGTGAAATCAGCGCGGATAACTCGGGCAGCGTCTTCGAGCGGTTCGACCGCTATTGGGGCGAGAAGCCCAAGTTCTCGAAAGTCCAGTTGAAGGTGCTCCCCGACTCTCGTGGCCGTATGGCTGCCCTCCGAGCCGGCGATATCGACCTAATGGGCGGGGCCTTCGTATCGCCGATCACCGCGATCGAGGCCCAGACCTTGAAGCAGGCGGGGCTGGACGTCGTTGTGGAACCCGGTTCGACGACAATGATCATGGCATTCAATCCCGACCGGGCTCCAGCTCTCAAGGAAGTCGCAGTCCGGAAGGCCATCGATATCGGCATCGACCGGGCAGCAATTTCAAAGGTACTTTATCGCGGGATGGCAGCGACGTCGGCCAATCTCTTCGCCGAATCCGTGCCACTGGCCGGAAAGCGCTATGAGGTTCCCCAGATCGACGTCGAAGGTGCTAAGGCGCTTTTGGAAAAGGCAGGATGGGTCGGCAGTCCTGTGAGAGAGAAGGATGGCTCTCCGCTCGCTCTCGAAATCGTCGTCAGTGAAGAACAAATTCCCGGATCGAGATCCGTCGCCGAGGTGCTTCAGGCGGAACTGCAGGAGATCGGCATTCAGCTTACGATCCGCTCGGTGGACCATGCCTCGCGACACAGCGATATTCCCGAACGCAAGTTCGATCTTGCTTTCTTCCAGACATACGGCGTTCCGTACGAGCCTTTCGCCACAATCGTCGGTCTTTTCCTGTCTACCTACGACAACGGCGTCGACGGTAAGCTGTTCGTCGACGCTGAGCGGCTCGATCCGCTCGTGACCGCGACGATGTCGGCGTTGGATCCAAACATGGAAGCCAACGTCCAGAAGGTTTACGATTGGCTGCACGATAACGTCGCCATCGCTCCACTGCTTTACGTGCCAGGTATCTGGGCGCACTCCAGCCGCGTCAAAGATTTCAAGGCCCCGGCAACGGAGTACGATATGCCTTACGAAAACATCAGCCTGAGCGAATAGGAGACGCCGTGTTCTTCTTCATCGCAAAGAGAGCCCGGAACGCGCTCGTTCTGCTTTTTCTGGCTTCGGTGTTGTGCTTTTCCCTGGTGGTGTCAGCCCCAGGCAACGTCGCCATCTTGATTGCGGAGCTTCGCACTCCAACGGCGACCAGGGCGGACATTGCCAAGGTCGCGGAGGAAATCGGCCTGAACAAGCCATTGTTCATTCGATACACGGACTGGCTTGGCAATGCCGCTCACGGCAACTTCGGCATCTCCTACAAGACTGGGGAGGACGTTGGAAACGCTCTTCGGAGCCGGTTATCGGTTACTGCGACGCTGGTCGCCGGCGGAGCCGTGGTCGCCCTCGTCTTGAGTTTGCTCATAGGATTTCTAGGGGCCCTGTGGGCACACAGAATGCCCGACCACATTGCACGCGGACTGGCGTTGTTCGGTGCATCCACGCCCTCGTTCTTCGTCGGTGCGCTTCTGGTCTATGCTTTCTCGGTGTCGTTCAAGATATTTCCGACATTCGGCTACGACGGTTTTCGCAGCTTCATATTGCCATGGCTCACAATAGCGATGCTGCCTGCCGCTGTCCTCAGCCGCGTCGTCCGAGTCGGCCTTGAGGAGGCCATGGCGCGTCCGTTCGTCCTCACCGCGATGAGCAAGGGCTTCAAACGTGAGCGGATACTCATGCGCGACGCTTTGCCCAACATTGCGCCGACCTACCTGAATGCGCTCGGAACTCAGATAGGTCTCATGGTCGTCGGCGCCGTCGTGGTGGAGCCGCTGTTCGCCTGGCAGGGGGTCGCAGAGCTGTTCCTGACCGGGGTCCGGTTCCGCGACTTCATGGTGGTGCAGGCCTGTCTGCTGATCTTCATAACCTTCTTCATTATCCTGAATGTGATCGTGGACGTCCTAATGATGCTCACCGATCCGCGCATGCGCCGGCAAAGGAGCGGATCATGAACATAGTAGGCAAATTGGCAGACCCGATAGGAAAACTGCCGCGCGCATCCGTCATCACCATTGGCGCTTTCGTATTCATCGGCGTGTTCGCACCGCTGCTCACACCTCACGCACCGAACACTCAGAATCTGCTGCTCGCAGGCGAAGGGCCAACCATGACACACTGGCTGGGCGCCGACCACCTTGGCAGGGACACGCTCAGCAGACTGATAACCGCTGCCCGGACCTCACTTGTCGGCGTCTGTCTCGTGCTCGTCATCGCCCACACGATAGGAACCACCATCGGAACGGTCGCCGGATATCGACGCGGCTGGACGGACGAGATCCTCATGCGCATGGTCGACGTCGGTCTCGCTATCCCAAGCCTTATCATTTCGCTCGCGGTCATCGGCGTATTCGGGGCCAGCTACTGGAACATGATCCTGGCCTTGGCGCTGGCTTGGTGGCCGGGTAGCGCTCGCGTCAGCCGCGCGGTGGCCGTGAGCGTCATGAACAAGCCTGAGATGGAGGCGCTGCGCGTCCTTGGTGCTAGCCCTATGCGGATCTACTTCGTCCATCTTCTTCCAACGACGCTCGGCGCCGTCCTTGTCTATGCCACGGCAGACGCGGGCGCAGTAGCTCTGGCGATTGCCACTCTGAGCTTTCTCGGCCTCGGTATCCAACCGCCGACCCCGGAATGGGGGCAGATGCTGGTCGATGCGCTTCCCTATCTGGAAACCGATCCACGGCAGGTCGTTCTCCCGGGTCTTGCCCTTACGTTGGCCGTGATTGGATTCAATATCCTAGGGGAAGCAGTCGCGCTGAACCGCGTGCCGACCCCGCTCACGAACAAGATGCTTGTCGCCCGTCGCCGCGCCACGGCGCTCTGGGCAAAGGAGTCGATCTGATGCCCGCTGAAACCGTACTGGACGTGAGAAACCTGACGGTCGATCTCCTAACTCGCCATGGGGCGGTCCGTCCGGTCGATGGCGTCAGTTATTCGATACGACGCGGGGAGACGTTGGCTGTCGTAGGCGAGAGCGGCAGCGGCAAGACCGTGATGAACTTCGCTCCTCTCGGTCTGATGCCGCTTGGTGTAAAAGCGGACGTTTCGGGCTCAGTGGTCTTCGACGGCACCGAGCTGGTTGGAGCCTCCGAGGATAAAATCAGACACTTCCGTGGAAAGTCGATAGGCTTCATTTTTCAGGACCCGATGAGTGCACTGAACCCCGCAAGAAGGGTGGGGCGGCAAATCGCGGAGATGGCTGAATTCCACTTGGGCATGTCGGCAACTGCCGCCGAAGCAAGGGCGCTAGACCTTCTTAAATTGGTCGACATGTCCGACCCGGCGGCGCGACTAAGGCAGTATCCTCACGAACTGTCCGGTGGCCTCAGGCAGCGCGTGATGATTGCAATTGCCATCGCGGCCGAACCCAAGCTCCTGATTGCGGACGAGCCGACCACCGCGCTCGACGTCACCATTCAGGCCCAGATCCTGCGCCTGCTCAAGAACATTCAGTCAAAGCTTAAAATGGCGATGGTTCTCATTACTCACGACATGGGCGTCGTCGCAGGATCGGCAGACCGAGTGGTCGTCATGTACGCAGGCCGGAACGCGGAAACCGGTCCCGTCGAAAAGGTTCTGGTTTCACCGCATCATCCCTACACAATGGGGCTGATCGACGCCATCCCGCGACGTGACGAGGCGGTCGGGGCACCCTTCCGGGGACTCCCCGGCGTGCCGCCTATACTCGCGGCGCCTATTGTCGGGTGTGCTTTTGAGCCGCGCTGCGTTCATTCGGTCCAAAGCTGCAAATCGCATCGGCCCAGGCTCATCGAGACGCTCGATCCTTCGGTCTTCGCCGCATGTCCTGTGATCAACAACCACCTGTTGGAGAGAGTAAGCTGATGGCTGTTCTCGAAGTCGAAAACCTTGTGACGAGCTATCCCAGCGCGATGAGGGGCAAGACCATCAAGGCCGTAAATGACGTGTCAATCACGTTGAACGCGGGCGAAATCGTCGGCCTCGTCGGCGAGTCTGGCTGCGGCAAGTCGACACTTGGCCGATCCATCGTGGGGCTGGAGAAACCTCAGTCGGGTAGAGTGATCTTCGACGGCGTCGATCTCGGATCCCTCTCGGGCGGACGCCTTAGGGAAGTGCGCCGTGCCGTCCAATACGTGTTCCAGGACCCCTACGCCTCGTTGAACGATCGACAGACCGTTGGCGAAGCAATCGCAGAGGCTCTGATCATCAAAGGGATGCGCTCGAAGGAACAACGTGCGGCGCGTACGACGGAGCTGTTGGACCAGGTCGGACTGGCGACACAGGTCAGGGACCGGTTCACCCGAGAGCTGTCCGGTGGACAGCGTCAACGTGTGGCAATCGCGAGGTCACTTGCCGTGGAACCGCGGGTGCTGATCTGCGACGAGCCCGTTAGCGCGCTCGATCTTTCGATCAGGGCGCAAGTGATGAATTTGTTCATGGGACTGCGCAGGGACCTTGGCGTCGCCTGTCTGTTCATCGCTCACGACCTCGGCCTCGTTCGACAGGCTTCGTCGCGTGTTTACGTCATGTACCTTGGTCGGATCGTCGAGATGGGAACGTCTGAGGACGTCTACAACCATCCGAGCCACCCCTACACCCAGTTGCTGCTGGCATCGGTTCCAGCAGCCGATCCCATTGAGGAGAGAAATCGGAAAGTCCCGCTGCTCGTGGGAGAAATACCGAGCCCGACCAATCCTCCGTCGGGATGCGCGTTTCGGACGCGTTGTCCACTAGCTGTCGCCGACTGTGCGACAGCACTCCCGCCTCAGATCGAGGTCAGTGCCGGTCACCGGGCGGCGTGCGTGCTCGCGGAAAAGGTCTTCCGTGGAGAACGCAGTGCTCTCGATGTCCCGCCTGAATCCGGAAGAATGCCCGGGCAAGTGCGTCTGATGACTGCCGCCGCCCTCTGAAATTAATCATTCAAGATCGAGTCGCACCTGCATGAGTCTGTCATCGGACATCGCCCAGCTGTCGCTTGCGGAACTGTCCCGCAGACTTCGCGCGAAGGAAATATCTCCCCTTGAACTCACGAAGACGTACCTCGACAGAATCGCTGGGCTGGACCAGAGACTTCACAGCTTCAACTCGCTGCGAGCTGAAAGCGCGTTGCAGGAGGCATCTGCGGCGGAGCAGGCGCTCGTGCGCGGGGAGTGGCTAGGCCCTCTGCACGGCGTGCCCATTGGCATCAAGGACCTGATCGATGTCGCGGGACTGCCGACCACGGCGCAGGCTGTTCATCGGCGCAACGCGATCGCCAGCGAGGATGCAGGCGTCGTCGCATCCTTGAAGCGGGCCGGCGCGATTATCCTCGGAAAGCAAGCAACCACCGAATACGCAGTCTCCGGAACGCAGTTCGATCTTGGCTGGCCGCCCGCCCGCAACCCGTGGAACCTCGATCTCGACCCATCGTCGTCATCGAGCGGCTCGGCGATTGCGGTTGCGGCGGGTTTGTGCGCCGGGTCGGTGGGGACGGAGACCGCAGGCTCGATACGAGATCCTGCCGCGTGGTGTGGGGTCGCAGGTCTCAAGCCGACCGACGCGCTGGTAAGCCGAAAGGGCGTACTTCCGCTGTCACGATCAATGGATTGCGTCGGTCCGCTAGCCTGGACGGTCGAGGACTGCGCCCTGATGATAGCGTCGATGGTGTCGACGGATACTGACGATATTTTGCTTAGAGGTTTCAAGAGCCCCGATATCTCAAGGATAGGAGAAGGCATCCGAGGTCTGCGTGTCGGCGTCATAAGGCAATTCTACGAGGGCGATCCCGACGTCGATCAGGACGTGCTCGACGCGATGGAGAATACGCTCGCCGTCGTGCAGGAGCTTGGCGGCCGTGTTTCCTCCGTGAGATTGGCGGATTTCGGCCTATACGGTTCCGTCGCAAGAAACATTACCTGGCCGGAGGAATACGCCGAACATCGGGCGGAGCTCGATGCCTATCCAGAACGGTTTCATCCTGTCAGCCGCTCCCGCCTGCAGGACGGGAAGACCGTTTCGGCGGCCGACTATATCGATGCCCGCCTTCGGCAGGCGGCGCTGACTGAAGAACTCGCCGGCGTAATGGAGGACGTCGACGTCCTTGTCCTGCCGACGATGAAGACGCCCGCTCAGATCCTCGGTTATGAGATGACGGAGATGGGCGAGATCGAACTTTCGCTCAGCCGTCCTTTCAACCTTACTGGTAGCCCGGCGCTAGCGATCTGTAACGGCTTTACCGCGACGGGACTTCCGATCTCGATGCAGATCGTGGGCCGCAAGTTTGAGGACGACACAGTGCTGAGGGCGGGACACTCCGTGGAGCAGGCGCTGGGACTTCGATCCAGGAGGCCGGCGCTGGCGACTGAAAATCTCGGGTGAGACCCGCCAAAGCGCAGCCAGCCGAAACGCGTCAATCTCATGACGCCTTCGGGGTGCAGAGCAATCTCCCAAAGGCGGTGCACTCGGTCAATGCCACGCTCGTTTTCGAAGACCTTGCAAGGCAAAAGCCTGGCGGAGATGCCAGTCAACCTGAGCCGCCAACTACGCTGCCCTCGCCGCTTGGATAGTGTGCAGCATTTCCGGCTTGAGATGCGTATACCGCCGCAACATCTTCCAATCCTTGTGACCCGTGACCAGAGCTACCTGTTCGATCGTGAATCCAGCTTCGAAGAGGCGGCTTGTTCCTTCATGCCGCAAGTCGTGAAAATGAAGGTCGTGGATGTCCAGGTCAGCGCACCCTAGACGGAAGGCGGTGCCGACTGACCTATGATTGAATGGGAAAATTCGATCATCGTCATTGCTTCGCTTGGCCAGTCGGTCCTCGACAATGGCCCATGCGTCGTACCCAGTTGCCGCGAACAAGGGTATGCGTTGATTGTTCCCGTTTTTGTTTCGCGGGTCTTTCCGGTCACGGATGAGAAGCATCCGCGTGCGGGCGTCCATGTCGGACCACCGCGCCTTGCAGATTTCCTCCTGGCGCATCGCCGTTGCGACGGCGAAACGTATTATCTGACCAACCGGCGCTATTTGACGAGGATTTGCATCGAAGTGGGCGATGAGCCTGTCGAGTTCATCCTGGGTCGGCCTCCTGTCGCGCTGATTGCCCTTACCAACGAGGCCAAGCCTCTTTAGGGCAATACGCGCGAGATCAACCGGTTCGACCTTGACGGGCAGGCCGTGCACCGCAGCGGCATGAGCCAGTATGAGTTTTACAAAGCCGATGTCGATGCCGAGGGTCATCGGTCCGGCACCTTGGGCGGCCCGGTCGCGCCCAAAACGAATGAGCCGTTCGCGATCGAGAGCCGCGATGTTGCACTTCCCCAGATGTCTTTGGAGCATATCGAGAGCCGCGGCCTTGGAGCGGCGAGGGGACTTGCCTACATCACACATGTCGTCGATATGAAGGTCGATGAGTTCACCGAAAGTTTTCAGGCGGGCTATACGGGACTTGGTCGGCGTCTCACCACGATCGACTTGGCGCTCGGCTTCGGTTGCCCAGCGCCGTGCGTCGTCTCGGCGCAGGAAGGTCTCGCTGACGTAGCGACCCTTGCGACGGACTTGGACGCGCCAGGAACCGGACGAGAGTTTTGTGTAGGTGGCCATTTTTTCGTGTGCGCTCTGTGTGCACTGAGAGATAGAAACGTGGCGAAAAGGGTCGTATTCTGGCGTAAATTCGTGTGCACTCGGCAGGTTCTAACGATTTGATGTTAAAGAGAAAATGCTGAAAAATCAAGAGCATAGACTGGCTATTGCACCCATGATGGACTGGACGGACCGGCATTGCCGGTTCTTCCACCGCCAGTTGACGAGCCATGCACTGCTTTACACCGAGATGGTGGTGGCCGACGCGGTCATTCACGGCCCGCGCGAGCGGCTGCTCGGCTTCGATGCGACGGAACATCCGGTCGCGCTGCAGCTCGGCGGCTCTGATCGTGAAAAGCTCGCCGAGGCTGCCCGCATCGGCGAGGCTTTTGGCTATGACGAGATCAACCTCAATGTCGGCTGTCCGTCGGACCGCGTTCAGTCGGGCACGTTCGGCGCCTGCCTGATGAAGGTGCCGGACCTCGTCGCCGGCTGCGTCGCAGCGATGAAGGCGGCGGTGACAATTCCCGTCACCGTCAAATGCCGCATCGGCGTCGACGAGCAGGACCCGGAACCAGCCCTCGATGCGCTGGCGGATGGGGTTTTCGATGCCGGCGCCGACGCGTTGTGGGTGCATGCACGCAAGGCGTGGCTGGAAGGGCTGAGTCCCAAGGAAAACCGAGACATCCCGCCGCTCGATTACAGCAGAGTCTATCGACTGAAGGCAAAAAAGAACAACAAATTCATAGGCATAAATGGTGGAATTCAGTCGATTGAAGAGGCCCAGGCGCATCTCGGTCACGTCGACGGCGCCATGCTTGGCCGCGCCGCCTACCACACGCCCGGCATTCTGGCCGGCGTCGATGCCGCTTTCTACGGCGTCCAGTCCGAGCCGTTCGATTTTGCCGCGCTGATCGATACCATGGCGGACTATGCGGCACGCCATATCGAGCAGGGTGGCCGGCTTGGCCATGTCACCCGCCATATGGTCGGACTGTTCCATGGCCTGCCCGGTGCGCGCCGCTACCGGCAGATCCTGTCCACCGACGCGACAAAACCCGGCGCCGGCCCGGACGTGCTGAAGACGGCTTTCGCGGCCGTCGAGTTCGGTGGAGCAGCAGCCGAAGCGGCTTGAGTTTTGGGGATCAATCCCTGAGGATCATGCGGTCGCCGCGCACGTCAAAACCCGACAATGAACCGATGAAGTTCATGCCGAGCAGGCTCTGGCTGAGCATGCCGGGTGCGGCGATCATCACCGACATATCCCTGCGCATGATGCCGCCGATCGCAATCTGATCGGTTTTCACGGCCGCGGCGCGTGCCATGCCGTTAGCGGTCGAAACCGGTATGGTGTAGTTGAGCGCGGCCGGATTGAATCCGGCGGCCTGCGCATCCTGTGACGTCAGCACGGTGCTGGTTGCACCCGTATCCACCACGGCCCGGACCGGGTTGCCGTTGACCAGGATGCGCGCTTCGAAATGGCCGTTGTCGGCCTTGTCGAGCGTCACCGTGGCGTGACCGTCTTCGACGCCGAGCGCAAGCGGGCTGCCGGGAACAAGGCCCGCGGTCACCCGGCTGGCGACATCCTGCAACTCATAGCGATATTGGTAGCCAGCGATCAGCGCGAGTGCGATCGCCGCCCAGGCGCCGAGGTTGCGGGCCATGGCGCCCAGGGGCCGGCCCGAGCGAAGCAGGCCGGCGCCGACAAGGGCGCCAAAGGCGCCGAGCCAGATCAGTCGGCTGAAATCGTTGTTCTCGACGCCGAGCGTGCTGCCGGCGGAATCGTTGAGCATGAGCAGGACTGCTCCCACCCCGATCGCGGCCATCAAGATCCAGAACAACCGGCTCATCCGCACCTCACGATAGCGCGTCGCGTTCGCGCGTCATGCGGGTGCGGCGCGTTTCCCGGCGCGGCCGGCGCTCGACCGTTTCCAGCCGGGCCGGCAATTGCGCCATGACGCTGCGGCGCGTTTCCGTCGTCATCCCGATCCAGGCGCCGATTTCCTCGCGCGTGCGGCCGCAACCGAAACAGAAGCCGGTTTTCATGTCGATCGAACAGACCAGGATGCACGGGGATTCGATGACCGTCATGACTTTCTCTTGGGCTTCCATCCGGAATCCCTTGTTCCACCTCCACATGGTGCAACGGCAAAGCCAATGCAAGCCCTCGCGATTGCGCCCTTCGGGGCCGGCTTTGCGTCAAATGCAGGCCCATCATCCCGGAGGTTGTGCCAACCTCGCAAGGCGGCTATGCCGCTCACCAACTCCAGGGAATGATCGACAACAAGATGACCAGCGCACTGCCTTTCGACGATTTTCGCAACCTGTTGGCCAATCTGCCGACGGCCGACACGGCAGCCGAGACCCGCGTGCGCATGCTGTTTGCCAAGGCCGACAAACCAGGCAATTCGCTTGGCCGTATCGAGGACATCGCCGCCTGGCTGGCAGCCTGGAGCGGGCGGGCCCCGCCCGCGGTGACAAGACCGCTGATGGCGGTCTTTGCCGGCAATCACGGCGTCACGCGCCACGGCATTTCGCCACGGCCGGTGGCGGCGACCGCCAATGCGGTCGAGCTTTGCGCCGCCGGAGGTGCCGCGATCAACCAGATCTGCATCGCCAACGATCTCGGACTGAAGGTCTTCGATCTCGCCCTGCACATCCCGACCGCCGACATCACCGAGGATGCTGCGCTCGACGAGCGTGGCTGTGCCGCCACCATGGCCTTCGGCATGGAAGCGATCGCCGGCGGCACCGACCTTTTGTGTCTCGGCGATCTCGGCGTCGGCAACTCCACCGTCGCCGCCACCCTGTTTGCGGCGCTGTTCGGGGGCAGGGGCGCCGACTGGGTCGGCGCGGGGTCGGGGGCCGATGCGGCCATGCAGGCACGCAAGGCCGACGTGGTCGATGCTGCGCTGGCTTTTCATGACGGCCATCTCGGCGACCCGCTCGAGGCGCTGCGCCGGGTCGGCGGCCGTGAATTCGCAGCAATCGCCGGCGCCATCCTTGCCGCGCGGATGCAGAAAATCCCGCTGCTGCTCGACGGATTGGCCGCCACGGCAGCCGCAGCGGTACTGCATGGCGTCAATCCCACCGCGCTCGATCATTGCCTGCTGGCCAGCCTGTCGCCAGAGCCTGCGCATGCACGCGCCGCCCAACGGCTCGGCCTGCGCCCGTTGCTCGATTTGGGCATCAGCCATGGCGAAGGGGCAGGGGCCGCCCTTGCCGCGGGGCTGGTCAAGGCCGCCGCGCTGACCAGTTCGGGCATGGCTGCGGCAGTACGCGGCTAGAGTCTTGAGGTATTAGCGCCGGAGATTGGGAATGCGATAGACGACAGTGTTGTATTTTGGGTTGGAGCGGCCGCCGACTATTACGCCTCCAAGGCGTTCCGCTATTCTTCTGCTGGCCACGTTCCTTTCGGCAACCGGATATTCGAAGCAGTCCGGTTCAAGTGCCTCGGAAGCCCACTCCGCGACAGCAGCAATTGCCTCTTGGCCAATGCCGTTTCCTTGAGCGTCTTCCCTGATCCAGATCCCGAGTTCGGGACACACGGTCTTCGCTGCATGAAGGCCGACAAGTCCCAGACAGCGATCGTCCGCCAATGCACGCACAACAAAGTGCAAATCCGATCCGTCCTGGATTGGCGTCAGCCAGGATCGCCATACTTTGGCAAAGGCCGCCAGTGATCGAGGTGGTTCCCACTGCATGAAACGGGTGATGGCGGGAGTGATGGCGAAAAAGAGGTCTTCAGCGTCGTCGGCTGTAAACAGCCTCAAGCGAAGGCGGTCCGAGTGGATCTCTATGCCAACGACGTGCCAATCACCTTCTGCCATCGTGGGGCGCCGTCCTTCTTGCTGGCCATCGACACAGTTCGCCGCGACGCTTACCGTCGTCGAGCCGCCACCGCCGCTGTCGGCAGTGCTGGCAGTTCCTCCATCACCCGGCTCAGCGGAAAGATGGCGATCGCCTCGGTCCCTTCGCGCAGCTTGGAATGAAGCTCGAACTCGCCGCCATGCATGGCGAGCAGCCCTTGCACGATCGGCAAGCCAAGCCCGGTGCCTTGCTCGGCGCTCTTGATCGCGATCGAGCCCTGGCCGAAGGCGGAAAGCACGATCGGGATCTCGTCTTCCGGTATGCCCGGACCGTTGTCCTTGATCGAAATGTATTGTCCGCCGCCCGCCGTCCAACCAACGCGGACACGGATTTCACCGCCGGTAGCGGTGAATTTTATCGCATTCGACAGAAGGTTGAGCGTGATCTGTCGCACCGCACGCTCATCAGCGAAAAGGCGCGGCAGTTCGTGCTCGAAATCCTGGACGACCCGGATATCCTTGTTGCGCGCCCTCAACTCCATCATGTGACAGCAGTCCTCGACGATACCAAGCAGCATCACCGGCTCTTCGTTGAGCTGGTAGCGGCCGGCCTCGATGCGCGAGAGGTCGAGGATCTCGTTGATCAGGTCGAGCAGATGCTGGCCGGATTCGTGCACGTCATGGGCGTAGTCGCGATAGGTGGGATTGCTCATCGGCCCCAGCACCTCGTTCGACATCACCTCGGAAAAACCGAGAATGGCGTTGAGCGGTGTGCGCAATTCGTGGCTCATCGAAGCGAGGAACCGCGATTTCGCCAGATTGGCGTCTTCGGCCCGCCGCCGCGCCTCGTCCGACATCGATTTCGCCGTCTCCAGTTCGGCGATCAGCGCATCCTTTTCGGAGCGGAACGACAACATCATCAGGGACGAGTGGTTGAGATGCCGGGCCACATAGGCGAAGAACGGCAGCGACATGACCAGCAGCGCGGCCATGATCGCCTCGACCGGCATCCATAGCTTGGCGCCGGCATAAGCGTAGAGCGCCACGGGAACGGCAAAGGTGGCCAACAGCGCCCCGCGCAGAGACGAGGTCATCACCGCGGTCGCCGCCATGGCGAACAACAGCACCACGGCCTTGACGATGTGGAACGGATCGACCTCGCAGACGCTGCAGCCAAGCCACACAAACCATGCCCAGCCGAGACCGCAAAGGAAATGGCCGATCAGGAATTCCCGTCGTGCTTGCGAAGGGTTGAGGTCGGAAGCTTCCGTGCGCTCGATGCGCCGCGCCATGAAGGCAACGATGGTGTAGCAGGTCAGGGCGAACAGCGCCCAGAGCCCGATCTCGTTGCCGATTCCGGCCAGCCGGCCGGCCGCCGCGATCGACAGGACAAGAAGCGGGATGGCGATGGCGCCGCTGGTCATCGCGCGGGCATGCAGCTTCAACAGTTCGCGATCGAAATCGGGATTGCCGGCCTGCTGCGAAAGACGGTCACGCGTCTTGCGCACCGCGCGCGCCACATCGCTGTTGCGATGAGGTTTCCTGCGGTCCACAATGAACTTGTCCGCTGTGTTCGAGCGTTGCAAGGGCATCAAAACTTCAATTTATGCGAGCAGCGGTTTCCAAGTGTTAAGCTACGTTCGAATGATTAACCAACCGTTTGCCATATGAGCCGCTCATGGTCGCCAAGACCGCGCCGGCGATACGTTGCGCGCCCCAGAAGCCTGTGGCGCCGGCTGGTGGATTACGGGCTTGCCGTCATCATCCTCGGACTGCTGATCCTGCTGGCGGCCCGCCTCGACCGGGTGGAGACACGCAAGACGCAAGGCGTGGCAATCATCAACGACGGCGATTCGATCACGCTTGGCACCGAGCGTATCCGCATGCGCGGCATCGATGCTCCAGAATATACGCAGACCTGCCGCAAGAACGGCGCGGACTATTCCTGCGGCACGCTTGCGCGTCAGTCGCTCGTTCGCCTGATCGCCGGCAAGCCCGTCTCTTGTACCGGCTGGCAGCGTGATCGTTATGGCCGGCTGCTCGGCGACTGCACCGCCGGCGGCAAGAATCTCAACCGCGCGCAGGTCGAGGCCGGCTGGGCGGTTGCCTATGGCGACTTCGAGAGCGAGGAGGCCGTCGCCCGGGCGGGAAAGGCCGGCATCTGGGCGGGAACGTTCGATCAGCCGCAGAACTGGCGAGACAGCCATCACGGGGAAGTCGTCGAGAAGAAGCACGGCACACTGGCCTCGATCGGCGATGCCGTGCGCGAGATTTTTCGCTTCTGGTGATACGCGTCCTGGAACTGGAACCGAGAACGAACAGGAGGATGGAATGAAACTCTTCGACGGGGGCCGGGCGCCCAATCCACGGCGGGTCCGCGTTTTCCTGGCCGAGAAAGGCATCGAGGTTCCGCAGGTGCCCATCGACATGGGGGCGCTCGAACACAGGCAACAGGCGGTCAGCTCGCGCAATCCCTTGCAACGCCTGCCGGTGCTGGAACTCGACGACGGCACCGTCATCACGGAATCCGTCGCCATCTGCCGTTATTTCGAGGAACTGCATCCCGAACCGGCCCTGTTCGGGCGCGGCGCACTCGGCAAGGCGCAGGTCGAGATGTGGCAGCGACGGATGGAATTCAATTTGCTCAGTTGCGTCACGCAGGCTTTCCGGCACATCCATCCGGCCATGAAGGAATGGGAAATCCCGCAGGTCCCCGAATGGGGTGAGGCCAATAAGCCGAAGGCCGTGGCGTTCCTCAGGCTTCTGGACGGCGAACTGGGCAGCCGGGAGTTCATCGCCGGTGACAGCTATTCGATCGCCGACATCACCGGCCTGATCGCCGTCGACTTCATGAAGCCGGCACGCATCAAGGTGCCGGATGACTGCGCGAATGTGTTGCGCTGGCATCAGGCCGTCTCCAGCCGGCCGAGCGCATCAGCCTGAGAATGACTGTTGAACTCGAAAACCTCGTCGCCAGGGTCCGCGCCTGCCGTATCTGCGTGGAAAATCCGGCCGGCAAGCCGTTGCCGCATGAGCCACGACCAGTACTGCGCCCTTCGTCCAGCGCCCGTATCCTGATCGCCAGCCAGGCGCCCGGCACCAAGGTACATCTGTCTGGCATGCCGTTCACCGACGCCTCCGGCGACCGCCTGCGCAGTTGGCTTGGCGTGACGAGCGACGAATTCTACGACATCGAAAAATTCGCCATCGTCCCGATGGGCTTCTGCTTTCCCGGCCAGGATGCCAAGGGGGGAGATCTGCCGCCGAGGCGCGAATGCGCGGCGGCCTGGCGCGCGCCTTTGATGGCCTCGATGCCACGGATCGATCTGGTGCTGACGATCGGCATCTATGCGCAGTCCTGGCACATGGGTGCGGCGCGCCGGCCCTCCCTGACCGAAACGGTCATGGATTGGCGCTCCATCTGGGAGAATTCCGTCGGTCCGAAAGTGCTGCCGCTGCCGCATCCCTCGTGGCGCAACACCGGCTGGCTGAAGAAGAATCCATGGTTTGAAATGGATTTGCTGCCTTTTCTGCGTTCGGAAATCCGATATCGCCTCGGCTGACCTTACAGCAAGAAATCACTCGCTTTTCCGTCAATTGGCAGAATTTCTTTCTTGTGAAAGGTCGGAATAAGGGGGAGTATAGCCAATCTATTCCCCTGGGGAGCAAAATATGGACCGCCTCGATAGAAAAATTCTCCGTCTTTTGCAGGAGGACGCGACACTCGCGGTCGCCGACGTCGCCAAGAAAGTCGGGCTGTCGACAACACCTTGCTGGCGGCGCATCCAGAAGCTCGAGGAGGAAGGCGTCATCAAGCGGCGCGTTGCCATTCTCGACCATGAAAAGGTCAATGTGCGCGTCACCGTCTTCGTGTCGATCCGCACCAATTCGCACAGCCATGAATGGCTGCGGCGTTTCTCGGAAGTCATCCAGGAGTTTCCCGAGGTGGTCGAGTTCTACCGCATGAGCGGTGACGTCGATTATCTGCTGCGGGTCGTGGTTCCAGACATCGCCGCCTATGACGCCTTCTACAAGCGGCTGATCGCCAAGATCGAAATCCGTGACGTGTCGTCGTCCTTCGCCATGGAGCAGATCAAGTACACGACCGAAATCCCGCTCGACTACATGGTGCTGGACAAGGAATCGGGTGCCAACGCCGCCTGAGCTGCAGCAGGTTGTCCTGCTTAGTTCTTCTTTTTGTTGAGGAAACTCCAGGGCGAATTGACCGGCAGGGTGACGGTGTCCGGTACGCTGCCGACGGCGACCACGTCTGCCTTGCGGACGCTGTAGCCAGACTGGATGACGCTGACGCCGTCGAGGATGAACAGCTGGCTCTTCTCCATGTCCGGCTTCAGCGCGCCGGTGACCGCGACCGGCTGATAGGCCTCGGAGATTTTGTAGGGACGTGCCGGCGTGACCAGCACGATCTGGTTGGGGGGCGGCGTTGGCATGTGGCTGCACGCACCCGTCCACGGCACCAGCAGGAACTGATAGACAAGATCGCCGTCGCGATCGACCGGCAATGCGTAGCCGGCTAGCTGAATGCTTTTGTCCTGCAGGTTGAGGGACAGCGTCTCGCCATGGTCGGGCAATTTTGCCGCGATCATCGGCAGCCCGACGTTTTCGGCGGCGGATTGCGTAGCCGGACGCAGATCCTTCCAGAATATGTGCGCGGTCTCGGCCGAGGCATCGGTGGCCGCGGACACAAACAATGCCGCTGCGAAGGCCAGGATTGATTTGGGAGGATTGCTCATTGGCCGCGTCCCTTTGAAGCTCAAGTAAAGACGCCGCTGTCAACGACGTCAACGCTCCCGCCGCATCACATGTCGGCAGCCGCATCACATGTCGGCAGCCACTTCACATGTCGGCGAGATCCAGACATGCCGGAAAGCGGATTTCCGCGCCGTCAGCCTTTCCTGGCGACGATCCGCGCGAGCGTCTTGGCATTGGACAGCTCCCTTACGGCGTCCTTGCCGATCCAGCGCGCCGTCTTGTCTGCCGACTGCGCCAATCGTTCGGCGACAGCCAGGGCAGCGCCGTGCATGTCCATTGATCGTTTGCCGATCGACCGAAGCGCCCAGTTCACGGCTTTCTTCACGAAATTGCGGCTGTCGTTGGCATGCGTTTCGATGATCGGCAGGAAGGCGAGGAAGGTCGTCTCCGGCTCCTTCTTCCGGTGGACGACAGACCAGGCCATCATGGCAAAGGCCGTGCGCCGAACGAATTCCCGCTCGTCCGCCGCGAACTCGGCGATCAGTTCTTTCCAGGCGTCCGTGTCGACAAAGAGGTCGGAGACGCCGTCGACGATGTCCCAGGAGTCGAAGCTGGCCGCCCATCGTCTTGCATCTTCAGCAGAAAACCGTTTCGGGTCAGCGGTGACGGAGGCGATGAACTGCGCCTCCATGATGCCGGTGTCCCATAGCTCGAAGGCGCGCTCGTGGTTGCGTCTGATCTTCCTGGCGATCTGCCGCTGCATGCCGTGCGAGATACCAAGCGCACGGTCGATCTTGATGCCGTAGCGCAACATGCCGAGGCGGTTCTCCTCCGACCCGATAGCGCGAAGATGGGCGACGATTTCCGCGGCTGTGGATTGAGGTGAGAGCTCTGCCACGGCGGAAACCTACTTCTCCAGGCGCGCCAGCAGCGAGGACGTGTCCCAGCGCTTGCCGCCCATCGCCTGCACATCCTTGTAGAACTGGTCGACAAGTGCTGTCACCGGCAGTCTGGCGCCATTGCGATCGGCCTCGGCCAGACAGATGCCGAGATCCTTGCGCATCCAGTCGACGGCGAAGCCGAAATCATATTTGCCGGCGTTCATCGTCTTGTGGCGGTTCTCCATCTGCCAGGAGCCCGCGGCGCCCTTGGAAATCACCTCGATCACCTTCTCGATGTCGAGTCCGGCCTTCTTGCCGAAATGGATGCCTTCGGCCAGGCCTTGGACGAGGCCGGCTATGGTGATCTGGTTGATCATCTTGGTGAGCTGGCCGGCACCGGCCGACCCCATCAAGCCGACCGTGCGGGCAAAAGCGTCGATAACAGGCTTCGCTCTGTCGAAAGCGTCCTGCTCGCCGCCGACCATGACGGTCAGCACGCCGTTCTCGGCGCCGGCCTGGCCGCCCGAGACAGGCGCATCGAGAAACGAAAACCCGCCGGCTTCCGCCGCCGCCGCCAGCTCGCGAGCGACCTCGGCCGAGGCCGTGGTGTTGTCGATGAAGACCGAACCCTTCTTCATCGATTTGAAGGCGCCTTCCGGACCGGTCGTCACCGAACGCAGATCGTCGTCATTGCCGACACAGGAGAAGACAAAATCCTTGCCCTCGGCGGCCTGTGCTGGCGTCGCCGCAAGGCTATCGCCATGCTGGCCAACCCATTGCTCGGCCTTGGCCTTGGTGCGGTTGTAGACGGTGACATCATGGCCACCCTTGTTCTTCAAGTGCCCGGCCATCGGATAGCCCATCACGCCAAGACCGAGAAATGCAACAGATGCCATGAGCTTGCCCTTCAGAAACGGAATTTGCTGCGAAAGCTCTAGGCTCTGCGCTCAATTCGTCAAGACGCGTAGGGCAGGATCGGCTGGTGCAGCTGAATTGAAATAGTCAGCGTTTCAGGTGAACGGTGATCCGGCGCTCGATCCATTCGACGCCATGGCGCAATATCTCGACCATCACCAGATAGACGAGCGCGACCCAGATATAGGCCTGGATGTCGAACGAGTTGGCGAAGGCGAGCTTTGCATTGCCCATCAGATCATAGACCGTGATGATGGCGACGATGGCGGACGCCTTGACCATCAGGATCAGTTCGTTGCCATAGGGCCGCAAGGCGACGATCAAGGCTTGCGGCAGGATGATCTTGCGCAAGGTCTGCAATTTGTGCAGACCAAGCGATGCCGCCCCTTCCCATTGCCCTCTTGGCACGCTCTCGATGGCGCCGCGCAGAATCTCGGCCTGATAGGCGGCGGTGTTGAGCGCAAAGGCAAAGACGCCGCAATTGAACGCGTCCTTGAAAAAGTCCCAGAGGCCGATCGACTGGAGCTCGACCCTGAACGAGCCCAATCCGTAATAGACGAGATAAGTCTGGACCAGCAGCGGCGTGCCGCGGAAGAAATAGACGTAGCAATAGGCGAGGCCGGACAGGATCCGGTTCTTGGACATGCGCCCGTAAGCGACGGGCACCGACAGGATCGCGCCGAGCACCATCGATATGGAAACCAGCGAGAGCGTTACCCCAAGCCCTCGCAAATAGGCTGGCGCATATTTGGCGAAGAACTCAGGGTTCCAGGCAAGGAAGAGATAGCTGACGATGCCAATGCCGAACAAAATCCACAGGCAGACCAGCGCATAACCGGCAATACGCCTGCGCGGCCAGCCGCGCGCCCGGGGCGGGGGCCGTTCGACCATTGTGGCCGTGGCGCTCATCGCTGCGCCTCCTGCCGGCCAAGCGAACGCAGGATAGCGCTGGTGGCGAAGGACGACAGGACGGCCAGACCAAGAAAGACCAGCGAGGCGACACCGAAGAACAGGAAAGCATGCTTGGTGACGCGGGCGGCAATGCTGGCATTGCGCAGCGTCTCGGCCAGGCCGACGACCGACACCAGCGACGTGTCCTTGAGCAGGCTGAGCCAGCAATTCTCCAGGCCGGGGAACGCGATGCGCAGCAGCTGCGGCACGATCACCTTGCGCATGGTCAGCCAGTTCGAAAGACCGATGGCATAGCCGCCCTCATACTGGCCTTTCGGAATGGCCCGGAAGGCCGACAGGAAAACCTCGCTGGCATAGGACGAGAAGATCAGCGCAAGCACGATCATGCCGGCGACGAAGCTGTTGACGTCGATGGTGGTGTCCGGCCGGAAATACCTGACGAGATGCTGCAGCAGGATCGGCATGCCGAAGAAGAACAGGAAAAGCGTCACCAATTCCGGCAGACCGCGAAAGACGGTGGTGTAGATGTTGGCGGCAAGGCGCAACGAGGGTTCTTCGGACTGCTTGGCGAGTGCAATGAAAAAGCCGATCGTCAATCCGATGGGCAGCGTGGCAAGCGCAAGCGCAATGGTGATCAGTGCGCCATAGGCAATATCGTCAAGCCAGCCTTCGGGTCCCCAACTGAGAAGTGTCCATATGCTCTGGGCTGGCATCGATCGGTCTTATCCCCACGGCATTCCCAAGATGAACAGAAGACGGCGGGGGAATTCCCCGCCGTCTTGACCGTATTTATCAGGACTCGGCGCCGTAGACGTCGAACTTGAAGTACTTGTCGTTGATTTCCTTGTATTTTCCATTGGCGCGAATGGCGTCGATGGCCGAGTTGAGCTTGTTGACCAGGTCGGTTTCGCCCTTGCGCACGGCAATACCGGCGCCAGGCCCGAAGATCTCGACCGGCTGCGGCGAAGGTTGGCCGAGGATCTTGCAGCAGGCGCCGTCAGGCGAATCCAGAAACTGCTGCAGCACGACAATATCGTCCTCGATGGCGTCGAGACGGCCATTGGCAAGATCTGCCTGCTCCTCGGGGCTGCTCGGATAGCCCTTCACGGTGCTGTCGGTGTAGGTCTTCGAGGCATAGTTGAAATGCGTCGTGGTGGTGGCGACGCCGATGGTCTTGCCGGCGAGATCTTCCTTGGTCACGCCTTTCAGCGTGCTGTCCTTCGGCACGGCGAGAGCCGACGGCGTGTTGTAGTATTTGTGCGAGAAGTCGACCTTTTCCATCCGCTCCGGCGTGATCGACATCGAGGCGACGATGGCGTCGAACTTGCCGGCCTGAAGGGCGGGAATGATGCCGTCCCAATCCTGGGCGACGAAGGTGCACTTGACCTTCATCTCGTCACAAAGCGCCTTGGCGATGTCGATGTCGAAGCCCACGAGCTGGCCATCGGCCGTGAGATTGTTGAATGGTGGGTAGGCGCCTTCGGTGCCGATCCTCAGGGTCTTTTCCTGGGCCTGGGCGACGCCGAGCGTCAGCAGCGCGGCCGATGCGGCAAGCGCGATACGCAGTGAAATACGCATGATGGTCCTCTCTTTATGGTCCCGGCCGTCGTTCCGAACGGCTCTGTGGGGCGGTGCTTTTGACCGCCCGCTGGCGCGATACTCCCACTCTTTCCAAGAAAAAAGCAACTGCAAAACCGTAAAAATGGGCAAGGCTATTCTGCCGTTGCGTCAGCGCTCAAGCAACGAGCCCAGTGGTGCGCTCGATGAAGTCGGCTATCGATTTTGCATCGTCGAGATCGAATACCGGCAGCAGCTCGCCTTCAATCGCAAAATCGGCGGCGACAGCGACGATGTTGGGATCCTCCGCCGAAAGCGGCGTACGGTCCTTCGCATCCAGCCGGCGGGTTTCGATCTTGTCATGGGCTTCGCGCTTGTAGCCCTCGACCAGCACAAGGTCGCAAGGGGCAAGCCGCGACAGGACAGTCTCCAATGTCGGCTCGTCCTCGCCGCGCAGCTCGTGCATCAGTGCCCAGCGAACGCCGGAGACGATCGCGACTTCGGTGGCGCCAGCCTGCCGGTGGCGAAAACTGTCGGCGCCCGGTTTGTCGATGTCGAAATCATGATGGGCGTGTTTCACCGTCGAGACTTTCCAGCCGCGCCGGACAAGTTCGGTGACCAGCCTTTCGGTCAAAGTCGTCTTGCCGGAATTCTTCCAGCCGGTGATGCCGAAGACGCGTCTGTTCATGGCTTGATGCTCTGCAACAGACGCTCGGCAGACACAAGATCGTCCGGATCGTTGATGTTGAAGAAAGGGTCGACCCCCGCCGATTGCAGAACAGGGAATTCCACCTCGACAAAACCGTGCCGGTCGATGAAAGCCGAAACCCGCCTGATATCCTCGTCGACCAGAAAGTGCCGCAAGGCATCGCGGCAGCCGAGCGGCCAGAGCGCGAAGGTCGGGTGCCGCTTGCCGGCCGAGCAGGCAACGGCAATCGAACCGGGACTTTGATCGGCGGCCGCTGCCAGACGCTCGACAAGGTTCAACGGCAGGAAAGGCGTGTCGCCGGCAGCACTGACGATCGCTTTGCAAGACGTATTGGCCGCGGCCCATTCGAGGCCGGTCAGGATTCCGGCGAGCGGCCCGGCAAAGCCGGGCACGCTGTCGGCAAGCACCGGCAGTCCAAAGCGCAGGAATCGTGCAGGATCGCCATTGGCGCTGAGCGCCAGCGATTCTATTTGCGGGGTGAAGCGCGACACGACCTGGTCAAGCAGGCAGCCATCGCCAAGCGGCAACAGGCTCTTGTCGCCGCCGCCCATCCGTCTCGACTGGCCACCGGCCAGGATGATCCCCGCAATGTCTCGCTTCATGCCACGAAGCCTGTACGCCAGCCGTCGGAAATCACAAGAACCTTCAATGATCTGGCTAGATTCCGTCCGGAACCATGCTCGGCCCCGTGCTTTCGGCGACGATCTTGCGCCGGCCGGCGACCCGCTCGCGGTAGAGCGCATAGAGGCCCGAGCCGATGATGATGGTGGCGCCGACGATCATCGGCGGATCGGGGATATCGGCGAAGATGAACAGGCCAAGCAGGATCGACCAGATCAGGGCCGTATAGCGGAACGGCGCGATGAAGGAGATGTCGCCCGCCCGCATCGCCATGATGATGAACTGGTAGCCGATCAGCACCAGCACCGCCGCCAGGGCCAGCAGGGCTGTGCTGTCCCCCGTCATCGGCGTCCAGCCGCCCATTGCCGGCAACAGCGCCGCACCGACGATGGTCATGGCAAGCGCGGTTGCCGTCGACACCAGCAATGTCGGAATGGCCTTGGGAATTTGCTTGGTGGCGAGATCGCGCACCGCACAACAGGCAACGCTGGCCAGCGCCGCCAGCGAGTAGATGCTGAACCCTTCGAAGCCAGGCCGCACGATGATCAGCACGCCGGCAAATCCGATGGCGATGGCCAGCCAGCGCCGCCAGCCGACAGCCTCGCCAAAGACGAGCGCGGCCCCCATCGTCACCGCCAGTGGCAGCGCCTGCAGCACCGCCGAAACATTGGCGATCGGCAAATGGGCGAGGGCGACGAGAAAACTCACCGTGGCACCGGCCTCGCTGATCACGCGCAGGGCCACCAGAGGCTGCAGCATCGAGCCCGGGCGGGCGAGCGCGCCGCGCTGCCAGGCGAGCAAGCCAACGAAAAGCGAAGCGAAAGCCCCACGGATCAACATGACCTGCGCCATGTTCATCGATTGTGACGAGTATTTGGTGATGGCGTCGTTGAGGCAGAAGCCGGCCATCGCCACCATCATGAACAACGCGCCGCGAATATTTGGTGACAGGGGCAAGACGGCTACCGGTTCTGCTAATGCATGTCGCCCAAAAGTGACCTCGATTTTTGGGAAACGGCATGCATAAGAAACAAAGACCTAAAGCGCGTCACCTGAATCCGTTCAAACGCGACGCGCTTTAGGCAGCAAGCCTGTAACAGCCGGGCATGAAACAGCAACAGCAAAGGGCTGGGCCACAGCCTTGTTTGTGGCCCAGAAGATCACCTGCAATGGCGGCAGAACTTACTTCTTCGGCGTCAGCACCTCGGTGCCATTGCCTTCCTTGCCGGCGATGGTCCACAGACCATGCAGCGAGCCGTCGTCCGTCATCTTGTAGACGACGAGGCCGATATCCTTGCCCATGACATAGCCGGCCGAGAAGGCGTCATCGTTGCGCATGCAGATGCCGTCGGAAGATGAGCCACCGGTTTCCCAATGGATCGCGCAGGTCGTCCCGCTGGTCAGCGTGATGGTGGCTTCGCCGCCGTAGGCCGAGCCGTCGAAGTTGGTGCCGGCGACGGTATAGGTGCCGCCGATCGACTGCGCCGTTGCGGGCGCGGCCGCGAGACCAAGCAAGGCCAGAGAAAGAACGAGTTTGCGCATGATGTATTCCCCTGTGAGCGAAGAGCCGCTTCCAGGGAAAGGCTAGGCTGGAACAGACTGGCCGTAAATCCGGCTGCGGTTCGCGAACTAGACTTTTTCTGGGGTGTGGTTCGAAACGTTCATGGCCCCTTGAGACTGCCGGCAATGGCGCCGACCAGCGGGTCGTATTTCGACTTCAGGGCCGGAGGGTAATCGACCCATACCGTGCGGATGACGCCATCTCCACCAAATAGGCGCCGCTCGTAAAAGATCTTTCCTTCCTTCAAGCCCGACAGCACTGCAGTCCTTTCCGGCCCTGCTGTAGGTCACCTTGTAGCCCGGCTCGTTGCTCGCCTTCTGCGCCGCGACAAAGCCTTTCGGCGTATCGTCGTCGATGTTGAGGATGCCCGAGCAGATCAGGCTGGCACCATCGGCACTCAGCCATTGCTGCCCGTCGCCATTGTCGGGCTCGGGCTGGTGCTCGGTGAAGATTTCCTCGGGAAAGGTGCAGACGGTGCCGAAGCGCTCGTTCACATAGGTGAACGGCGCGGCAATTGCCGTGCTCGCCGCGATCGCAGCGAAAAACGTCCCGAATGAAAAGAACCGCCGCATGTCTTGCCCCGAAGTCGATGACCGCACGGCAATTCTTGCACAGATCGGCGGGAAGATCAGCCGCCGGTGACGCTCATATGGCGCGATACCGATGGGCGGCTGGTGCGGCGGTCGATGATGAAGTCATGGCCTTTCGGCTTGCGGCCGATCGCTTCGTCTATCGCTTCGGCGACCAGCTCGTTGCCTTCGGAGGCGCGCAAGGGCGCGCGCAGGTCAGCGGCATCTTCCTGGCCCAGGCACATATAGAGGGTGCCGGTGCAGGTCAGCCGGACGCGGTTGCAGCTTTCGCAGAAATTATGCGTCATCGGCGTGATGAAGCCGAGCCGTCCGCCGGTCTCGGCGACCTGGACGTAGCGGGCCGGGCCGCCGGTCTTGAAGGGAATGTCGGTCAGCGTGAACTGGCGTTCCAGCGACGCGCGCAGCAGCGACAGCGGCAAATACTGGTCGGTGCGGTCGGCATCGATCTCGCCCATCGGCATGGTTTCGATGACCGTCAGGTCCATGCCGCGGCCATGCGCCCAGCGCATCATCTCGGGCAGCTCGGCGTCGTTGAAATCCTTCAGCGCCACCGCGTTGAGCTTGACCTTCAGCCCCGCCGCCTGCGCGGCATCGATGCCTTGCATGACCTTGTCGAGATGGCCCCAGCGGGTGATCTTGTGGAACTTGTCGGCATCGAGCGTATCGAGCGACACGTTGATGCGCTTCACGCCGCAATCGGCGAGTTCGGCGGCAAAGCGCGACAGCTGCGAGCCGTTGGTGGTCAGCGTCAGTTCTTCCAGCGCGCCGCTGGCGAGATGCCGCGACAGCTGGCGCACCAGATGCATGATGTTCTTGCGCACCAGCGGCTCGCCGCCAGTCAGGCGCAACCGCCTGACGCCCTTTTCGATGAAAACCGTGCACAGCCGATCGAGCTCTTCCAGCGACAGCAGGTCCTTCTTCGGCAGGAAGGCCATGTCCTCGGCCATGCAATAGGTGCAGCGGAAATCGCAGCGGTCGGTGACCGACACGCGGAGATAGCTGATCGTGCGGCCGAAAGGATCAATCATGTCCATGCTTCAAGCGCTTCCCGTGGCCGTGAACGGCTTCGTTATATACCGCTATGTGATACGATCCGGCCATTCATTCAAGATACCGCCTCTCGATCTTTGGTAACATCCCTCAGCCGACATCGCATGTCGGTCGGTCTCATCAGCTCTTTTCCCGTTTGGCGAAGCGGCGTAGGGAAGGGTGGATGACACAGGATCGAACAGCATGACCGCACCGAAGGAGCTCAGGGTCTCCAAGGACCGCAAACTTCTGTCCGTCACCTTTCCCGACCATCGGCCGTTCGAACTGCCGGCGGAACTGCTGCGCGTCGCCTCGCCATCGGCCGAGGTGCAGGGCCATTCGCCCGAACAGCGGGTGACGATTCCCGGCAAGCGCAATGTCGCCATTCTCAAGATCGAGCCAGTCGGCAACTACGCCGTGCGCATCACCTTCGACGATTTCCACGACACCGGCATCTTCACTTGGAATTACCTGCACACACTCGGCCACGAGAAGGATGCGCGCTGGGAGGCCTATCTCGCCGAGCTTGCGGAAAAGGGCCTGAGCCGGGACCGCTAAAATTGATTCCCCTCGCTGTCGTCAAAACGTCATCGAGATGGCGTAGCGCCGGCAAAGGTTTGGAGGCGAAAACATGTCCGTCATCACCACGGTCGAGCAACTCGAGGCGCTTTATGGCGTTCCAGGCGAGGCCTCGCTGGTCAAGGAACTCGACCAAATCATTCCCGAATATGCCGCCTTCATCGAAGCCTCGCCCTTCGTCGCGCTGGCGACCGGCGGACCGGAGGGGCTGGACTGTTCGCCGCGCGGCGATCTCGCCGGCTTCGTGCGCATCCATGATCCGAAAACCCTGATGATGCCGGACCGACGCGGCAACAACCGCGCCGATTCGCTGAAAAACATCATTTGCGACCCACGCGTCGGCCTGCTGTTCCTGGTGCCGGGCTCCGGCACGACGCTGCGCGTCAACGGCCGCGCTCATATCACCACGGATACGGCGCTGTGCGCATCATTCACGGTGGACGGCAAGGCGGCGCGATCGGTGACCGTCGTCGACATCGATTCGGTCTATTTCCAATGCGCCCGGGCCATCGTCCGCTCCGAGCTCTGGAACGCGGCAAGGCACGTCGACCCGAAGTCGCTGCCGACGGCCGGACAGATCCTGGAAATCACCAGCCGCAGGAACATCGACGGCGAAACCTACGACAAGGAATGGCCGGAACGGGCGAAGAAGACGATGTGGTAGGTCCAGGCTGAAAGGCCGTCACGCTTCCTTCAGCACATCATAGATCTTGCGCATCTGATCGCCGATCATGTCGCATTGTTCCGGTGTCGACTGGCTCATCGCCTTCTCGATCAGCGCCATATGCACTTTCAGCGCCTGCATCAGCAGCGCCTCGCCGGCCTTGGTGAGCGCGAGCCGCAGGATGCGCTTGTCCTTCTCGTCGCCTTCGCGGCGTAGCAGGCCACGCGCTTCCAGCTGCGGCAAAAGCATGGTGATGTTGGAGCGGCCGACGAGCAGCTTGCGGGCAAGATCGTGCTGCGACATGCCGGGGTGGCGATAGAGGTTCATCAGCACGTCGAGCTGCGCCGGTTTCAAATCGAGCGGTGCAAGCTTCACCGCGAGCGTGCGCTCCAGCACATGGCATGCGCGCGCCACCGCGACCCAGTTGCGGAAACGGGGGTTGTCCCAAGGCAGCTCTTGTTTATTGTTCATCTTTGAACTATTATGTTCATGCTTGAACGTATGGATGGATTTTCACTATGGCATCATTCGGGCTGAAGGTCATCCGGGGCGTGTTCGGTGCGGCAGAGCGTGTCGCGCCGCGGCTTAGCGGACGCGCGGCGTTCGAATTGTTCTGCCGCACCCCGAATGTCAAGGCGCTCAGCGATGGCGAGCGCCGCGCTGTCGAGCGTGCGGCCGGGTTCATGACCGAGGCGCGTCATCACCGGCTGAAGACCGCGACCGGCTGCGTCATGGTGCACGAGTTCCGGCCCGAGCCGGGCAGGGCGGCCGCCGGCACGGTGCTCGTCGTCCATGGCTGGCGCTCGCGCACCGAATATATGCGCGCCTTGATCGAAGGCTATCGCGCCGCCGGCTACAGGGTCGTTTCGCTTGACCTGCCCGGCCACGGCCAGTCGCAGGGCCGGCGCCTGAACATGGTCAATGCCGTGGATGCGGTGCGAATTGCCGGCGAGTGGTTCGGCCCCTTCGTGGCAGCCGTCGGCCATTCCTTCGGCGGCGCCGTTGCCGCCAACGCCATCGCCGGTTCGGTCAAGAACATCCCGCCGCTGGCGGCCGGACGCCTGGTGCTGATCGCGGCGCCAAGTTCACTGCCGGCGATCTTTGCCGACTTCAGTCATATGTTGAATGTCGGCCCGCGCTCGCAAGCCGCCATGGCGGACCGGGTCGAGCATCTTTCCGGCCGGCCGCTGCACGAATTCACCGGTGACCGCCAGCTTGCCCAGGCCCCGGTGCCGACCCTGGTCATCCACGCGCAGGACGACCGCGAAGTCTCGGCCGATCATGCAAGGCGCTATGCCGGCGCCGGCGGCCATGTGCGGCTCTACTGGGCCGATGGGCTCGGCCACCGCCGCATTCTCGCCGACAAGGGTGTGGTCGAACGCGCGGTCGGATTCGTGACGCATCGCGAGCCATCGCTGCTGCATTGAGCGGCGGTCGAAATTATTTCTTCTTCTCGCCGGGTTCGACCGGCAGTCCAGCCGCCTTCCAGGCGGTGTAGCCGCCAAGGATGTGCTTGACCGGCGAAAGCCCCATGTCCTGCGCCGTCTTTGTGGCCAGCGCCGAGCGCCAGCCGCCGGCGCAGAAGAACACGAAGCTCTTTCCCGAGGCGAAGAACGGCTTGTGGTAAGGGCTTTCGGGGTCGATCCAGAACTCCAGCATGCCGCGCGTGACATGCTTGGCGCCGGGAATCTTGCCGTCGCGTTCCACTTCGCGTGGATCGCGCAGATCGACGAAGATCGTGTCTTCATCGTCGAGCAGCCCGGCCGCTTCCTCCGGCGAAACCACCTCGATCACGGCGTTCGCCTCGTCCAGCAGCTCGCGATAACCCTTTTTCACACTCTCATCCCTCCCGGCCTTGCCGGCCCTAGCATTGCTGGCCTCCCGGCCTTGCCGGCCCTAGCATTGCTGGCAAGTCAGAATTTCGAGCACACCAGCCGGCGTTTGTCACGCCGCGTTGCCGCCGGCCAGCGTCCTCCAGGCCGCCATGGCCCCGGCAACCGTCGCCAGCAGGGCATCGTGCGAGGCGCCGTCGCGTGCCTGGATCGACATGCCGTGCTGGACCGTGGCGAAGAAAGTCGCGGCGGCGCTCGCATCGAAATTCGCCGGCAATTCGCCTTCGGCAACGCCGCGCTCGAGACGCTTCCGCAGGGCGGTGTGGTTTTCGGCACGACGACGGCGCAGATCGTCGCAGATGGCGCCTCGGCTCGAATCCTGATGCAGCGCGCCGAGCGTGATCAGGCAGCCCTGCGGACGATCGCTCTGCGCATAGGCCTTCGCCGTCAGGCTCAGGAATTGTTCGATCGCCTGCCGCGCGGTCGGAGCCTCGTCCAATGCCAGCCAGATGTCGGCACCCTCGGTGTGCGAGTAAAAATCCGTCGCCTCCAGGAACAGCGCCTCCTTGCTGCCGAAGGCGGCGTAGAGGCTGGGCGAGTTGATGCCCATGGCGGCGGTCAGCTCGCTCATCGATGCGCCTTCGTAGCCACGCGCCCAGAACACCTGCATCGCACGTCGCAGGGCTGCGGTTCGATCGAAGGTGCGGGGACGGCCTCGTTCCGACATGATGCTCTTTTCTGTGTTGATCGATACATAATTAAGTTGACGCCGACGGGCAAGGCTGACAGATATTTATGTATCGATCGTTACAAAAGGAGAATTTGATGTCTTCCAGCAAATTGAACGGCAAGGCCGCGCTCGTCACCGGCGGCAGTCGCGGCATCGGTGCGGCGATTGCGCGACGGCTCGCGGCCAACGGCGCCAGTGTCGCTCTGACTTATGTGCATGGCGAGGAGCAGGCTCGCTCGGTTGTGGCCGAAATCAAGGCCAAGGGCGGCCGCGCCATCGCGATCAGGGCCGACAACCGCGATGCGGTGGCTATAGAAAAGGCCGTCTACGACGCAGTGACCGCTTTTGGCCGGCTCGACATCCTGGTCAACAGCGCCGGCATCTGGCGGGCCGCCCCCATCGACACGCTGTCGCTCGCAGATTTCGACGAGACCATGGAGGTCAATCTCCGGGCTCCATTCATCGCCTCGAAGGCGGCGGCCGTGCATATGGGTGAGGGCGGCAGGATCATCTCGATTGGCAGCAACCTTGCCGAGAGGGCGACCGACGGCAGCCTCACGGCCTATTCAGCCAGCAAGGCGGCGCTGGTCGGCCTGACCAAGGCGCTGGCGCGCGACCTCGGCGCGCGCGGCATCACCGCCAACGTCGTCCACCCCGGTTCGACCGACACCGACATGAACCCGGCCGACGGCCCGCACGCCGAGCATCAGCGCCGGAAGATGGCAACACCGCGTTTCGGCAAGGCCGATGACATTGCCGGTATGGTCGCCTGGCTTGCAGGCCCTGAAGGCCGCTTCGTCACCGGCGCTGCCCTGACCATCGATGGCGGCGCCAACGCCTGATCCGAGAGATTTCCGGCTGGGGCGGAACAACCCTCCGCTCCAGCCGTCACGATCTTGTGAAACCGTTCTGCAACAGGCTTTCCAAAATTTATGAAAGCTTAACGAAATCGGTATGAATCAGTATAGTCGCGCCTTACATCCGCCATGCGGTGAGCGGGACGATCTAGCGTGCGGAACGGGAACCGGTTGCGGCCGGAGCGGGTGATTCATGAAATTCCTCGGAAACAAAGCAACCGTGATGCCGCTGATGGCAATCACGGCAACGCTGGCTTTCGGTGTACCCCAGGCAGGCGCGCAGGGGCTCTTCGACATGCTTTTCGGCGGCGGCGTCAAGCATGCGCCGAAAGGCGAGTTTCCGCCCCCGCCACCGAAGCACAAGCCAAAGCCGAAGGCTCCGGCCAGCGGTGGCGGTGGCGGTGGCGGTGCGAGAATCAGCAGCCCATCCTACTACACCTACAAGGCCGACCGGCTGGTTCGCGTCGACTTCTCGGCGCTGGCCCCGACGCCAGAGCCGGCAACGCCACAGGATGCGGCTTTCGTGCCGTCGGCAACGGGCGCTGCGTTTCGTGATGCGGTTGCCAGCTTGGGCGACTACGAACTCTTAGCCGAGCCCGACATCGCCAAGGCGCTGATCGCCTATTACTCGGCCAATCCGGATTTCATCTGGATAAGCGGAACCAGCCTCAACAGCCGCGCGCAGGATGCGGTGCGGGTGCTTGGCGAGGCTTCAAGCTATGGCCTCGCGCCCGCCGACTATACGGTCGAAGTGCCCGCTGCCGGCGCATCGTCGGCCGATGCCAATGCGCAACTGAAAGAGCTCGTCCGTTTCGAGATGGCGCTTTCCGCGCGTGTGCTGCGCTATGCCCACGACGCCCAGAACGGCCGCGTCGATCCCAACCGCATGACCGGCTACTATGATTTTCCGGCCAAGCCGCTCGACTTGCAAGGCGTGCTGAGGACGCTGGCGCATACGCAGCAAGTGCGCACCTATCTCGAATCGCGGCATCCGCAGAATGCGGAATACCAGGCGCTGCGCGTCGAGCTGGAATCGCTGCAGGCCAGCGCTGAAAACGAAATCGTCGTCGACCCCAAGCTGTTGCTGAAGCCGGGCGAAACCAGCCCTGAACTGCCGAAGCTGCTGACCCTGATCGCGCGCAATCTCGATGACGAGATGGGCGGCGCCTATGGCGAGATCCTGTCCAGGCTGGCCACCAGCGACGTCTACGTTCCGGAACTGGTCCCGGTCATCAAGGCCGTGCAGCAGAAGGCAGGCATGAAGGGCGACGGCGTCATCGGCCCGCGCACCGTCGCGACGCTGGCCGGAACATCCAAGGCCGACAAGCTGCTGAAGGTGGAAGTGGCGCTGGAGGAACTGCGCTGGCTGCCCTCCGATCTTGGCAGCCCGCGCGTCTTCATCAACCAGCCGGCCTTTACCGCAAGCTACATCGACAATGGCGAGGAAAAGCTGAAGACGCGTGTCGTCGTTGGCCGGACCACCAACCAGACCTCCTTCTTCTACGACCAGATCAAGCAGGTCGATTTCCATCCCTATTGGGGCGTGCCGCAGTCGATCATCGTCAACGAGATGCTGCCGAGATTGCGCAACGATCCGGGCTATCTCGACCGGGCCGGCTACGAGGTGACGGATTCGCGCGGCAAGCGCATTCCTTCGTCGGCGGTCAATTGGGGCGCCTATGGCTCCAACATCCCCTACAGCGTTCGCCAGCAGCCGAGCGAGGCCAACGCGCTGGGCGAGTTGAAGATCCTGTTCCCCAACAAGCACGCGATCTACATGCACGACACCCCGCAGAAATCATTCTTCCAGCGGGATATGCGCGCGCTCAGCCATGGCTGCGTGCGGCTGCAGGACCCGCGCGGCATGGCAGCGGCGGTGCTTGGCACCTCCGTGGACTATATCGCCGAGAAGCTGAAGCACGGCCATGCGACCGAGAATGTGACGCGCACGATCCCGGTCTATGTCGCCTATTTCACCGCATGGCCCGATCTGTCCGGCAAGGTCGAGTATTTCGGCGACGTCTACGACCGCGATTCGCGCCTGAAGCAGGCTCTGGACGCTACGGAGGCGGTTCGCTCGCCTTCGAGTTGATCCAGGACTTCCGGTAGGCCGTTAACTCATAAATACGGCATGACCGAAAGCGGAAAGGCGGCTGAGAGGGAACGAGGAGCGGCGGCTACCGTTATCGAACAAGCTCAAAACGCAACTGTGATCCTGTTTCGGTAGGGACGAACGATGTTGAGCGATCGAAGCGATTCTGCGACGGTGTTTTGCCATCGTCGGCATTCTGCCGATGGCTGACGAAGGTCGACCAAGCTACGGAAGTGGGCACGTTTCGCTTCAGCGTTCAGATGGAAGGGCCTTCATTCGCGATCACACGGCCACAAAACAGAGGCCCTGACCTACTCCGCAAAATAGTCACTAATGGAGGCGCCTATGCCGAGCCATTATGCGATTCTCGAAGCCCCTTCCACGCTGGGCCTGGCGACCGACGGTGTGGAGCGCTTGCCTGACCGGCTCCTGGACCTTGGCCTTGCGGAGCGCATCCAGGCGCGCCGCGCCGGGCGGCTGGCTGTGCCTGCGAAGGACCCGACGCCCGATCCCGAGACCGGCACCCTGAACGCCAGGGCAATTGCGCAGTGGTCGCCCCAGCTCGCCGACGCCGTGGAAGCGGTGCTTGACGCAGGCGGGTTTCCAGTGGTGCTGGGCGGCGATTGCACGATCGTGCTGGGCTCGGCGCTCGCGTTTCGACGACGCGGCCGCTACGGCTTGCTCTTCATTGACGGCAACGCCGATTTCTTCCAGCCAGAGGCGGAACCCAATGGTGAGGGCGCCTCGATGGACCTCGCCTTCGTCACCGGCTACGGTCCATCGCTCCTGACCGACATCGAAGGTCGCGGTCCTCTGGTCCGCCCTGAAGACGCTGTCGCCTTCGCGTATCGCGATCACAAGGATCAGGAGGAGTACGGAAGCCAGCCGCTCCCCGAAGAGCTCAAGGTGCTTGACCTTCCCGCTGTGCGCGCCACGGGCATCGAGGCCGCCGCATGCGAAGCGATCGATCACCTGACGAGAGCTGAATTGGACGGCTTCTTCATCCATCTCGACGCCGACTGTCTCGACGACGTCATCATGCCAGCTGTCGATTTTCGCGTGCTAGGCGGGTTGTCGTGGGACGAGCTGACGGCTGCGCTCCGGCTTGCCTTGGCGAGCGGCAAGGCAGTCGGCCTCGAGATCACCATCTACAATCCGCGCCTTGATGAGGACGGCAGCGCCGGACGCGGCCTCGCCGACGTACTGGCCGCTGCGCTCGGAACAGCAGCGCCATGACGACGAGCTATGGCTGCTCTCAGGCAGCAAGGCGCACTGAGCGACCGATTTGAGATCGTTTTCCGACTGGCGGCTTTCATAATGCGGCGGAATCTGTTTCTTTCAGGCTCGGCATGAGCCGATATGCCGGGCTCGCGATTGTGAGCCTGCAAGCTAGTAGCGCTGGAACAATGGCCGCCGGAAGCCGGCGTCGCGCCCGGCGATCAGCCAATAGAGCAACCCGGCGACAAGTCCGGCAGCGGCAATGATGCCGATGTCGACCCAACGCTCCGGGTCCATATCCTCCGGTGCACTCGGCCAGATCAGGGCGAAACCGCCGACCGCGGCGCCGGCGCCGAAAACCATGTGCAGCAGGACATTGCGCAACGAGAAGAACTCGGCGATCAGCGCGAAGATCAGCGTCTGCAGCGCGGTCACCACGATGGTCAGGAAATAGACGAACATGCCGAGCGGCGGCACCAGCAGCACCGCGATCGGCGAGACGCCCATGGCGTCGAAATAGTTGGGCGCGTTGGGCAAGGAGCTGAGCACGCCATAGATCACCGCGATGGCGATCAGGCCGACCAGCACCGACACGAAGTAGCCGGCCAACATCATCAATATGCGCTTCATCACGTGCTTTGCCGTCGCCATCCCCATCCCCCAATGCGGCGCCCAGAGCAATTCCAGGAAAAGTGTGAAACGGTTTCCGTCCGGAATTGCGCCAAAACAAAGAGTTAGAGCGGTTCACCGTTTCCATGAAGCGGTGAACTGCTCTGGCGCACAGTCAGCCATCAAAGCGACGCTGACGCAAGGGGAGGCGCCCGCGCCGGGAATGGCCGCTGACACGGCCGGGAACGAAATGTCTGCCGGCGAACCCTATTTCGGCTCCGCCGTCACAGGATCGTAGGTGATTTCGACCTTCGCCTTGTCCGCCGTGTAATAGGTGACGGTGTAGGCGCCGCTGTCCCAGTCGACCTCGTCCACATAGCGAAAGCCGTCGCGCTGCTCGACCTTGGCGATGATCTCGGACAGCTTCTTGGCATTGGGCGGCGGCAGCGGCTTGTCGTCCGCGGCCAAGGCCGGCGCGCCGGCGAGAAGAACGGCGACGCTGGTCGCCGGCAGAAATCTGGACATGGCTTTCCCTCAAGTTTTCGTCGGAGAGAAACTCGCTGGCGTGCCGGTTTGTTCCGCGGCTGGAATGCGTGCCGATTCAGTCCGCCGGTTTGCAGCTGCCCGAATGGGGCCGCCGCCCGCTTAACTTACGCAGCGCGTCGTTGAGCGGGGTGGAGACCTGAACGGGTTCGACGAGGGTCGACGGCGGTCACGATGCCGTGGTGGTGATCGCAATAGACGCGATCCGCCGAAGTTGGCCCGGCACAAAAACGATAGCCGCCGGGTACCGACCGGTCTTCGCTCACCGGGAAGCGGCACTGATAGAGGCCTAGCTGAATGAGGGGGACGTCTTTCGAAATCGGTCTGATGTTTTCAGGCATGGTTTTTCAAGTTCCTGGTTCATAGCCATTGCCGGCTGACGACCGCTGTGCGACCGCGTCAAAGCGAGCTTCTCTCGTTTTGGAGGGCTGTGGATCACCATATGGTGTTGATCGCAGCGTCAATGAAGCCCGAAACCCTGCTTTTCGGAAGTCAATCATTGCGACTTAAGGCCACACCGGCTGCTGGGCGGGCGGGCTACGGAAGCGAATACATCTGTCAGCAGACAGTGCGGTCGCGTCCCTGAGCATCTCTTCGAACCGTTGCGCCGGTGCTATGGTGTGCCTGCATGATCAGAGAGCAGGATATGAGGCATGCCCGAAATCACCCGCCGTACACTTCTTGCGTTCACCGCCGTGGCCTCGGCCATTGAACCGACGTTTGCCGAAGAGGAAGGTGCCTCACCCGAATTGCGGGCGCTGATCGGAGCCCATGAAGCCAGCTATGTCGGGCTTCACAGGGTTGTTCATCAAGCGGGCAGCACCAGCAACGAACGCAAGACGGCAGACCGGATTGAACAGGAAGCATCGCTGGCCATCTGCTCCTATCCGGCGATCAGCCGAGGCGACCGCCGGGCCAAGGCCGATTACCTGTTGACCGCTGAGGCTCGCGGTGAACTCGACCTGGAAGAGCACATGCAGGCCATCCTGCACTCGATGAAGCGCTGATCGCGTCTGGTGCATCTCCACCAGACATCGCCGACTGCCGTAAGGACTTTGGTGGGCGATGCAGGGATTGAACCTGCGACCCCACCCGTGTGAAGGGTGTGCTCTCCCGCTGAGCTAATCGCCCGCTCGTTGCCCGAAGGCCAAGCGAGCCGCGATATAAGGGAGGCGGGTGCGGGAAGTCAAGGCGCTGTCTGGCGTTCCGCTAAGGATCGGATTTGCTGTCCTTTCCGCGTTGTCGCCGAGGCGGGGCAGGCCGCTTCCCAAGGCTATCGAATATAGATTCTTGCGAAGAGGACCTCCACCCTAACCCTCTCCACAAGGGAGAGGGAAGCTGCCGCGCTCTCGCCTTTTGCGTCGAGAACGTTGGAAATTTGCTGATATCAGCGCCGACGGAATCTCCCTCCCCCTTTGTGGGGAGGGGTTAGGGGTGGAGGTATTCGTAGGACGCAAGCCTTTGCCCATATGCGATTGCCTGCGCCACTCCCCGTCACTACCCGGCGGCGGCAATCAGCTTCTGCGCCAGACCGAGCGTCAGGGCGTCGAAATGCGAGATCACCGCCGAGGGCTCGAATTCGCGGACATGGCGGTCGGTGTAGCCGAAATCGACCGCCACCACCGGGATGCCAGCGGCTTTCGCCGTGTCGATGTCGGTTTGCGAATCGCCGACCATCAGCGCGCAGTGCGGGTCGCCACCGGCCAGCTTGATGGTCTCGATCAGATGGCGCGGGTCGGGCTTGCGGAAGGCGAACGTGTCCTGTCCGGCGATGGCCGCGAAATGCCTGGACAGGCCGAGCGCCTCGATCAGCGCCAGCGAGTTGGCTTCGTATTTGTTGGTGCAGATGGCCAGGAGATAGCCGGCCTTTTCGAAGCGCGCGATCGCCTCGACGACACCGGGGTAGGGGCGCGATTTGCCGGGGATGTTGATTGTGTAGTGGTCGAGGAACAGTTTCAGCAGCCGGTCGTGCTCCGCGACATCGAGCGATCGCTGATGGGCGGCGTGCGCCCGCTCGATCATCACCCGGCCGCCGTGACCGACAAAACGCCTGAAGCCGGCTTCGTCGACCGCCGCGATCTCGCTGGCGGCCAGGCTGTGGTTCAGGCTGTCGAGCAGGTCCGGCGCTGTGTCGATCAGCGTACCGTCGAGGTCGAACACGATGATCGGTCGGGTCATGGTCTGTCCTGGGCAGGTGTGCAATGGGCAGGCGATAGCGGCTGCGGCGCGTCAAGGCAAGCGCGGGGCCAGTTCGTTCAGGCGGGGCCTGCCCATCAGGCCGGACATTCGCGGCGGGCCATCCTATATGAAAAAACCCGCCTCGACGGCGGGTTGTGGCGCAAATCAGCACCATGGACAAAAATGTAGCATAGCTGCCCTCACCGGTCAAGGAAATAATTCCTATACAGGCTGACCTGGAGAAGCGCCGTCCAGGGCTTTGATCGAACCGGCAAAAATGCTACGAGCCCGGCAGCGAATTTCCGGGGCAACAACCGACATGAATGCAAGGCAGTTGAAGGTCGAAGCCGCGCGGGCGGCACTCGCCCATGTGAGCGACGGCATGCGGCTCGGCATCGGCACCGGCACCACGGCCGAAGAGTTCGTGCGGCTGCTTGCCGAAAAGGTTGCCACCGGCATGACCGTCATCGGCGTGCCGACCTCGGAGCGCACCGCTTCGCTGTGCCGCGAGCTTGGCGTGCCGCTGTCGACGCTGGAGGAAACGCCAGAGCTCGATCTCACCGTCGACGGCGCCGACGAAGTCGACCCGGAACTGACCTTGGTCAAGGGCGGCGGCGGCGCGCTGCTGCGCGAGAAGATCGTCGCCGCGGCGTCCCAGCGCATGATCGTCATCGCCGACCGCTCCAAGATGGTCGAGACGCTCGGCCGTTTTCCGCTGCCGATCGAGGTCAATCCGTTCGGCCTGCGCGCCACTGAAATCGCGGTTGCCGCAGCGGCTGAAAAGCTCGGTCTTTCCGGGCCGGTCACATTGAGGATGACGGGGGGGCAGGCTTTTGTTACAGACGGCGGCCATTTTATCCTCGATGCATCTTTTGGCCGCATTCCGGATACAAGAGCGCTTTCGAATGCTCTCCACGCCATTCCGGGCGTGGTCGAGCATGGTCTTTTCATCGGGCTGGCTTCAGCGGCCATCATCGCCGGCGGCGACGGTATCCAAACCGTCCATGCCGCCCGAAAACCAGGGAGTTCTACCGATCATGACGTTGCATAACCGGGTTCGCAGCCTTTCCGTCCTTCTGGCGGCCTCGGCCGTTTTCGCCTTCTCTTCGCCGGCGTTTTCGCAGGATGTCACGGAATCGCACCTGAAGGCCGCCCGCGCGGCGGTCGCTGCGATCCACGCGACCGACCCGTTCGACAACATCCTGCCGCAGGCAGCCGCGGCGCTCGAATCGCAGCTGATCCAGAAGAACCCGGACATGCAGGAACTGATCGGCAAGACGATCAGCGAGAAGGCGCTGGCGCTGGCCTCGCGCCGCGCCGACCTCGAGAAGGAAGCAGCACTCGCCTACGCGAAAGTGTTCTCCGAAAAGGAACTGGCCGACATCGCCGCCTTCTACAATTCCGATTCGGGCAAGAAGCTGCTCGATAGCGGCCCGACGGTGACCCGCGAACTGGTCAAGGCAGCCGACATCTGGCAGAACGGCCTCGGCCGCGATCTCGCCCAGCAGGTTGGCGAAACGCTGGCCGCCGCCGCCAAGGCAAAGGCGCAGGCAGCACCTGCCGCGCCCGCCGACGGAGCCGCCGCTCCGGCCGATGGCGCAGCGCCCGCCGATGGCGCGGCCCCCGCGGACAACAACTGATCCCGCATTTCAAATGGCCTTGCGGCCTCCCGCGAAAGCCCGGCCTGTCCGGGCTTTTCTTTTGACGGTTTGCGGCCTACCTGTCTGACACATTTCTGAAGCTTGGGAGCCGCGTCATGGCCGGTTACGACTACGATCTTTTCGTCATCGGCGGCGGTTCGGGCGGGGTCAGGGCGGCGCGTGTCGCCGCGGCTCTCGGCAAGCGTGTCGGCATCGCCGAGGAATACCGCTATGGGGGCACCTGCGTCATCCGCGGCTGCGTGCCGAAAAAGCTCTATGTCTATGCCTCGCAATTTCCCGAGCACTTTGCCGACGCCGCCGGCTATGGCTGGACGGTGCCGGAAGCCAGTTTCGACTGGCAGACGCTGGTCGCCAACAAGGATCGCGAGATCAGCCGGCTGGAGGCGATCTACGTCAGGAACGTCGAGGGCGCCGGCGGCGAGACCTTCCACTCGCGCGCCATGATCGTCGATCCGCATGTCGTGCATCTCCTGGGTGAGGATCGCACCGTCACAGCAGACCAGATCCTGATTGCCACGGGCGGCCGCCCGGCGCCGCATCCGGCGCTGCCCGGCCATGAACATTGCATCTTTTCCAACGAGGCTTTCGACCTCAAGGAATTGCCCAAGGCGATCATGATCGAGGGCGGCGGCTACATCGCTGTCGAGTTCGCCAACATTTTTCACGGTCTCGGCGTCGACACCACGCTGGTCTATCGCGGCAAGGAGATCCTCAGCCGGTTCGACATGGACCTGCGGCGCATGCTGCACGAAACGATGGAAAAGAAGGGGATAAGAATCCTCTGCCATTCCGTGTCCGAATGGATCCGCAAGCGGCCGGACGGCCGGCTCGACGCGCTCGTCAGCGGCGGCGAGGTGCTGACCGTCGACCAGGTGATGCTGGCCATCGGCCGCATTCCCAACACCGAGAATATGGGCCTGGAAGGAATCGGACTGGAGATGACCAAGACCGGCGCCATCGCCGTCGACCAATATTCCCGCACCAACATCGACAGCATCTGGGCGATCGGCGACGTCACCAACCGCGTGCAACTGACGCCGGTGGCGATCCACGAGGCGATGTGTTTTATTGAAACCGCCTTCAAGGGAAATCCAACCGCGCCCGATCACGAGACGATCGCGACCGCCGTCTTTTCACAGCCGGAGATCGGCACTGTCGGCGTGTCGGAGGACGACGCCGTCAAACGCTTCCCCGACATCGAGATCTACCGCGCGACATTCCGGCCGATGCGGCACACCCTGTCCGGGCGGGATGAGAAGATGCTGATAAAGCTGGTGGTCAACGGCGCGTCGAAGAAAGTGCTTGGCGCCCACATATTGGGGCCGGACGCCGGCGAGATGGCGCAGCTGCTCGGCATCCCGCTGAAGGCCGGCCTGACCAAGGACGATTTCGACCGCACAATGGCCGTGCATCCGACAGCGGCGGAAGAACTGGTCACCATGTACAAGCCGACCTATCGCGTGAAGGACGGCGCGCGGGTGGATTGACGGCAAAGCCGGACCGCGGGACTCCGCCGCAGCAAGGTATTTGCCACGGCGGAGATAAGGAAGCGGCTACAGCAGCGTGCCGCGCAGGATCACCAGCGCCACCGAGAAGTAGATCACCAGCCCGGTGACATCGACCAGCGTGGCGACGAACGGCGCCGATGCGCTGGCAGGGTCGAAGCCGATACGTTTCAAGGCGAACGGCAGCATCGACCCCGACAGCGAACCGAAGGTGACGATGCCGACGAGGGCCGCGCCCACCGTCGTGGCGATCAGCGGCCAGTGCGGGCCATAGTCGTAGAAGCCCATATATTGCCACAGCGCAATGCGGCAGACGCCGACCACGCCGAGCATGGCGCCCAGCACGAGACCGGTGGGCAGCTCGCGCAGCGCCACCCGCCACCAGTCGCCAAGACCGATCTCGCGCAGCGCCAGCGCACGGATGACCAGCGAGGTCGCCTGCGAGCCGGAATTGCCGCCCGAGCTCATGATCAGCGGGATGAACAGCGTCAGCACGATCGCCTTCTCCAGCTCGCCCTCATAGCTCTGCATCGCGTTGGCCGTCAGCATCTCCGAGATGAACAGCGCGCACAGCCAGCCGCCACGTTTCTTGATCATGGCGAGGAAGCTCATCTTCATGTACGGCTCGTCCAGCGCCTCCATGCCGCCGAAACGGTGCACATCCTCGGTCGTCTCCGCGATCATCGTGTCGATGATGTCGTCGATGGTGACGATGCCGAGGATCTTGCCGTGGTCGACGACCGGAACGGCGAGCAGATCGTATTTGGAGATCGTCTGCGCCAGGGTTTCGCGATCGGTCAGCGGTCCGACCGTCACCGGAAGATGATCCGGCGCCACCGTCATGATCGAATCGCCGGGCTCACCGGTGATCAGCCGGCGCAGGCCCGTCGAGCGCAAAAGCAGGTGCGTTTGCGGATCGACGATATAGATCGCATACACGGTCTCGCGCGTCCGCTCCACCTTGCGGATGTAGTCTAGCGTTTGCCCGACGGTCCAGTCCGAGGGCACGCTGACGAACTCCGTCGTCATGATCGATGCGGCGCTGCCTTCGGGATAGCCGAGGATGGAGAGCAGCGTTGCGCGCAGCGGCGGTGCAAGCCCGCCAAGCAGCTCGGAACGGGCCGGCTCTTCCAGCTCGCGCAGGATGTCGGCGGCACGGTCGACCGACATCGCGGTGAGCAGCTTGCCCGCCTTGGCGCGCGGCAGCGCCTCCATGAGTTCGGACGCGCCGTCGAGTTCCGGCTGATCGAAGATCTCGACCAGACGTTCGAACGTCACTTCACAGAGCAGTTCCGTCGCGGTCTCTCGAGGCTCCCTGTTCAGGGCCTCGACAATGTCGGCGACGTGATCGTTGGCTAGGATACGGGCAATCGCGACGGCCTCGTCGCTGGCTACGGCGGTAAATTCGTTCATGGCTCACTCCTTGCCGTCCGGCAGGACATGAACCATGTGAGGTCACGTCAGGGCGGACGGCTGTTGCGTTCGACTGTGACTGTCGCCAGGCATGGCGCGGTGACCTTTCCGCTTGCGGGTTCGCGTTTTTACTATCTGCAAGCGGGCGCAACATAGGAGCGCGCCTTGCCGTGTCAATCGCGGTGAGGAGGGAAAACGCCGACGAGCGGCCGAGATCGCGAGACTGTGATCGCCGGCCGCCGTGCGACTACGCAGACCGGGGTGGAATAACCGTTATTTCTGCTTCAGCCGGCGCGAGAAGCGCAGCCACTTGTCCTCGACCGGCCTTGGGGCCGGCCTTGGCTGCACGAGAATGGTGGTGAGCTCGACGGGCAAGGTCGGAACCAGCGGCTTCTTGGTGGCGACGCCGTCGGCGATCGCGACGATGCTGTGATAGAATTCGCTGCCCGTCATCGATCTTGGCGCAACCGCCTCGTGCATGACGCTGATCACCGTGACATCGGGGCAGTTGTCCTTGATGGCCTGGTGGAAGGCTACCTTGCCGTCGGGGTCGAGCGCCCCGGTCGCCTCGTCGAGGAACAGCAGCCCCGGCTGCTGCAGCACGATGCGGGCCACCACCAGCTTCTGTTTCTGGCCGCCCGACAGCACCTGGTCCCAGCTTTTGCCTTCGCGGCTTTCGTCAGCCATGTGCTCGATAAAGTCGCCGAGCCCCGCCTTGTGCAGCGCCGACGCGACCTGCGCGTCGCCATGGTCGCGCTCGGAGCCCGGAAGGCAGACCAGTTGCTTCAGCCTAACCTGCTGCAGCTTGACCTCCTGGGCGGCATAGAAACTCTTGACGCCCTCGGGGAAGACAATGGTGCCGCGGCCATAGGGCCACAGGCCGTTGATCGCCTTGATCAGCGAAGTCTTGCCGCAGCCGGACTCGCCCTTCAGGAAAGTCCATTCGCCGCGCCGGAAGCGCAGATTGGCGGCGCTGAGGAAGGGCGTCGCATCCTCGCCTTGATGCGCCAGTTCGAGCTTCTGGATGGTCAGGCCAAAAACCGGGTTCTGGCTGGTGTAGTGGAAATCGGAGCGGCCGGTCTGGCTGTAGAATTCCTGCGGATGCTGGACATTCTCGATCGCCTGCGCCAATTCGATGACGCGCTGGCTGTTGGCGCGCAACGTTGCGATGTTCGGCATGACGTGGATGAACCAGGAGCATTGACTGATCAGCGAATTGACCAGCTCGGAGCCGGTTATGTAGCCCTTGAGATCGAAACCGTTGTGGATGAACGGCACCAGGCCAGGTCCATAGGCGACAATGCGGGCGCCAATGAAATTATAGATCAGCTCGAACGAATTGTAGCCTGTGTTGACGATATTCAGCCGCGCCCAAGTGCGGTCGATGTCGACATAAAGTCGATTGTGCATCGTCTTCTGCACATCCTCGCCTTGCGAGGCCGCGACATGGAAGCTGCGACGCAGGAAAGTGGTCAACTCGCCGCGATAGCTGCCTTCGGATTGCTGCATCCTGACGTTGAGCCGTTCCAGCAGACGACCCAGTTTGACCGCGATCCAAGTGTTCAGCGGCACGTAGGTGGCGACCGCCAGGAAAGCCAAAACCGCGCTGCCGTAGCTGCCGAGAAATTCCAGCCCTTTCACTTCCGCTGAGTTTTCAAGCAATTTCTGGCCGACGAAATAAAGCGATGTGGCAACACCCAGGACGCCCATGGCGAGGCCGATGGCTCCGCCGGTCATGTCCTTGATCGATTCCTGGACGCGCTGATCGATGTTGTCGGGAGCGGCATTGCCGGACGAACCATGCTGGGCGTGGAAATGCGTATGATTGGTGTCGAGCAGCGCTTCGTTGAAGCGGCTGTCCAGCCAGCCGCGCCATTTGCGGTGCAATGTCGCTGACACGAGGCTGCGGATGCCGGTGAAGCCGGCGTCCTTGAGCACGACCAGCAACACCAGGACGCCGGCGTTGACCAGCAGCGAGCGAAGCGGCGTGGTGTTGGCGGCGTCATGGAAGAAGGCGATCGAGTTGACCAGTTCGCCGGAGGCTTCGGCGAACCAAACACCGGCCTTGCTGGACAGCGCCGTGAGCAGTGCGATCACCAGCGTCAGCGTCCAGGCTTCCTTCCAGCGGTCGGAAACCCAGTAGGCCCGCATCAGGCCCCAGAAGCTGCGCATCGACGACACCGGCGTCAGAAGCGATCGCCCTGCGGCATCGCGAGGTGTTTTTTCCGGTACTGACTCCTGCGATGGTCTACCGACCCGAATCACGATCCCGCCCAAACCTTTTTTCTTTTGTTACGGATGGTAACACCAATTGATCATTTTCCATTAATTTAAAACCGGGCCGACCGGATTGCGCCGGCAGCCGTGGCCGTGAGGCAACAGATTACATGCTGAAATATAGCGATAACGATAGGCAAAAATCCGAATATTGCTTTTGATTTCAAATGCCTGATACATAGGGGTGTGACGTTAGCGCGGCTTCCCTTAGGGAAGGTTTTCACACGGTTTTTTGAACTCAAAATCGTCCGGACCGAGCGCTTTTCTCGAAGCAGGTTGACCCGAACACCCGAAAATTCGCCGTTCGCGACCTCGCCGGGCGTGCCGTTGTCGTCCTTGCCGCAGGCAGGAGGTGACCGGAGAATCGGCCGAGCGGCGCTTCCTTGTCGGATCGGCTGAGGGACTGCGTTTGACAATTCATCCGCTTGGGATTGAACCTTGCCTGGCATCGTCGACACTCATGCATGTCGGTTCTCCAACAAGGAAGCTCCCAATGCTTGCACGCGCGGCCGCAATCCTGTCCCTCTTCGCCTGGCTGCCCCTCGTACCTTTGGCGCATGCCGGCGAGCAGAGCATCCCGGCCAGCGCCGAAGGCCAGATCGAGTTCAACACGCCGTCCGGCAACATCGGCTGCATCTACACGCCCAAAGGCGGCACCGGCACCTATGAACCAAGGGATGGTGGCCCGGAGCTGAGCTGCTCGCGCGTCGAGCCAAGCTACGTCACGATTATCCTGGGTCCGAAGGGGCCAGCCACGCTGATCAAGAACCCAGGCGAGCAGGGCTGCTGCAGCGATGTCGACAAGCTTGGTTACGGCAACAGCTGGAGCGCCGGGCCGTTCTCGTGCCAGTCGTCAAGCAAGGGACTGACCTGCACGGCCACGAACGGCCATGGATTTTTCATCAGCAAGGCCAAGGCGACGGTGAAGTAACGCTTGCTGCTGTCGCGGAGAGGAGAGGGCGTCGGCCTCAGCCGGCCTTTTCCAGTTCGCCACGCGCCTTGGCGGCCGCCACCTGGCGAATGGCATCGGCCAGCGTATCGGCATCCTGTGCGCCCATGACCGCGTATTTTTCCTCGAGCAGGAAGCACGGTACGCCAGAAATGCCCATGCGCGACGCGGTGGCGATCTCGGTGCGCACCGCCTCGACATCGGCCTGGGTTGGCAAAAGCGTGGCGACAACGGACGCATCCATGCCGGCCTCGCGCGCCGCCTCGACCAGCACGGCATGATCGCCAATGTTGGCGCCTTCCTCGAAGTTCAGTTGGAACAGCCGGCGTACAAGCCTGTTCTGAATGGCTTCGCCGGCGGCACCTGCCCAGCGGATCAGCCGGTGCGCATCCAGCGTGTTCGGCGCCACCTTGATGGCGTCGAAGGCGAACGAGATGCCTTCGATTTCGCCCAGCGGCTCGATGCGGGCGTGAATCTCGCGGATGCGCTCGTCGCTGCCGAATTTTGCCAGCATGTATTCGCGGCGGTCCTTGCCTTCGGGCGGAATGGTCGGATCGAGCTGGAACGGCCGCCAGCGGACATGCACGTCGAGATCGCTGACGGCGGCGATTGCCCTGTCGAGCCGCTTCTGGCCGATGAAGCACCAGGGGCAGACGACATCGGATACCACATCGACGGTGATGGCGTTCAATTCGCTCATCTCGACCTCCTGATCCCTCAGTTGGGCTTGCGCCACCAGGTTGGCAGTTGATACCCAAATATGGGCGTCTTTTGCGGATGTTCCAGGTAGTTCCAGTAGGCGATCCATTGCTGCGTGTTGTACTGCATCGGCACCATGTAGTTGCCGGAGATCAGCAGCCGGTCGAGAACGCGAACTGCGGCAACATAATCCTCCTTGGAGCGGGCGCGCAGCATCGCCTCGATCGCCGCGTCCACAGCCGGATCGGCGACGCCGGCGAGATTGAACGAGCCTTCCGTTCTGGCCGCGGCCGAACTCCAGCGCCCGCTCTGCTCGATGCCGGGCGACAACGAATTGTTGAAGCCGCTCGATCCGATCAGGACCTCGAAGTCGAAGCGCTGCTTGCGCGACTGGATCTGGTCGCCGTCGAGGCTGCGAATGGTGAGTTCGATGCCGATCTTCTCCAGCGTGCGCTGGTAGATGCCGGCAAGGCGCTCCTCGTCCTGTGACGCGGTCAGGATTTCGAAGCTGAAGGGTTTGCCTTCGGGATCGAGCATCGTTCCATTCTGCACGTGGTAGCCGACACTTTTCAGCAGATCGAAAGCTGCCTTCAAGACGCGGCGGTCCTGACCGGATCCGTCGGTCACCGGCGGCCGCCATGTACCGTCCATGACATCGGCCGGCACGCGGCCGGGGTAGGGCGCCAGAAGCGCTTTCTCCTTGTCGTCCGCTGGATGGCCGAGCGCGGAAAGCTCCGAGTTTTGCCAATAGCTCATTGTCCGCGCGTACTTGTCGCCGAACAGGTTCTTGTTGGCCCATTCGAAGTCGTAAAGCATGCCGAGCGCGCGCCGCACGACCGGGTTGGCGAATTTCGGCAACCGCGTGTTGAACAGGAAACCAGTCACCACGGGCGGAATGCCGGTGTCGAAGGTCTGCGCGACCACATCGCCCTTGTGGAAGGCCGGAAAATCGAGATCGCGCTCGCGCTTCACCGGATCACTGTCGTCGTCGATGGCGCAAAGGCCTTTCTTGAACGCTTCGAGCTTGGCGTTGGCGTTGAGGAAATACTCGATGGTGATCTGGTCATAATTGTCGAAACCGCGCTTGGCCGGGACGTCCTTGCCCCAGTAATCCGGGTTGCGCTTGAACACGATGCGCTGGCCGGGCTGCACCTGCGCGATCGTATAAGGGCCGCTGCCGATCACCGGCTTGAGCGTCGTCCTGTCGAAAGTCTCCTTGTCGAAGGCATGCTTCGGGATGATCGGGGTCAGCGCGATGATCAGCGGGAATTCGCGATCGGCCTTGTCGTTGAAGGTGAAGCGCACGCTGTGATCGCCGGTCTTTTCGAGCTTGGCGACCCTGGCCATGCGGTCGCTGTAGGGCGGTCGCCCTTTCTCGGTGTAGACATCGTAGCTGAACAGCACGTCCTCCGGCGTCACCGGCTGACCGTCCGACCATTTGGCCTTCGGATTGAGATGGAATTCGATGCTCTTGCGCTCCGGGTCCATGTCGGCGCTGTCGGCCAACAAACCGTAGAGCGTGAAAGCCTCGTCGGCATTGCGCTGCATCAACGGCTCGAAGACCAGATTGCCGAAGATCGTATCCATCATGCCGCGCGCCGTCGTGCGCAGGCTCTTGAGGATGAAAGGGTTGAGGTTGTCGAAGCTGCAGACGACGCAATAGGTGATCGAGACACGCTTCGGCGGATCGGGATTGACGTTGTCGAAAGGAGTATAGCAGGGCGGCAGCGCGGGTTCGCCCTGCATGGCGATCGCGTGCTTCGGCTCCGATGCGGCCGGCTGATGCGAAAGTGCGAGAAACGACATCGCGGTGATCAGCCAAACAACAACGCGGCCCATGACCGTCTCCTTAACAGGTCGGCTTGATGATTCGGTGCGCACCCTAGCATGAGGCGGCTGCGCGCCGGCCAACCGCGCGCTCAACAATTGCTGACGCCGGGCTGGATTCGGCCTCGCTTGCAGTGTAACACGCCCTCCGAAGTCATTCTGTTGCCTCATTTCGGCAACAGGTAGCTGGACCACACGGCACGAAGAAGCCGGTCCCGGGATCATTTGAGAGGAAGTGCACGACATGACGAGCCTGAACAGCAACGCGTACCGCCTGTCGGTCATGGCCGCTGGCGTGATCGGCTTTCTGGGCGCAGGACTCCCCGCCGCTTCCGCACAGCAGCAACAGCAGATTCCGCAAGGCTGGTTCAAGGCCTGCACCAAGCAGGAAGACGTCGACATCTGCAACGTCCAGAACATCACCACCGCCGGCAACGGCCAGCTGGTCACCGGCGTCAGCCTGATCGAGCTCAAGGGCAAGGTGAACCGCAAGGTGTTCCAGGTGACGGTGCCGACCGGCCGTCTGGTGCCTCCCGGCATCGGCCTGCAGATCGACACCGGCAAAGCGCAGAAGCTCGATTATGTGATCTGCTTCCCGGATCGTTGCGTGGCCGAAGTGCCGCTGACCGACCAGCTCGTCGCGGCATTCAAGAAGGGTCAGGCGATCACGCTGACTTCCGTCAATTTCCAGAACCAGCCCAATCCGATCAAGATCGCCCTGCAGGGCTTCAGCGGCGCCTATGACGGCCCGGCGTTGCAGCAGTCGGACATCGAGGACCGGCAGAAGAAGCTTCAGGACTTCGTCGCCAAGAACAACCAGGATTTCGCCAAGAAGCTCAAGGAAGAGCAGGACAAGGCGAAGACCGCCAACTGATCGGCCGATATCGTCCGGCCAACAAAAAAGCGGGGTCATGCCCCGCTTTTTTTGTGCCCGTCTCTCCGCGGGTTAGTGCCTTGACTGCCGTTTCGGCTGGTAGCCGCCGTCCGGCCTCTTGTCGAACATCTCCTTGATCTGCGGATGCCGGACCGGCTCACCCGACTGATCCTCAAGCAGATTCTGCTCGGAGACGTAGGCGATGTATTCGGTCTCCGAATTCTCGGCGAGCAGATGATAGAAAGGCTGATCCTTGCGCGGTCGAACGTCGGCGGGGATGGCTTCGTACCATTCGTCGGTGTTGGCGAATTGCGGGTCGACGTCGAAAATAATGCCCCTGAATGGAAACAGCCGGTGGCGAACCACCTGTCCGATTGCGAATTTGGCTGTTTTCATCGTACTCACCACTGAATTCCTTGGGCTTATTTGGCGCAGACCGCGCATCAATTCAATCCCGAGGCGCTTGACGCCCTATCAAGCAACGGGCTAGCCCGGCGCCAGGGTTTCGGACCAGCATAAAAATGCCTGACGTCATCGGTCTTGTTCTTCCGTTCTTCGGCTTGATTTTTGTCGGGTTTCTGGTGGCGCGCATCACCAGGCAGCCGCTGGAGGCGCTCGGCTGGATGAACACGTTCATCGTCTATGTCGCGCTGCCGGCCCTTTTCTTCCAACTGCTTGCCAGGACGCCGTTCGAAGACCTGACGGAATGGCGCTTCATCTTCGGTTCGGTCGTCTCCACCTTCATGATATTTTCCTTGATGTTCATGGGGTCGGTGCTGACCTCGCGCGGCGAGATAGCGCAATCGACCATCAAGGCGCTCGCGGCCGCCTATGGCAATATCGGCTATATGGGGCCGGGCCTGGCATTGCTGGCCTTCGGCGAGGAGGCTGCCGTGCCGGTCGCCCTGATCTTCTGTTTCGAGAACATCATGCATTTCGCCGTCGCACCCATGATGATGGCGCTGTCGGGCGACGAGAAGACCACTCCTCTCCGGCTTGCGCTGGGTGTCGTGCGCAAGATCGTGCTGCACCCGTTCATCATCGCAACCGCCCTGGGTGTCGGCGCCGCCTATATCGGCTTTCGACCGCCCGTGCCGGTGGAGCGACTTCTGGAATATCTTTCCCGGGCGGCCGCACCTTGCGCGCTGTTTGCCATGGGCGTCACCCTGGCGCTCAGGCCGCTCAATCGCGTCCCGCATGAGATGGTTCCGATTGCGGCGCTGAAACTGATCCTGCACCCGTTGCTCTGCTATGTCGTGCTGAGCTGGATCGGCAATTTTTCTGAGACATGGGTCTTCTCGGCGGTGCTTCTGGCGGCATTGCCGACCGCCACCAACGTCTTCGTCATCGCCCAGCAGTATGGCGTCTGGGTACAGCGCGCGTCGGCCAGTGTGCTGATCACAACCTGCCTGTCGGTCGTGACCGTCACCGGGCTGCTCTACCTGATCCGGCACAATATCCTAGCGCCGGACCTGTTTCCCTAACCCGCCAGCAAGCGCGGCAAAACCGCTGCCGGGACGAAGTCCCTCGCGCATGAAAAAAGCCCGAAGCGGCGCGAAGCCTCCGAGCACACCGAGCCCGGCAACGCGGGCCATCTGCGCCGGCAGCATGTCGGAAAGCAGCGACATGTTGAGCAGGTTGACCACGCTGCTGCGCGCCAGAATATCGGGGCGGCGCTTGAAATCGTAGGCTGCAAGCGCCTTGGCTGCACCTGGATCGGCTCTATTTTCACGAGCGATTCCAATTAGATCGTCGACGTCCCTGATGCCGAGATTGAGGCCTTGCGCACCAATCGGGGGAAACACATGGGCGGCTTCGCCGACCAGCGCCACCCGATCTCGGGCGAAACGCAGTGGCGTCACCGCCGAAAGCGGATAGATCTGCCTGCCTGGCTCGACCGTTACCCGGCCCAGCATCGACTGCATCTGCTGTTCGACCCGCTGAGAAAGCGTCGCATCGTCCAGTGCGGCGAGGTCGGTCGCGGTCTGGGGCTTGACCACCCAGACCAGGCTGGAGCGATTGCCGGGCAGCGGGACCTGCGTGAACGGACCGGTCTCGGTGTGGAATTCGGTCGAGGTGAAGGCATGGTCGCCGCCATGGCCGAAATTGAGGACGAGAGCTGCCTGCGGGTAGGACCGGGCCGAGGTCGAGATGCCGGCCGCCTGGCGCGCCGGTGACAACCGCCCATCGGCGGCGACCGCCAGCGCTGCGTCGACCGTGCTGCCGTCGGACAGGACGGCACGGGCGCGCTCGGCATCGAGATGCCAGTTCGCCACCATCGGCATCAGCCGGTCGATGCCGGCATGCGCGGCAACGGCGCTGGCGAGTGCCGGGTTGAGCACGCTGTTGGGAAGGTTCAGCCCGAACTGGTCCTCGTCGATCTCGCTGGCACGGAAGGTGACGACCGGGCTGCGGATCAGCCGGCTGGTGGCGTCGACGATGCGCATCACTTTCAGGGCCGCCGCCTTGGATTTGACGGCTTCGAGCACGCCAAGCCGGTCGAGCACTTTCAAGGCAGGGTTCATCAGGGCCGTCGTGCGGCCATCGGGGGCGGTGGCCTCCGGCCCGACCAGTGTCACCGGGAAACCCTCGGCGGCAAAACCGAGCGCCGCGATCAGTCCTGCCGGCCCCGTGCCGGCAACCAGTATCCGCGCAGTTTGCTGATGCTCCAAGATCGGCTTCCGGCTTGCAATGCGAGGCGGTCCACCCGACCTGCCGTTCGATGAGCATATAGGTCAGATCATGCCGCTTGATCAACGCGGCGATTCGGCCCATTCGGATGTCATGACCGGCCAGCAGGACGACTTCAGGCATCTCGACCGCGCCGGCCGCGCCATGGCCGGCATCGCGCGCAGTCCTCGCGTCACGGTAAACGTCGTTGTCGGCGCTTGCATCCTGCTTGCCTGGCTGACCCTTGCCGCGATGGCAATCCGCGGCGCCGAAGGCGGGATTGCAGGCGTCAGCGCCCCCGGCGACACGATGCTGCGCAGCCTGCCGCAACTGCCGCTGCCCGATTTCCTGGAACGGTTCTTTGTGCTGTGCCTCTCACCGGTGCCTTTGGACACAAGTCTCGGCTTGCAGGCCGGCGCGCTCGTTTTCATGTGGTTCCTGATGGCGATCGCGACGATGCTGCCTTCGGCGGCGCCGATGATCCGCACCTATTGCGAAATCACTGACACGGCTCGCATCAAGGGCGAACCGGTCGTTCACCCGCTGGTGCTGGTCGCCGGTTACCTCAGCGTCTGGCTCGCCGCTTCAATGATGTTCGCGGCGCTGACCTTGGCCGCCCATGCATTCGCCTCGTCAGCCGGGATGCTCGATCCGGTCGTCGGCCTTGCCGCTGCGCTCGCTCTGCTGATTGCCGGTGTCTACCAGTTCAGCGGCCTGAAGGAAGCTTGCCTGAAGAAATGCAAGAACCCGTTCTCGATCCTTTTCGCGAACTGGAGCGCCAGGCCGGCCAGCGTCTTTCGGCTCGGTGTCGCTCAAGGTCTGTGGTGTCTCGGCTGCTGCTGGGCCTTGATGCTGGTGATGTTCGCCGTTGGCGTCATGAACATTTTCTGGATGGCGTTGATCGGGCTGTTCACCCTGATCGAAAAACAAACCGCCAGCAGGGTTCCAACCCGGCTGGCCGGTGCGATACTGCTTGTCTGGGCAGCCGCGCTGCTAGTAGTCTCGCTGTGAGTGGGGGAAAATCGATGGCAGACCAGAGCTGGGCGATGAAGGGAGAGCTCGTACTCTCCTGCAATTGCACGGTTTTTTGCCCCTGCGTGCTGTCGCTTGGCAATCATCCGCCGACCGAAGGCTACTGCCAGACCTGGGCGGGATTTCGCATCGATGCCGGCCATTTCGGTGAAGTAGATCTGTCCGGCCTCAATCTCGGGCTGGTCATGGAAATTCCCGGCTACATGAGCCGCGGCAACTGGACCGCGGGCCTGTTCATCGACAGCCGCGCCTCTGTCTACGCGGTCAAGGCGCTGACCAAGATCTTCACCGGCAAGGCAGGCGGAACCACATCGCTGCTCTCCATCCTCGTCGGCAAATTCCTCGGCGTCGAGCAGGTGCCGATCACCTATGAGACGCGTGACAAGACGCGTATATTCCAGATACCGAAGATTATCGACGGAGCGGTGACACCCATCCCCGGCAAGGACCGCGACAAGGACACGGTGATCAGCAATTCGGAATACTGGATCGCGCCTGAGATCATCGTGGCCCGGTCCGACAAGAGCAAGATGCGGGCTTTCGGCCGCAACTGGAATTTCGCCGGCCGTTCGGCCGAAATCTGCAAGCTGGATTGGCGGGGCCCGTGAGCAAGAACACAACGGCCCGAAAAGCCGCCAAAAAGATCACGGACCGGATTCCGCGCCCGAAGAAGAAGGTCACCTGGCCACAGGCGAGAGCGTTCTCCGTCCACCTCTTGACCGCCTCGGGGTCGTTCCTGGCCTTCCTGTCGCTGGTAGCGGCAAGCGAAGAGCGCTGGACGGCGATGTTCTGGTGGCTCGGGCTGGCATTGTTCGTCGACGGCATCGATGGGCCGATCGCGCGGAAGCTCGAGGTCAAGGAAATCCTGCCGACTTGGTCGGGCGAACTGCTCGACAACATCATCGACTACGTGACCTACGTGCTGATCCCGGCCTTCGCGCTCTATCAGCGCGGCTTCATGGGCGAGGGCCTGTCATTCCTGTCTGCGGCGATCATCGTCGTCTCCAGCGCCATCTACTATGCCGACACCGGCATGAAGACGAAGGAGAATTTCTTCAAGGGGTTCCCCGTGGTCTGGAACATGGTGGTGTTCACCCTGTTCGTCATCGAGCCCGGACAATGGGTTTCGTTTGCGGTGGTGGTGGTGGCCGGCGTCCTGACTTTCGTACCGATCAACTTCATCCACCCGGTGCGGGTGGTGCGGCTGCGGCGCATCAACCTTGGGATGACTCTCTTGTGGTGCGCTTTCGGCGCGCTTGCCCTGGCCCAGGCGGCACTCGCTGCCTTCTACGATCAGATCGGCGTGCTGGGCGAGCAGGTCAGCACCTTCACCAAGATCGGCATCACCATCACCGGGCTTTACCTTGCCTGCATCGGTGGCATCATGCAGTTCTTTCCCAATCTCGGTGCCAAAAAGGCCTGATCAGCCACTCCCACAGAGAGCCTAGCCCCACAGGAAGCCTAGCAATGTCCAAAGCGATCCGCATTCACGCCAACGGCGGCCCGGAAGTCCTGACCTACGAGGACGCCGACCTCGGTCAGCCGGGATCCGGGCAGATCCTGGTCCGGCACACCGCGATCGGCCTCAATTTCATCGATGTCTATCATCGCTCTGGCCTCTATCCGCCGCCCGGCGGCTTCCCGCTCGTGCCAGGCAGCGAAGCCGCCGGCGTGGTGCTGGAGGTCGGCCAGGGCGTCGACTGGCTGAATCCGGGCGATCGCATCGCCTATGCGGTGACGACGGGGGCTTATGCGCAAGAGCGCGTCATCGATGCCAGCCGGGTCGTCAAGGTTCCGGATGGCATCAGCGACGAACAGGCCGCCGCGATGATGCTGAAGGGCATGACGGCGGAATATCTGCTGCGCCGGACGTTCAAGGTGAAGGCAGGCGACACGATCCTGTTCCACGCCGCGGCCGGCGGCGTCGGGCTGATCCTCGGCCAATGGGCAAAACACCTCGGCGCGACCGTCATCGGCACCGCCAGCTCGTCCGACAAGATCGAGCTCGCGAGGGCGCATGGTTTCGACCATGTCATCAACTACAAGGAACAGGATTTCGTCGCCGGGGTTGCTGCCATCACCGGCGGCAGGAAGTGCGATGTCGTCTACGATTCGGTTGGCAACGACACGTTTCCGGCTTCGCTCGACTGCCTGAGGCCGCTCGGCATGTTCGTCAGCTTCGGCCAGTCCTCCGGACCTATACCGCCGTTCAGCATGTCATTGCTGGCTCAGAAGGGCTCGTTGTTCGCTACAAGGCCGACGCTGTTCGTCTACAACGCAAAGCGCGAAGACCTCGAGGCCTCCGCCGCTGCCCTGTTCGAAGTCGTGCTCAGTGGCGCCGTCAAGATCAAGATCAACCAGCGCTATGCGCTCAAAGACGCCGGCAAGGCGCATTCCGATCTCGAGGGCCGCAGGACCACAGGGACGACCATTCTCATCCCTTAGTTCGTTCTGCCTTGCTATCCCTTGAATTTCCGCTGAAATTCTTGAAGCTCTTTCAAGACGCGTGCCGCTTTCCGATGAGAGCCGGCCGCGCCTACCATGCCTGCGGGAACACAGAACATGTCTGGCTAACCAGATGGGAGGCACTGTGAGTGCAAATCAGGACGGCACGAACCTGCTCGAGGTGCGTAGCCTCACCAAGATATTCGGCACGCTGACGGCGTGCGATCACATCGATCTCGACATCGCCAGAGGTGAAATCCACGCTTTGCTCGGCGAAAACGGCGCCGGTAAGTCGACACTGGTCAAGATGCTGTTCGGCTCGCTGGAGCCCAATTCCGGAGAGATCTTCTGGAACGGCCAGGCGGTCAGGATTTCCAACCCCGGCGCCGCGAAAAAACTCGGCATCGGCATGGTGTTCCAGCATTTTTCGCCGTTCGAGGCGCTGACCGCGGCCGAAAACATCGCGCTATCGCTGGACGACGGCTCGCCGATCAGCAGCATCGCGGCCAAGGCGAGGGCGCTTTCCTTCAGCTATGGCCTGCCGCTCGATCCTGAATCGCTTGTCGGCGACCTGTCGGTGGGTGAGCGCCAGCGCATCGAGATCATCCGCTGCCTGCTACAGACGCCGCAGCTCATCATCCTCGACGAGCCGACCTCGGTGCTGACGCCGCAGGAAGCCGACAAGCTGTTCGAGACGCTGGAGCGTTTGCGCTCGGAAGGCAAATCCATCCTCTACATCTCGCACCGGCTCGAAGAGGTCAAACGCATCTGCGACCGCGCCACGGTGCTGCGTCACGGCAAGGTGGTCGGCCACTGCAATCCGCGTGAGGAAACAGCCTCTTCGCTGGCTCGCATGATGGTCGGCAACGAGGTGCAGGCCGTGGTGCGCGCGCCGGTCGAGGGCATCGACAAGGCGCCACCGCTGCTCGAAATCCGCAATCTCAATCGCAAACCGGCAACACCGTTCTCGATACCGCTCAAGGGCATCAACCTGAACGTCCGCGCTGGCGAGGTGATCGGCATCGCCGGCGTCGCCGGCAACGGCCAGGGCGAGTTCTTCGAATCCGTTTCAGGCGAAGTGCTGCAGCAGAATGCCGCCTCGGTGCGCATTCGTGGCAAGGATGCGGGAGGCCTTAGCATCACCGGACGCCGACTGCTGGGCGCCGCCTTCGTGCCGGAGGAGCGCCTCGGCCACGGTGCGGCACCGCGCATGAAGCTTTCTGAAAACCTGCTGCTGTCGCGCCATGCCACCGACGGCAAGGCGTTCGTCGGTTCCGGCGGGATGGTGAAGAGCGGTGCCATCCAAGCCGCCTCCCAGCGCATCATCGAGGCGATGGATGTGCGCAAGAGTGCGCCGGATCCGGAGGCTGCGGCCCTTTCGGGTGGCAATCTGCAGAAATTCATCGTCGGCCGTGAACTCGACCGCCGGCCAAGCGTCATGGTGGTGAACCAGCCGACCTGGGGCGTCGACGCGGGCGCTGCCGCCCACATCCGCCAGGCCTTGATCGAGCTGTCGCGCAGCGGATCGGCGGTGCTGGTGATCAGCCAGGATCTCGACGAGCTGTTCGAGATATCGGATGCGATCGCGGTCATGCACAATGGCGAGCTGTCGAAGCCGATGCCGATCGCCGAGGCAACCTTCGAAAAGGTAGGTTTGCTGATGGGCGGCGCCGAACCAGGCCACGCCGAACACTCGCTGGAGACGGCATGATGCGCCTCGAACTCGTCAAACGCCCGCAGCGTTCCATGCTGTTTTCGGCCCTGTCGCCGTTCATCGCCTTCGCGCTGACCATCATTGCCGGCGCCGTCATGTTCGCGCTGCTCGGCGTCAATCCGCTGACCGCGTTCAATATCTATTTCATCGAGCCGATCAGCCAGGTCTGGCAGTTGCATGAGCTGGCGATCAAGGCAGCGCCGCTCATCCTGATCGCTGTCGGCCTGTCGGTCTGCTACAAGGCCAACATTTGGAACATCGGCGCCGAAGGCCAGTTCATCCTCGGCGGCATTGCCGGTTCGATGATTCCGGTGCTGTTTCCGCAGTTCGAAGGTCCGCTGGTGCTACCGCTGATGCTTTTGCTCGGCATGGTCGGCGGCGCGGCCTATGCGGCGATCCCTGCTCTGCTCAAGACTCGCTTCGGCACCAACGAGATACTGACCAGCCTGATGCTGGTCTATGTCGCGCAGCTCTTCCTCGACTGGCTGGTGCGCGGACCCTGGCGCGATCCGCAGGGTCATGGTTTCCCGCAGACCATCCAGTTCAACGATTCGGCCGTGTTGCCGGAGCTGATGCCGGATGCCGGGCGGGCAAACTGGGGTTTTGTCTTCGCGCTGATCGCCGCGGTGCTGGTCTGGATCCTGATGAGCCGCATGCTGAAAGGTTTTGAGGTGCGCGTGCTGGGCTCAAGCCCGCGGGCAGGGCGCTTCGCCGGCTTCGGCCTCAACCGCATGGTCTTTTTTGCTTTCCTGCTGTCAGGCGCGCTGGCGGGACTCGCCGGCATCTCCGAGGTCTCGGGCGCCATCGGCCAGTTGCAGCCCGTCATCTCGCCCGGCTACGGCTTCACCGCCATCATCGTGGCGTTCCTCGGCCGTCTCAACCCGCTCGGCATCGTTGCCGCCGGACTGGTGCTGGCGCTGACCTATCTCGGCGGCGAAGCGGTGCAAAGCGCGCTCGGCATCTCCGACAAGGTGGCGCGGGTGTTCCAGGGCATGCTGCTGTTCTTCGTGCTCGGCTGCGACACGCTCATCCACTACCGCATCCGCCTGATCGGCCTGGCGCTGACCAAACCGGAAGGCGTGGCCAAACTCGAAGCCGCACCGAAGCTGAAGGAAGCCCGTTGATGGACATCACCGTAAACATCCTTCTGACCATCGCCACCGCGGCAACGCCGCTGTTGATCGCGGCAATCGGCGAGCTGGTGGTCGAGCGCTCCGGCGTGCTCAATCTCGGCGTCGAGGGCATGATGATCATGGGCGCCGTCGGCGGATTCGGCGCGACCTATCTCACCGGTTCGCCCTGGATCGGCCTTTTGGCGGCAATCGCCATGGGCGCGGTATTCTCGCTGCTGTTTGCCGTCATGACGCTGTCGCTGGCCACCAACCAGGTGGCGACCGGCCTGTCGCTGACGCTGCTCGGCCTTGGCCTGTCCGGCATGATGGGCACCAGCTTCGTCGGCCAGCCCGGCGAAAGGCTGCCCAACCTCTACATTCCCGGCCTGACGGAAATCCCTGTGGTCGGCAGGCTGCTGTTCGGGCAGGATCCGATCTTCTACATCTCGATCGCGCTGACCGCGGCCGTCATGTGGTTCCTGTTCAAGACCCGGACCGGACTGACGCTGCGTTCGATCGGCGACAGCCACACCTCGGCGCATGCGCTTGGCATCAAGGTGATCCGTTATCGCTACCTCGCGGTCATCTTCGGCGGTGCCTGTGCCGGCCTTGCCGGCGGCCATCTCTCGCTGGTCTACACGCCGCAATGGGTGGAGAACATGAGTGCCGGCCGCGGCTGGATCGCGCTGGCGCTGGTGGTGTTCGCCTCCTGGCGGCCATGGCGGGTGCTGGCCGGCGCCTACATCTTCGGCGCGGTGTGGATCGGCCAGCTTCATGCACAGGCTTTTGGCATTCCGGTGCCCTCGCAGTTCCTTTCTTCGCTGCCCTATCTGGCAACCGTCGTGGTTCTCGTTCTAATCTCGCGCAACAAGCGTCTGACGATGATGAACACGCCGGCTTCCTTGGGGCAGCCATTCGTTCCGGATCGTTGACAATAAAAACAAACGGGAAGCTCCAAGGCTTAACTCAGAGAGGTAACACGATGAAAAAACTGCTTATTGCCCTGATGACCACGACCGCCGCCATGTCGCTGGCAGCGACGGCCGAGGCCGCGGACAAGCTGAAGGCCTGCTGGGTCTACACCGGCCCGATCGGCGACTTCGGCTACTCCTACCAGCACGACCAGGGCCGTCTCGAGGTGGAGAAGGCGCTCGGTGACAAGGTCGAGACCGCCTATCTCGAAAACGTCTCGGAAGGCCCCGATGCCGACCGTGCTTTCGAGCGCCTGGCACGCGAAGGCTGCAAGATCATCTTCGGCACCTCCTTCGGCTTCATGGACCCGGAAGTGAAGGTCGCCAAGAAATTCCCGAAAGTGATGTTCGAGCACGCCACCGGTTACAAGACCGCTGACAATCTCGGCATCTACAATGCGCGCTTCTACGAAGGCCGCTACATTCTTGGCCAGATCGCCGCCAAGGAATCGAAGGCAGGGGTCGCCGGCTATATCGTTTCCTTCCCGATCCCCGAAGTGGTGATGGGCATCAACTCCTTCGTGCTCGGCGCGCAGTCGATCAACCCGAATTTCAAGGCCAAGATCGTCTGGGTGAACTCCTGGTTCGATCCGGGCAAGGAAGCCGACGCTGCCAAGGCGCTGTTCGACCAGGGCGCCGACATCATCGTCCAGCACACCGATTCCACCGCTGCCCTGCAGGTGGCCGAGGAGCGCAAGCTGAAAGGCTTCGGCCAGTCCTCCGACATGATCAAGTTCGCGCCGAACGCGCAGTTGACCTCGCTCACCGACGAATGGGGTCCCTATTACATCAGCCGCGTCCAGGCCGCGCTCGACGGCACCTGGAAGCCGGACAATGTCTGGCTCGGCATCAAGGACGGCGCCGTCAAGATGTCGGCCTACACCAACATGCCCGACGACGTGAAGGCGATGGCCGAAGCCACCGAAAAGAAGATCGCCGGCGGCTGGAATCCCTTCACCGGACCGGTTGCCAAGCAGGACGGCACGCCGTGGCTGAAGGATGGTGAAGTCGCCGACGACGGCACGCTGCTCGGCATGAATTTTTATGTGAAAGGCGTCGACGACAAGCTGCCGAAATAAGCAGCGCGAGACATGAGACGGAGGGGCGCCGCGAGGCGCCCTTCTTCATTCGGCGGGCTGTGCGCCGGCAGAGGGGCGACGAAACCGCGTTCGTCCGGCATCGACCGCGCGGCCGAGCCAAAACCTGAGCAACCGCTGTACCGGTTGTTCGCAGGTGCGACAGATCGCCCACGAAATGAAAAGCATGAGCACGACGCAACCAAGAGCGGCAATCCATTTGCCGACAAGGGGCGTTGCCGCATTGATGGCGAGATAGCCGATGTCCTGGTGCAGCAAATAGAGCGGATAGGTCAGCCCGCCCAGCGCCAGAGTGAGCCCCGATGCCCTGACACGGTCGCGCAGCAGCACCGCGCCGATCAAGGCCGCGTGCATGACGCCGTTGGCGACGACGAGATTGGCCGAGGCAACGGCAATGCCGTAGTGGCCAAGCATCCAGTGCTGCGTCACCGATAGCGTTCCGCAGGAGATCAGGAACGCGGCGGCAAGCAGCAGCAGGGCCGGCACAGAACGGCCATGCGAATGGATTTGGTGGACCAGCACGCCGGCGGCGAAGAACGGGCCGAACTCGGTGAGGAACAGCAGCCTGGCTCCGCCGCTGCCGATGAAGAACTCGTTCAAGGCCGAGATCGCCAGCCAGATGAAGATCAGCTCCAGCTTGCGTTTCTGGAAGAGCCCGGTGAACAGGGCCAGCGTGATCCATCCGTAGAACACCAGTTCAAGCACGATCGACCAGTAGACGCCGTCCATGAAGGGCTGGCCGAAGGCCGGCGCGAACATCGACAGATTGGCGGCATACTGAACGAAAGAGGCCGAAAGCAGCGGCGACCCGACAAGGAAGACAATCGCGAAGGTGATCGTCATGCAGAACAGAAAACCCGGATAGAGGCGAACGAACCGCGCGATCGCAAACTGATCCCAGCTCCGGTTTTCCGCCGACCAGGCAATAACGAAACCGCTGATCAGGAAGAACAGGTTGACGCCGAGATAGCCGTAGAGGGCGAATGGTGCGGCAAGCGGATAGCCTTGCGCAAGGTAGCCTTCGGCGGCAGCGCCGCGAAAGAAATAGTGGAAGAACACGACGGCAAGTGCTGCCGCCAGCCTGAGCAGGTCCAGCGTCGCGATGTAATTTTGTTCCGCAGGTCTGGTGTTCATCCGCATTTCCCGCATCTACGGTCCGCAAACCATAGAGCGGATCGCGGCTGTGCGGGTTAAGACGGCTGAATTATCGCCAGATGTAGTAAATACGGACCGTCAGACCGCCGAACCATAGAGGTCATAGGCATCGGCACGGTCGATCTTGACGGTGACGATGTCGCCTTGGCGCAGCGGGCGGCGCGACTGGATGTGCACCGAGCCGTCGATCTCGGGCGCGTCGTATTTGGTGCGGCCCTTTGCCGACGTGCCGTGCGCCTCGTCGATCAGCACCGGCAGGCGCTTGCCGACCTTCCTGGCCAGCTGTGTCGCCGAAATCTTCTGCTGGCGCTGCATGAAGCGGTGCCAGCGCGCCTCCTTGATCTCTTGGGGAACCTGTTCGAGACCGAGATCGTTGGAGCGGGCGCCCCGGACCGGCTCGTATTTGAAGCAGCCGGCGCGATCGATCTTGGCCTCGTCGAGCCAGTCGAGCAGCATCTCGAAATCGTCGTCCGTCTCGCCGGGGAAGCCGACGATGAAGGTCGAGCGGATGGCCAGATCCGGGCAGACCTCACGCCAGCCGCGAATGCGATCGAGCGTCTTTTCGCCGTGTGCCGGCCGGCGCATGTTCTTCAACACCTGCGGCGAAGCGTGCTGGAAGGGGATATCCAGGTAAGGGAGGATCTTGCCCTCTGCCATCAGCGGGATGACGTCGGCGACATGCGGGTAGGGGTAGACATAGTGCATGCGCACCCAGATGCCGAGCTTGCCCAGTTCCTCGGACAGATCGAGGAATTTTGCGCGCACCTCACGGTCGCCGAACATCGACGTCTGGTACTTGATGTCGATGCCGTAGGCGCTGGTGTCCTGCGAGATGACCAGAAGTTCCTTGACCCCGGCCTTGGCCAGTTTCTCGGCCTCGCGCAGCACATCGGCCGCCGGCCGCGAGACGAGGTCGCCACGCAGTGCCGGAATGATGCAGAAGGTACAGCGGTTGTTGCAGCCTTCGGAAATTTTCAGATAGGCGTAGTGGCGCGGCGTCAGCTTGACACCCTGCGGCGGCAAAAGATCGACATAAGGGTCGTGCGAAGGCGGCGCAGCCTCATGCACGGCAGCCATCACGCTCTCATAGGCCTGCGGCCCGGTGATCGCCAGCACATTGGGGTGCTTTTCGCGAATGACGTCCGGCTCGGCACCCAGGCAACCGGTGACGATCACCCGGCCGTTTTCCGAAAGCGCGGAGCCGATGGCGTTGAGCGACTCGTCGCGAGCGGAATCGAGAAAGCCGCAAGTGTTGACGACGACAAGGTCGGCGCCGTCATGCTTGCGCGCGATTTCGTAACCTTCGGCGCGCAGGCGCGTGATGATGCGCTCCGAATCCACAAGGGCCTTCGGGCATCCAAGACTGACAAAACTCACGCGTGGAGCGGACATAGAGCGTTTCCGGGCTTTTCAGGATTGCCGGCGCAGTACCACACTTATTGCGGCATTGGTATGGGCAGACCCCCGATGCGGCAAAACGCACGGCGGTCTTCCACGGAGTGAAGATGCCGATGTCCGCCAGTCTCAGCCGACCGCACCGTTTACATGCGGCCAGACCTCCACCGCGCCACGATAGACCATGTCCACAGCCACATAGAAAATGATCAGAAGGCCGACATAGGCAATCCAGCGGTGGCGATGCAGCAGCTTGGCAATGAAAGTCGCGGCCAGCCCCATCAGGGCGATCGACAACACAAGGCCGATGACCAGCACCGGAAAATGATCGCGCGCCGCTCCAGCCACCGCCAGCACATTGTCGAGCGACATCGACACGTCGGCGACGACAATCTGCAAGGCAGCCTGGCCAAGGGTCTTGCGCTTGGTCTTGCCAGCGACCGCCTGGTCGCTGTTGAGGTCCGAATTCGACAGTGCCTCGGTCGCTTCCAATTCATCGGCATGCGACGTACGCAACTCGCGGTACATCTTCCAGCAGACCCACAGCAGCAGGATGCCGCCGGCGAGCAGCAGGCCGACGATCGCCAGCAGCTTGACGGTAATTGCGGCAAACCCGATGCGCAGCACCGTTGCCGCCACCACGCCGAGAAGAATCGCCTTCTTGCGTTGTTCGGCGGGCAAGCCGGCCGCGGCGAGGCCGATGACGATCGCATTGTCTCCGGCCAGCACGAGGTCGATGGCGATGACCTGCAGCAGGGCGGTCAGACTGGCAGCGCTGAAAAAAATGTCCATCGACAGGAAGCCCTTGCTGATTTTGCCGAGTGTTCGTCGATTATCCAGAGGCCCTAACTTGGTGGTCCCCTGGCGTCAAGGGATCACGCGTGGCTGCATCACCGAAGCAGCGTTGCGTCAAGCCGGATCACGGCTTCGCGGCACTCGCGACAGCCAGGCAAACCATGGCAGATCACAAATCAATCGTAGAGATTGTACTTTGCCCAGTCGGCTTCTGGAATTTCGTCCCCGATCCGGTAGCGGAGCTGCAAAACTTCCATATGGTCCGGCGCGGTCTGGCACTTGAATTTCAGCCGGTACCACTGCCCCTTGCTGCGAAACGCAGCACCCGGGCTCTTGATTGCATCGGCACCCATCTCGGGCGTGGCGAAGGCGTAGGCGACGACGCGATCGGCTTTGAACTTGCGATCGTCATGGGTGATGCGGTCGAGCACTTCGGCGTCGCAACGCTGTTCAAGACGGGTTTGGGGATCGAGTTTCATCAGACCGGCGCGCAATGCATTGTCCATTGCGCTGGCTGGAAAACTCAGTGTCACTGACGCCAAGGCGGTCATGCAGAGCTTCTTCATGGGCGGGACAAGCAACACATTTTGTCGGAGAAATCAACCGAGCGGACCGCCGCGAGCGCCGCCGGCATCTTCAATCATATGGCCGGTGCGTTCAAAATTGCGTGTCGGGAGTCGTCGTGCGATGCCTGCGGCCAACGGACCAAAGAGGCACGGCCTGCATCCGTAAGATCGTAGAGGCCGCGGTCGACGCGCGCGAACCAGCCATAGACATTGTGCTGCAGTATCTTGGGCGCGATCGGCGTCACCGCCTTGAGATCACGCGGTCGCCTGGGTCCGTCCACCATGGCGGCAGCGCAGGCGAGGGCGCTTTGACGATAGGCCGTCATGATCGGATTGCGCGATCCTCCTCCGGCAACGGGATCGCCGCGACGGCGCTGGTGCTCGTCAACCAGACGAGAGCGCCGGCGGGCATTCTTGCGCGGCGCCAGCGCGATCGGGCTGAGAAGCACCTCGACCCGGTCCGTCGCGGTCACACCGAGCAGGCCGAAGCCAAGCCGGCGGCAGAGATTGCGAAATCTGGCGTCGCTTTCGCGGCCCTTGCCGCGGGCCGACATGCGCGCGGCCAGCCACACCTCGTCGCAGGCCGCCGCGCGATCGACACCTTGCAGCACCAGTTCGAGATTGAACTGCAGCTTCAACTCGCAGATGACGACAACCGGCGGCTCCCCCTCGCGCAATGCAACAACATCGCAGCCGCCGATCTCGCCTTTGACGACGAAGTCGAGGCTTTCGAGGAACCGCTTCACCGGCGCATAGAGAGACGTCTCGTTCATGCCTCAGGGTTTAGCCGATTCGACGCGAAAAGCCTTCCCGTGGTTCGGCGTTCTACGGCCCGAAAGCGGATCGGGGTGGATACCGCACCGTCGGGCCAGCTGTCAGGCTTCGGTGTTCGGCACTGCTCGGTTCAGCTTCCTGCGGCGCAGGAGCGGATAGCCGATCTGACCGAAATAGGTGGAAGGGATCGGATCGTCGACGCCGTACTTGTCCGGCACCTTGTCGCCGGTGGGATTGTAGGTGCCGAACAGCATGTCGAGGAAAGGCAACTGCCCGGCGAAGTTCTTGTCATAGGCTTCGCGCTGGTTGGCATGGTGCCAGCGATGGAACTGCGGGCTGGCGATCAGCCACTTCAAGGGGCCGAACGGAATCCGCACGTTTGAATGCACAAGCAGCGTGTGTCCAAGGTAGATGGTCGAAAAGACGGCGATCGAGGCTTCCGAGAAGCCGAGGAAAAAGATCGGCGTCAGCGATATTGCCTTTGTGACGATGGCGTCGACGGGGTGATTGTGGAAGGCCCCGAGCCAGTCGAGTTCCTCAATGCCGTGGTGAACGGCATGGAACTTCCAAAGCGCGGGGATTTTGTGGAAGGCCCGATGTGTCCAGTAGACGCCGATATCGGTGATCACGATGATTTCGGCAACCTGCAGCCAGACGGGCTGGCCGCTGACGGCCTTCGTTATCGCCGGCGGGACCAGGAGCGCAGCGGCACCGAGCGCGCCTGCCGCCATCATGACGATGGCCAGCTTTATGATGAAGCCGTTGAACAGCAGATAGATCAGATCGACAGCGAAGCCCTTGCGGAAGATCTTCTGCGGCCGCTCGGCAAACAGATGTTCGAACGGAATGAAGATCAGCGCGCAGATCAACAGTGCCTTGATGCCGAAGATATCCATCGATTCGCCTCTGCTGCCGGCGCGCCGCCTGCTCCCTCGAGAAGAAACACATCTCCCTTTCCAAAGGCTAAAGACTCTGTAAGGGCGCTGACGCACGGAACGTGCAAGCAATGTCGCCGAACGCAACGGCTCGGAGCAATGGGACCGTCGAACGCGGTTCTTTGACACGGCTTCGAACCGTTCGTGTCCTAGCCGTCAAGACCCCAAAGATCCGGGTTGCGTTTGAAATACTCAATCAGCATCTCGGTGAGCACGCGCACTTTCCGCGTAGGATGCTGCCCCGGCGGGCGTACGACATACGCAGCTCCCGGAGGTACCGGATAGCGTGTCATGATCGGGACCAGCGCGCCGGAGGCTACATATTCATGTGTAATGCAATCGGGGAGCCAGGCGATGCCGAGACCTGCCGCCGCCGTCGCGGCAAGCGCCGTGGCGCTGTCGGCCTTGAACCTGCCCTGCGGCTGGACCGTAACAATCTTGTCGCCATCCATGAACTGCCAGGCTTCCGTTCCCTGCATGAGGGCCTGATGGGTGACGAGTTCGTCCGGAGTCTCGGGTGACGCGTGCGCTTTGATGTAATCCGGGCTCGCGACAAGCTTTCCATGGATAGGCCCGACGCGCTTCGCGATCAGGTTGGAGTCCTGAAGGTAGGCGCCCCGGATCGCGCAATCGAAACCCTCTGCGATGAGATCGACGAAGCGATCGCTATAAGAAGTATGGATGTGAAGCTTCGGGTGCAGACGCGCCATTTCCGCGAGCACGGGAGCAAAATGGGTCGCGCCGAAAGTAAGCGGCATGGCAACCCTCAGGCGGCCGCGCAACTCACCGGTGGGGAGGATCGCTTCCCTGGCCGTATCAATCTCGGCGCTGGCTCGGGCCGCATGGTCTCTGAACGTGATGCCCGCTTCTGTAAGCGAGGCGCCGCGGGTCGTTCGTGCAAGAAGCTGGACGCCAAGCTCCGCCTCAACCCGAAAGAGCCTGCGACTGACGATTGATTTGGAGACGCCGAGCCGGCGCGCGGCGGCCGATACGCCCCCGGCATCGGCCACTACGACGAATGTCTGTAGATCCTCGATATCCAATTCGGCGTTCCTCGTTTCGCGACACAGCTTGCCTGATTATGGCACTATCGCATCACCAAAAGGAACAGCAAATTGCGTTCAGGCAACGTCGCCCGCTGGCGCATGTCTCCCGGAAAACCCACGCCGTCCAGGCGGCAGAGAGAGGAAGTTCTTATGACCTTTCGTAACGGCCTTGATTCACTTCTTCGCCCCGAGGATTCGGTCCTCGTTCTGATCGACCACCAGCCCTACCAGCTCTCGAACCTGAACAGCCACGATCCGCATGCAGTGGTCAACAACTCGACGGCCTTGGCAAAGGTCGCAAAGGCCTTCGGCGTTCCCACCATCCTGACCAGCGTCGTTGCCGATCGGGGCGGCCTGATCTTCCCCCACATCACCGACGTATTTCCCGGCCAGGAGGTCATCGACCGGACGTTCATCAACACCTGGGAAGACAGGAAGGTCGTGAACGCGGTCAAGGCGACCGGCCGCAGGCAGCTCATCATCGCCGGCCTGTGGACCGAGATCTGCGTCGCCATGCCGGTTATCCAGGCGTTGGGCGAAGGCTGGGACGCCACGGTCATCGCCGACGCCTCGGGCGGCACGTCGGTCGAAGCGCACGAGGTCGCCATCCAACGCATGATCGCGGCCGGCGCAAACATGATGACCTGGCTGGCGCTGGCATCGGAGTGGCAACGCGACTGGGCGCGTACCGAGCACGTCGGCGAGCTGACGGAAGTGCTCAAGCAGCACGCCGCTGGCAGCGGCATCGCGTACCTCTGGGAGCAGCAACTTCTCAACACGCCTGTGCCGAGCACCGCCGGCTGAACTGGGCGGGGTGACGAAAGCGTTGAGCGATCCAGCGCCAACATGCTGAGCCGGGTCACCCCCGCCCACAAGACGAGCCGCCTGAATGCAGGGCGGCCGGCCGTCATCAACGATCACTTCCTCCATCCATTGGCCGCGACTACAGTCGGCGCAGCCTGGCTATCTATCGCCTCATTGAAAGGACCATGGAGATGTTCGGCGGAGCGCTTCCGAGAGGAAATGGACGTCATCTATCCGAACTTCAAAGTCAGCCTGACGCAACAGGGCGCTCGTGATCGATGACCTCGCAGTTCGGATATATCGACTTGGAACAGAGGACCTTGCAACCAATTGACAACCCGCTGGGCACGAGGTTGTCATCATGTCTTAGGTACAAACCGCTACCCATGTCTCCGGGCTGGACAATTCGACGTCTGGCGGAGGAAGTGGGATTCGATTCTTGCCTCCGATCCAAGCAAATCAAGAAATCTAAGAATCGATTGTTACACAGCATGTTACGCGCCAGTCAGACGGTGCGGACACGAGCGCGGCCCTTCCCGAAAATGCTAGTGGTGAATCTGTCTAGCGAGGCAACGGAGCAGTGCACGGTGCCGTTTGCGAAGGCCCTGAGGGAATGATCGTGGAGAAAGGCCGCCTTCAGGATCAGCTAGACGCGCTCAAGGCTCCGCTTCTCGGCAAGCGATATGGATGAGCAACGAACGAGTGCCGGTTCCAGCACCTAAGCTGATTTGCGGCTATTGGCCTTTGGCCGATCTTGGCCGATCCCTTCCTTGGCGAGGCTCTTTCGAAGAACTGAGGCCAAGTCGACCACGTTCTCCTTGGGTTTCGGTACCGGTTTCGGGGGTTTTTTGCCCTTGCGCTTGGCGTCAATCATGGCAATCAACGCGTCCTCGTAGGTGTCCTCGAATTTCGAAGGATCGAACTTTGTCACCTTCTTGTCGATGAGAAGCCCCGCGATTTCGAGCAAATCCGAATCATATTTTGCGCTCTTCACATCGTCGAAGACGGTGTCTTCCGATGTCATCTCATTGTGGGTCCGTAGCTCGGTCAGCAACATCCCTTTTCCAAGGGGCTGTATCAACACTTCGCGCCCGCGCTGATAGAGTACGACGCAGGAGCGTGCCGCAACGCGTTTCTTGGCCATCGCATCGCGCAGGACGGCAAAGGCCTCCAGGGAGGCGCCGTCTGCCGGGATCAAGTAGTATGGTTTCTCGAGATAACGTGTGTCGATCTCGGCAACCGGAACGAAGGAATCGACGTCAAGTGTATGCTGTGACGTCAGCTTCAGTTTCTTTAACTCGTCCGGCTCGACTTGGATGAAATCATCCTTGTCCGCCTCATACCCTTTGATCTGATCCTCGGCTTCGACAACGTCGCCAGTCTCTTCATCGACATAGGCGCTTTTGACGGGTAAACCGTCCTTGCGGTTCAAAATCTTGAAGTGGATCTTGGATGCCTCGCTTGTGGCACCCACTATCTTCACCCCGCATGACACGGAACCGACCCTCAGAAAGCCCTTCCAGACCGCGCGTGGCGCCACCATGCCGTTTCTCCTAGACGTCGATCCGGCACAACGTCAGGCACACGGTTCTGTTCCTCAACGTTGGCAGTACCCTCGCCAATGTTAGTTATTCTTCACGGTAGTCCAGCAGCTTTGCATGGCGCAGTTTTTCTTCGCCCTTCAGAAAAACTTGACCCGGCCGACCAAGCCTGGCTTGATCCTCTCGGCCTTGTCTTTCTTTAAGCCCTTCGGCACGGGACGCCGATCTTGCCCTGCACGCGCTCCGAAAGGCTGTTGAATATGCCCAGCAGCAGGTTGATAGGCCGGCTCGATGTAGGTCCAGTTTTGGGCTTATTCGAATGTCCGCAAAGCGCCCTCATTCCTGTCGTTTGGGTTGTGTGTTTGCCGGCCTGGAAGCGGACATCGATTTTGTCAGAAATGGCGGACGCGCCGAACCGCGAAGCAGGTCTTTCTTTTGGTTGGCTCAAGCTACGTGGAAGGGGCGCCTTGTCGGCCTTGTGCCTGTCTCAAGATCCAATTCACTGGATTACAGTGGCCTCCATGCCGATGAAATGAAACGCCAACCCCAAAGTTCCATAAGGCGTTACTAATTTAAATTGTTGTTGTGGGCGGGTGGCGAGCTGTTCGTTCTGAACGGCTTCGGTCTGATTTGGGATGAGATATCGTTTCGCGCGCCGGCGGAGCAATGCGCTGTTTTTGTCATTTCGCAATCCATGTCGGGCAAGTGGCCGCCTTACCGGCTCTTGTCAGTGCGTAGGCGCGCGATAGTTTTTGTGGGGAAGGGACTTCGATCAAAAGGAGCCGACGATGGAACACCAAACTCTAAGTCAATTGCAGACAATTGCAGAAGTAGAACCCCTCTCGACATACCCGATCATGACCCGGCAACAGCGTATTGAGCGCTGGGCAGAGTTGCTGGCACAACATCCCGAGCGACGCCTGAGAGCCCTTACCGGCACTGAGTATCTGAAGCGGGAAGCCCGCGACGCAGCACGCGGTGAGGGCTCGCCAATTACAGTGGCCTTCGAGGACCCGCTACTGCGTGCGTTAGGCCTGAAGGATGACACCTATGGGGAAGCAAAGCGCTTCTTCGAACTGTCTGACGGTGAGTTGCATGACATCGTCTGCAGTTGCCATGTCGGAACCACGTTCAGAGGGCAGTGGGCTGCCGCTAGAGTCCGCCGGTCGATTGGAGGGAACAGGTTTCTTAAGTGGCTTAGAGAGAGAATGTGGCACTGAGATCGCCAAGGACGGCGATTGAAGCTCGTTTCAAGCGAGGTGGATGAACGATTGGGCGCCAGTGGCGCGCCGCCGGGGTGACGACGGGGGTCGGCGCCTGTCCCAAAGGTTGTGACGGCTGTGCAGACGGGTGGGGCGCTCCTCGGTCCGGTTTACTCGCGGTGCGTTCCAGGCAAGGCTGCAATACCCCAGGGGCAGGATTTCTGGATTCCTGTTTGCGGCTAGCATCACCACGTAAAGACGTCGATCGTTCGACCATCTGCTGCGCTAACCTCGGCGGCGCCGCCTGGCCTGTATGGCAGCAAAAGTGACGGGGCGAAAATCCCAGGCGTCCACGCCGACGTCGTGTTGCCGCGTCATTGGCTTCAGCCGGCCATGAGAATGGCCGTGCAGGTTTATCGATTTCTTGCCGATCTGGTTCCAGGTGCGGAACGGGTAGTGGCAAAGAACCAAGAAACGGCCCTCGACCGTCAGCTCCTTGTAGTGTTGCACGCTAGCCCAAGCCGAAGCGCGGAGCGTTACCACGCCGTCGTTGTTGCCGATGATCAGGTGCTTGGTGCCATGGAGGCAGGACAGCAGCGAAGACACTGTCTCCGCCGATCCCTTGGCAAAGTCGCCGAGGTGCCAAACCTCGTCGCTTGGAGCAACAGTCTCGTTCCAAAGTTCAGTCAGTGCCTGGTCATGCGCCGCCAATGAACTGAAGGGGCGGGGGTCGAGCCGCAGAATGCGGGGATTGTTGAAATGCGTGTCGGAGGTGAAGAAGATCATGCGCCGCCGCTGGCTGAGACGAGCGCTCGACGAACGCTTCTAAGTTCGCTTGCCGGAGCGCCTTTTGGGTCCATCATGGATCCTGATTTGGGCTTCCCTGAACATCTTGAGTGCCTCTTCCTTGGTGAGGCCGCACTTGCGCGCAAAGTAGAGCGCTTCGATCGCCTTTTCACGATCCGCCGTGGCTTCTGTGTGCTGTTTGGGCTTTTTACCCATCGTTCTCTATCACCTTTGATGCCACCGAACCATCACCGTGCCGGGTTGTTCCCATCCATCGGATCTGCTGATCTGCCGAGCGCGGCAGCCTGATGTCGTCGATAAAACGAGATCCCGAGACCTTAGCAGGCATCAGCTTGGTCGTTTCTATATGGCCCATCCCGGAGGCACAGTCGGAGCTTTAAAGTTGCCGAACGCCTTGCAACGGTTGCTTTTGGCTACGAGCGGCACGCGGCCGGCATCTTTTGCCGAAGGCGGCTCGGCCTGCGCGTGGCTACGGTGAACGGTACTTCAACAGCCCTGAGTTCGGATGTGGTATTCCGGTTCCATCCGCGAGTTTTCCCGCGCATGGCTCGCCGGCAGACACGCTGGGTGGCTCCCGCTGAAGCCTTGCCTCTACCTTGCAAGCTTGCCATGGCGATCCGGAACCTCGAGGCATGTGGAGAGTTGTCCAGCAGCCCAGCGGAGATCCAAGCCATGGCGCCACCAGATGCCGATCCCGGCGCCGCCGCGCAGCCGAAGCGCTCTGGCAAGCGGCAACCCCATCACCGGCACGGCACAACGCCTCCGGAGCAGGATTATCTATCGACGGGCTTCCAATGATATGAAGGACATGGCCCATGAACGTCGCCAACCTGCAATTGGAAGGTTTGCTCATGGCGGTCGCGGCCGTTAATAACGCCTTGGTCCGCAAAGGCCTTCTCTCTGTCGATGATATCGACACGGCGTTGAAAAACGCGGAAGCCTCGTTCACGGTTGATGAGCGCCTCTTCGAGGATATGTCGCCGGCTAACCGCGACGCAGTGTGTTTCCCTTTGCGTCTTTTGCGGCTGGCTAACACCAAGCAGTTCGAAGCGAGTGTGCCACCGTTTTCCGAACTGGCCAGGCAGGTGGGGATCACCAAGCAGCCTAACAACGACCAGATGTGAGGGAGGAGGGTCGACCTGCGCGGGTGGCCTCAAAAGACTTGATGAACGATGACCCTGTAGATTCGCTCGCCAACGCAATTCGCCATCGCAGCGCAATTCTGTTTGTTGGGGCAGGGGTGTCGATCAGTGTTGGACTACCCTCCTGGGAGAAGCTGATAGAGCGAATGGCAAAGGAGCTCGGCGTCGACGACGAATTTTCCACGCGACGCGATCGCTTTCAAACCCTGGCCGAGTACTATCGGATCAAGCATGGCAGCATCGGGCCACTTCGCAGTTGGATGGACAGAAACTGGTCCGTCCCCAAGGACCGGATCGAGAAATCCGAGTTGCATCGTCTCATCGTGAGGCTCGACTTCCCTGTCATCTACACAACTAATTATGACCGGAACCTAGAACTGGCTTATGAGATATACGGCCGGGACTACGTGAAAGTGGCCAATGCACGCGATGTAGCGCAGGCCCGCCAAGGCGTTACCCACATCGTCAAGTTCCATGGTGATTTCGACGAGGATTCGTCCCTCGTCCTCACCGAAACGGACTACCTCGATCGCCTGTCCTTCAATTCTCCGCTGGACGTGCGTTTTCGCTCGGATGCACTCGGCAGCACGATCCTCTTCATTGGCTATAGCCTTTCCGACCCAAATATTCGGTTGCTGTTGCACCGTCTCTGGCAGACGTGGCATCGGTCCGGCTATGAGAAAGATCGCCCGCCCTCGTTCATCCTCATGACCAGCCGAAACCCTGTGGAGGAGGCCGTTCTTGGGCGTTGGGGCATTTCGGTCGTCGTCGGCGAAATCGACGAGCCGCAAGCTGCTTTGATGGACTTCCTCAGCCGGCTGGCGGAGATGGTTGGGGATGGGGAAGTGTCGCAAAACAGCGAGCAATAGGAACTATCGGGGTAAACGGCAGTTCGGCGAGCTCTCAAGAAACGGCCGCATAGCAGAGAGCTCCGTCCGGAATTTCAATGTTCAATTCCGGCCCTCAACATCTTGCCGCACATGACGTGCTTCGCCTGGCTCTTGAGTAAGATGGAGATGTCCTTGGCTCGACCTGCATGTCGGGATGCTAAATCGCGGCACGGAGAAACTGACGAAAACTGCCTTTCCTTCGAAGTGCCTTTCACACCGGTAACGCCTCAACCTCAATGCGCGTTGCGCCGAGCTCGGCGCAACGCGCGATCTCTTATTCGGCAAATGACCGACCGATCAACGCTTGGCGTTCTCACTCTCCGAGTCGGTCCGCGCGAGGAACTGTTCGGTTGTCGCTGGAATATGGCTTTTCAGCCAGTCCGCCATCGCGACTTCCTCACGCAGGTTCTCTTCGCAGACCTGGGCGACCTCTGCTTCACCTAGCGATTTGGCAGCGGCGATAAGGATTGTGTAGGAGGCGATTTCCATGTGCTCGAACGTGTAGCTTGCAAGCGATCCTTTCATCACTTCGTCACCGGCGAAGACCCCACTGAGCGACTGCGCCATTGCCGTCAGCTTGCCGCCGGCATCCTTCAATGTGGAAGATCCTTGTCCGATGCGGTCGAGACAAGTTTCCAGCCGAGCAGCCTGCTGTCTGGTCTCCTGAACGTGCTGGCGAATCCGGTCGCTGAGCTCAGGATAGTTCTCAATTCGGTTCAGCTGCCCATTCAACATGGTCTCGGCCTGCTCCTCCATAGCGTGAGCATCCCTAAGCCATTGGACAAGCCATTCGCGCGATTCTGACATTTTTCATTCTCCTTCACGGGTCGGCCAGAACTTTCAAAGGGAGATATTGTTCCTCATCGGTTGAGCTGCGGCCTCGGCCTGTATCGCGAGCCTTTTGCTGGTCGGCGCTGGATTCAGGCTCCTGGACCTCGGGCGATGGGCATTGCCGCGGCGCTGAAACGCATTCTGCAGAATGACCGAAGCTGTTGCCGTCACCGCGTTCGGCGATGGGTATCTCTAGAGTTTCGTGTCGGCTCGTATTCTGCTGCCACGCTGCCATGTGTCAGGCCAAGCTGTGTCTTGCCCGAACTGTCTGCATTTACCGTTTATCTTGCGAAAAACAGCTCGTTGCTGATGCGCCTCAGCGTGGCCCCAGGTTCACCAGCGGAGATCTTGTTTTCACGATGGAACGTCACGGGAGATCTATTCACGATGGAACGTCACGGCGTTTCGCAGGTTGGTAATGGAATTTCGCAGCCAAGGAAACGGGCCATGACTTCTTCAGACAATTCTTCAGTTGGCATATCACCCCGCCCCGAAAAATCGGGCGGCAGGACCCCGCCAAAGCAGGCGACACCTTCACCGGCCGCAGAGAAAACCTCTGGAGCAGGTCCTGCGATCGCCGAGCGTTCGAAAGACGCCAAGGCGCCCAGAGGCGGTCGTCAGCCTGGGGCTTATGTCAAGGATTAGACGGCCGTGCGTTTAGTTTCGGCTGGCCGCTACAGTCGAAGCGAGGAGGAGGTTCTTATGCAGATGATGGAAATTGTCGTCAGCCGAGACCAGGCACCGGTCGTGGAATTCCGCGGGGAGGGAGGCGAGTGTATTACAGTCACCCTGCAGGCCGGGCATAGTCTTCCCGACGACGAACTCATCGCAAAGGCCAAGGCTATGATGGTTCAGGTCGCTCAGTTCGGGATGGACCAGGTCAAAAGCGCAGTCACGTCTGATGGGTCGCCAACCGATGAGGTTATTCAATCCGAACTGTCGGGATAGAATAGCTTCGCAGGGTTACAGGGCACCAGTCGATCGGCGGGCGTGCAGTCATCAGCCAGAAAATGGCGAGATCGCGGGCAATAGTTCGAGCAGCACAATCGTGGTCCGCGTTCAGGCACGCAGATCGACGCATCTCCAAAACAGCGACACCGGTGATCACCGAGAAGCCGAGCGTGGGACGATCATGCGTTGCGTTGTCCAGTCGGCGGCTGATCGGCTTTTTCCAAAGCTCGGGAACAAAGCTGGCGCGCACTGGTTGGGGTCAAATTCAACGCTGTGGGGAGGAGATATGTCGCGTATCTTCAATCTTGGTTTGCCAGTCCTGCTTGGGGCTGCGACATTCGCGCTCAATGTTGCTTCGGACCCGCTGCCGCCGGATTTGACATATCGTCCATTGCCAAGCTTGCCTTTTTCCGCGGTCAAGGAGACTGACGAAGCGCAAAAACCGGCAGTGACACAACGGCAACGCGGCCTGCTTGAGAGACGTTACGATCTGGCTGACCGGCCGATGCGGGGCGTCATGATGTCGGGCGGGCGCAAAGCTGTGCAAGAAGGCTCGCGAGTGAAACTGCCGGCAGGCGAAACCTGGAGCAGCTTGGCAGCGAAAACTCCTCAGGAAATTCGTGATCGTGGTCTGTTGCCGCAAGGTTTCCTGCCGTTGCCGCACGTCAAGCAGGCCACTGGAGGTCAGGTCTTTCCTGAAAGTCAGATAAGAGAGATCGGCGCTGATGAAGGACGGGATCTGCGTCGCTTCGATGTCGATTTCGACCTGCCGGATTATCTTACGCCGGAATTTCCACCTCCAATATTTCTCACCACGCACCCGGAGCTTGGCGATGTGTCGCGAGGTGATCTGCTGACGATACGCAACTTCTATGAATACATGAACGGCATCATCACGCCCGTGCAGATGGAAGGGCTTCGTCTGCTGTTGACGCCATTTCCGCAGGAGGAATTCAATCAGACCGAGGACAGGAAGGTAGCGATGCAAAGCACGGGTGTGGCGTGCCTCGATTGCCATTCCAATTTCCACACCAACGCGGCGTTTCACCTTACCCCGGACGTGCGGCCGCAAGCCGAGCGCTTCCGGCTCGACACGACCAGTCTGCGCGGCTTGTTCAACCAGCAGATCCACGGGTCCAAACGCTCGCTGCGTTCCGTGGAGGACTTTACGGAGTTCGAACAGCGCACTGCCTATTTCAACGGCGATCACGTGAGCGCCACCCGCAAGGGCGTGAATCTGCCGGATCGGCCCAACCAGGTTGCGATGATGGCGCAGATGCAGAACATCGTCGATTTTCCGCCGGCACCGAAGCTCGATCCGTTCGGACGACTTGACCCGGCTGCCGCCAATGCGCTGGAGATCAAGGGCGAGCAGGTGTTCATGGGAAAGGGCCGCTGCGGCGAATGTCATGTTCCAAGTCTGTCCTTCATGGACAACAACATGCACGATCTGAAGCTTGAGCGATTCTACAAAGTTGGCCAGACGTTCAACGATCAGGTTGCCATACCGGATGGACCGATCAAGACCTTCACGTTGCGCGGGATCAAGGATTCTCCGCCCTATCTTCATGACGGCCGCCTAATGACGCTGGGCGATACCGTAGAGTTCTTCAACCTGGTGCTCGGAACGAAGCTCGACCAATCGGAAAAGGATGCATTGGTGGCCTATCTGCTCACGCTCTAGAGCACCGGGGAAACCGCGGCCGAAGGTTAATTCGGTACTGAATGGAGGACATCATGCGTGCTGCCGTAATGACAGTAGCCCTGGCATTGTCGCCCTGCTGTGCGCTGGCGCAAATCGGCAATCCAGCCGGCCTTGCTCCCGATACGAGTATGGAGAAGCCTGGAGTTCCAGCACCGCATCAGACGAATTATCAGGATCGGCTTTTCGCCCAGCTGATTATGGTAGGCGGCAGGTCCGAGATAGAGCTAGGTCGGCTCGCGGCTGGAAAGACAAGTCACGATGGGGTTCGGGAATTTGCAAATCGGATGGTCGATGATCACGACAAGGCCAATGAGCAGCTGAAATCCGTGGCAGATAAAAGCAAAATTCCACTTCCCGAAGGGCTCGACCCAGATCACAAAAAAATCCGTTCCGATCTCGAAAAACTCGACGGCACCGCGTTTGAGCTGGCTTACCTGGGAGCGCAGATCGTCGATCACCAAAAGACGGCGCAACTCCTGGCTTGGGAGATAGGCTCGGGCGAGGATGCAGCGCTTCAGCGCTTCGCCTCCGAAAAGCTGCCGACGGTGCTGGAACATCTTGACCTGGCCCGCGCATTGCACGCGAAGCTGGCGGGGCAGGCCCTGTTTGCGCCGGATGCGCAAAAGACCAAATGAAGCGGCCGGTCCATGTGAACCCCTGAAAGTTCAGGCTGTCTTCCATGAATGTCAGCGCACGAGCGTCTTTTCGTAAGATGATCAGCCAAGCCTATCCTGAGCATAGCCCTTGCTGATTGGGAAAGTGACGGCATGGCGGAACTTCGGATCGCCGCCGCGCTTAACCCGGCGGAGGAGTTATCAGATGAACGCGACCAAAGAATTTTTTGAAAACTGGCTGCAGGAGAATGTCGGCACTCTGGCTGGCGAAGAGGAAGTCAGCTTCGCCGTGCTGGCCCAGCAATTCGAGCAGGATGCCGAAGCGGCCGGTTATGGTCGCGAGGTGCGTGAGGACGAGCTTGGAAACATTGAAGATGCGATCGAGCAAGCACTAAAGAATGCCGGAACTGGGGTGCATGGTGGCGTCGACGGAGAAGCCAGCGATGTGGCAGCCGTCATGGATGCGCTGGAGGTCGAAGATGCCAAAAGCGGGCCATAGGTTTTATCAGGTTAGCTCTATTCGTTTGTCGAAGTTGTCGGGGTAGCCCTATGGAGCAGTTTCGCAAGGACATGGCCGCCTTGGCAGAGCCGGCTTTCTGGGTGTCGATAGGTTTGCTTCTTGTCCCGTATGCGCTTGGAACCGTGCTCCTCGTCTGGACTTGCGGCTGCCTGTAAGGTTGACTGCAGACACACCCGGTAGTGGTTCAACGACCCTAGCGCCGAATTCCCTGCAATGCCGAGCTTATGCGTTTCCGCGGGATCCCTTGCTGCAGCAAAGTCTGAACCATCGCGTCGCGAGGAAAGTTCATCGTAGACACCTGCGGCATCACGCCGTTTGGACAACCTAAAGACCGACAACGTGTTCCAAGCGTGAAATCAGCTATGAACCTGCCTCGAGCAGTCCCGCTGCTCATTCGCGCACCTGCAAGGTGGGTCGTTATCAATCGCTGGACGCGAGTTGGCAAACGACGCCAGGCTCGGATCGCATGCCTTGGGATCCGCCGCTGCATCCGAAAATAGCCCAGCAACTTGCGAGTTGGCTGGGAACACTTCCGCCATTTCGAAGTTGGGCCCGCATAGGAGAACCGAGATGGCCATCCCACGAGCGGACAACGACAACCACCTGCGCAAGAAGCCGGCTCATGCAGGCAAAAGCTCCGCCAAGAGGACGATAGACCAGGTTAGAGCACGACCCGGGTACAAAATGGCACCGCGGGCGATAAGAATTAAGGCGAGGCGCTGAGATGCCGCGGACCAATGATGACGGTCGCAACGAGAAGACCACATCAGCTGCAGCACTCATTGTCGACAAGGAACGTGCTGAGCGCGCCGCCAAGACGGCGCGGTTGAAGGAGGCTCGCCTCGCACAAGCCATCACGCCCGGTCCCAGCCAACGCAAGCCGCGTGTCACCAAAAGGTTCGCAGGATTTTTGTTGCTGGCTAGGAGGTGTCCGTGACTCGCAATCACGACAAGGAAAGATACGACCGCGCCAAACGTATCAGCCAACAGATGCTGGACGCTGAACGAGCCGAACGCGCCGAGAAGACGGCGCGGCTGAGACAAGCAAGGCTTGCACAGCATCTGGTGGAGTCGTCGCCGGCGCAACCGCAAATTCATCGAAATCCATTCAGGCTCTCAAAAAGAGAAGCCGTAAAGCGGCGCGGCGTTTAACTTCGACCAAGAGCGTCTATCAATACCAATCGCGAGCAATCGCGGGGACTTTGCATCTCCGCACCTCGCCATTAAAGCTGGGAGCGAAACCTGCTCGCAAAGTAGTCGGTGACCTTTTCGCTTAGCGGACGAGCTTGCCATTCTTCCACACTGACCTGCCTTGATCGTTTCAGGTCCTCGTTGAAAACGTCTATTTGCGTCCGCGCGAATTCCATGCCGTAGACATTCAGAGTGGCCTCATCGTTGAGGCGCAAGGAACGCTCATCCAAATTAGCCGAGCCAAAGCTCACCCAGACATCGTCGACGATCAAAAGCTTCGGATGGTACATTGTGGGTTGAAACTCAAAGATGCGCACACCGGCCTTGAGCAATTCGCCCCAGAAGTAACGTGAACCCTTTCGCACTATAGGCACATCCGTCAGCCAATTGGGAACGATGATATCGACCGAGACGCCTCGCCTCCTTGCATCAAGAATCTGCTGCAGGGCTATGTCGTCCGGCACGAAGTAGGCCATGCCGATGCGCAGATGGTCCTTGGCCGCGGCTATTGCCGCCAACATCATCAACTCCATGTTCTCCGAGCCGTTTGGCTGCGAAGAAAGTATTAGTTGGGCATCGAGCCCACCAGCGGGCGCAACTGCAGGGTAGAACTTCGCGCCCTGCAATGTCTCGCCGGTCGTCTCCAGCCAGTTTTCGGCGAACGCCGCCTGGAATGCGGCCACGGCGGGTCCTTCGATCCGGTAGTGCGTGTCGCGCCATTCATTTGAGTTGCGTGCGTTCCCGCGCCAATTATCGGCAATGCCGACCCCGCCAGTGAAAGCGACCCGGCCATCGACGATCAGCAGCTTGCGATGAGTTCGGTTGTTTACACGGTCCAACGTATACCAGCGTAGCGGCCGATAGCGTTCGAACCTCACACCGGCCGTGGTCATGATGTGGATCAAGTCCTCGTCGAAGGGAAGGCTGCCAACCCCGTCGACGTTCACGCGGACTTCGACGCCTTCGCTGGCCTTGGCCGCCAATGCGATTGCGAACTCGTAGCCGATGGCTCCCGACCAATAAATATATGTCTCGATGTCGACGCTGGATCGAGCCGCCCCGATTGCTTGCAGCATTGACGGAAATATTTCGTCCCCGTTGATGAGAGTTTGGACCGCATTGGAGCCGAACATCTGCCCTTGCGAATAGCTGCTCATCGTCTTGGAAAATTGGGGATCCGTAGCGTCGAACCGATGGGGAACGATTGATCGTAGAACGCGCGACTCTGGAGTGAGATTTATGATCAACACCGTGAGCAGGCTGGCGATGGTGGCAATGGCCAGATAGATGAGCACCTTTCGCCAAAGCTCAATACCGGAGGTCTTCTTGCGGGCGCCTGACGCAACGGAACCGAAAGGCTGCACGTCAATCGCCCCGCTGCCGGCGATGGCGATGTTTTTCGATCTCCTCGGGCTCTTCATCGTCGATCCGCGTGATGTTTGAAGCCGCGTGATCTGACCGCAGAATCTCGTCAAGCTTGGCGTGGATCGCTTGAGTGTCGCGGTGCTCCGCGCGCTGGATGAACAGCGTCATCGCCCAAGTAAACAATGTAGCGGCTCCATGCCAATCCAAGCTCTGTCGCTCGAAAATCATCCAAAGGATTGCATAGGCCAGCAACACCAGGAACGCTGCGGGACGGGAAGTCAATGTGCCGATTGAGGTAAGGGCGCTCGTGACCGGATGATTTGCCATTCCAAAGAACTCGCGGCAGTGCCCCTGGTTCCGCGGGGCATTATATCCCCCCGCCATGAATCAACAAAAGGTACAGTTGAGCAGCGCACGCTTTCCAGGTGTCCTGCGTCGGCCCTCCCACATGCCATCCGGCATCGAGAACGGTCTCGATTTGGATAGTCTCGCCAAGCGTTCGGTTCAGCAAACGCTCATATCGGCGACGAGGCGATTTGGATTCAGCCGCTTCGGCACCTGCGGTTGCGCTTGGTAAATTCTGCTGCACGTTGTGCCCCATCAATCGCGCCGCGAAGAGTTATAGTCGCTGGAGTATAGGGCTTCGCCGTCTACACCCTTGCGCGAAGGTTAAGCGATGAATGGGCCGTGGGGCGATCTTCACGCATGAACAACGGCCGAGTGCATCATAGTTTAATGACAGCTGGTGGGCTGTGCCGCATAAAGCCGTGGTCAGCGGCTGTGTAACGGGTTTCGCTGCTTGGAGCGACTATCGCACTCTCGCCCGTTTGGAGGAGCCTGATGCTTAACCGACCCATCCGCATGAACACAGAAGCTCTCTACCCCAGTGACCTGAATATCCTTCGCGCGGCATTTGACGCGCTGTGCCAGGAATTTGCCATTTTGCCTGACACGGCGGCGGCCTATGCCGTCGCAAGAGAGTTGATCAGGCTGTTCCAAACAGGAATGACGGAAGCGGCCAAGCTGATGATTGCCGTGCGCGCACGTTGGCGGGACGATTGGGAGATGGGACGCAGCAACGCTGCCTGACGTTGGATGGTCATGCGAACACCATCCGCTGCATCCTTTTCGACACCGCCGCGTTGACCGTCAAACCTGCCAGAAATGGCCGATCCGCTGGCACACCGACTGGAGCAACCGATGCCGAAATTTCGCTTCGAGTTTATCGAAGGCATGTCGCAGCCTGCAATCTTCGCCGATATGGCTGATCGAGATGAGGCTGTCAGGGAGGCGAAGCGCGTTGCCAAAGAGGCCATGCTCGACGGAATTGTCGACGGCGTGGACCCGACCAGTTGGGTGACGAAGGTTTACGATGAGGCAGGCTATCTCGTCGCCACTCTCGGATTCCAGGATCTGGTCGCCGCGCCCAAGGATACGGAAGAGTTCAAGGAAACAGAGGAGCCTGGCGTCTTACGGTCGGGTTGAAGTCTGGTGTCTACGCTGTTGCCATCGAGCCAGATGTCCCGAAGACCGCCCTTGGAACATCGCACGAACCAAATCGTTCGCCGGTGATGCGCCCAACCATGCACGATAGCCACGTCAGTCGACCGGCCGCCGAGACCCAAGATGTCCTGATCGTCGGAGGCGGGCCGGCAGGACTGACCGCCGCTCAATATCTTGCCCGTTTTCGCCATCGCGTGCTGGTGATCGATGCCGGCGATCCTCGTGCCGCCTTGATCCCAACGAGCCATAACTGTCCTGGCTTTCCCGAAGGGATAAGTGGAGCCGATATCCTGGATCGCCTTCGACGTCACGCCACCTTGTATGGAGCCACTCTGGTTGGAGGGCAGGTCTATTCCCTCGCCCCTGCCTATGGAGGGTTCGTCACTGAGACCTCGATTGGCGCAATCCGGACACGCAAGGTGTTTTTGGCGACAGGGATCACCGACACGACACCCGTCATTCCGCGTCTACGCGAGGCAATTGCCGCAGGTGTCATTCGACTCTGCCCAGTATGCGATGGGTATGAGGCGATCGACCAGAAGATTGCGGTCGTCGGGCACGACGTGAGAGCCTTGAAAGAGGCCATTTTTCTCAGTCGGTTTACACCGCTCATAACGATGCTTGGAAGCGACGCATCCGACTTTTCGCTCAGCACTCGTAGTGCGGCGAGGGCAAGAGGCATAGTCATCGGTGACGCTCTCGACACGCTCTGTCCGGCAGCAGACGGCTGCGAGGCGATTTTGAAAGATGGGACTTCATACCGCTTCGATTCCATTTATCTGGCACTCGGATGCAAGGTTCGTTCTCAACTCGCCGAGGCCGTTGGCGCAAGATGTTGTGAAGACGGCTATGTCACAGTCGACGAGCATCAGCAGACTTCCATCCACGGCATGTACGCCATCGGTGACGTTGTCAAAGCGTTGAACCAGATAGCCGTCGCTTTTGGACAGGCTGCCATTGCCGCGTCGCATGCCCATAGAGAGCTGGAGAGCGCCGAGCGGACTGGATTTGCAGATCAGCCTTCTCAATGAACATGAGACCACGCGGCTGATCGGGATGTCGGCCGCTTGACGGCGCGTCGGAACGTCTCGACCCCGGCCGACAAGAAGTTGCCGCGCCCTGCAATCGCAGCAGATGATCCCGCCAACAGTTACAGCCGCGGAACATTCACTGCGGCACGAGGTTTGGCTGCAGGCCTACAATCCTCCCTCATTGTCTGGGCCTTGAGGCTGCCGAAGCAGCTTCGGCCCGTCTCGGCTTTGTCCGGGGCGGGCTTTCCATCTCGGAAGAGGCTTTCCGGATGTAGTTGAGGCAGATCACGCCGTAGACCGATAAAAGGCCGTTGCTGGTTCGAGCGGACGCCATTTTGTTTGCCTCCCGAGAACACGTGGAACATTCTTTCTCGTCCAGCGTTAGCGCGCGCCGGACGACCTGTTCTGCGATCTCTTGCTGGCCGGCATCAGAGGTTGCAACCACAGCTTCAGCCCGCCTCGGCCCCTCTCGAGACGGGCGGCGCGCGGAGTTGAGATGCGATGCATAGAGACGCCTTCACGCCATCAGAACTTGCCCTACTCAGTCGCGTCTTCGCACGCAGCAAAATCAAAAACGAAACCGCAACCGAGAGGGAACGCCGGGCATCACGTATTCTGGCCTACTACCAGGCGGGGATCACGGACGAGGATGAGTTAGAACAGCTTTCTCGCCAACCGCTGGGAAGGTGACGATTAGTCTTCCTTCTTCAGAGCTTCCGCCTCGTCTTTGAGCTTCGGCCAATCGGCGCCGTGCTTGCGAAGCAGCGTTCGGGCCTGCTTGGGGTCAATGTCCGTGAGCTCGACCAGATGTTCGACCTCAAGTTCCTGGCCTTTCGCTACCCGGCTTGCTTCGTTCGCTTTTCGTTGCACTTCGACACCCACTGCTGAGACAACATGAACGAGCGCCGAAAGTGCGCGTTCCAGAACTTCATCAAAAAATACGCGACACCGATTAAAATCAGTCGGGTTGGGCCAAGTATCGGACGGGCCATGGCCTTCTGCTGTGCCTTGCCGATTTCTTCCCTGCGGGGAACCGAAGCTTGCCTGTAGGTCGCAAATGCGGCGACATCTTCGTGCGACTGTCCGATCACGCGGCGTTCGGGTTTATGTGCCGTCGCTCGGCAGCTTTCTGACGCGGCAAGTCCGGTGCGCACGTCACCTCATCAACTTGATCTGCAGCGAGATGCTCAGCCTCAGAATCCTGTCGCCGTTTTCGTTCCGCACTTCAACAAACACTTGCTGCCCGTCCACCTCAGTGAGTGCATCTCTCGTAAGGTCGATAAGGCCCTCGAAGCCCACGCGGCGCACCTCCTCCAAACCGGCACATTCGATGCCGATTTGGTCCTCGAAGACCAGATCGTGATCGCCACTATCAAAGAAAAATCGTGCCATGCGAGAGCTTCCGTCACCACTAAACTGCAGGGTTCCTTTGGTGCAGGTAGGTCGTGTCGAAATCACCTGCATGAGTGAGGCCAAGCCAATCCAGAACATGCACTCTTGATCCTGTGGTGGCGATGAGGCCTCTACGTCGAAGTTCCTGAAGCATTCGGTTGACGTGGACTGTGGACAAGCCCAATGCATCGCCAAGGGCTGCCTGGGTAATGGGAAGATCCGCGACGTGATCCTGGATGCGTCCAACCGAGCGCAAGCGAAAAATCAATTCGCACAATATGTGCGCCATGCGCGTGTATGCCTCGCGTCTTCCCACATTAGTGACCCATTCCCTGTAAATAGCTGCATCGATCAGGGTCGACCGCCAAAAAGCCGTCGCGATTCGAGGATGCTGTTCGCAAACGGCGCGAAGAGCGTCATGTCGTATGAAGCCCAGTCTAGCTGCTGTGAGGGTCGTAAAATTGCAATCCATGACCGACAGATGCAGTCCGTGCAGATCCGGAATATCCCCAGCCACAAAGAAGGATGTAATCTGGCGTTTGCCGTCGCCGGTAAGTTTGGTGGAACCGAGCAGGCCATCCAAAACGACAAACGAACTGACAGGACGGTCCCCCTCACGCACCAGGTCGTAGTTGGGCAAAAAATCCTTCTCCTGGATCGGGATGCTCTTCAAAACGTCGATGTCGGTCTGTCGAACATCCGAGATGCTCAGGAGTTTGCGGATAAGTACATCCGAGGATGAGGTGGGAGACAAATTTGCTACCTAGCTTATGTTATTTATCGAACTTGCATTCGCGCTGAAAGTTCCGTGACATTACAGAGCGGCGGCGGAGAACGGTGATTGGACCGCCGCACAATCGAACCCGCAGTTATGCCGCCCATAGGGGAGCCTGCGGAGCCACGCATTAACCTATGACATGGGCTGTGTTCGAAATTGTCGCTGAGAAAACCATTGGCGCCAATTCGGCAAGGCTTTGACGTCCGCAACGGAACATATGCCCCAACTGGCGCTACGAGGTTGTTCCGCCGAGACAATCTGCAAGCAACTTGGAGCGGCAATACAGCTCCTGGCGCTCCGCTAAGCTCCGCTATTTGAAACAGTGGCTGGCTCACGCACGAACTTCATCCGCGGCGGCACGGCGAATGCCGTGAACCGCTCAGCCAGTCTGTCGAGGGCTTGGCGCATGCCAACTCCCGCAGCTGGCGCTCCGTGTCCGCTGATCACCATCTGCGGCTTCAGCGCAGCCAGTTGTTTCACGGATTTTTCCGCCGCATCCCAATCCGGTGTGAAGTAGCGCGGTGGACCATGCATCTCCAAGTCCTGAACGGCGACTTCATAGACCGACTCCTGACCCGTGGTGATGAAGGCGTCCCCAGCGATCAGCGAGCGGTCTTCTTCGCGCCAGAGAGAGACATGCCCCGGCGCATGCCCGGGCGTGTGCAGCCAGCGCCATCCGGGCATGCCGGGGACCGATCCGTCGGCCGGCAAGAGTTGCAGGCGATCTCCGAGATCGATTGGGCCACGAGGAAAGAGTGGCGAAAGCAGCGCTATCAGGCCGCCCCCCACCCAAGGATCAGGCGGTGGATAGGACCCGGTTCCGTCCAAATAGGGACGCTCGAGCGGGTGCGCGAAAACGGGCGCATCCCATGTGCCGGCCAGATCCACAACCGCTCCCACATGGTCGAAATGGCCATGGGTCAAGATGATCGCGGCGGGCCGCGCGCCGGCTCCAAAGCGCTTTTCCGCGACCGCCAGGATGCTGCTTCGCGACGTCGGCAAACCCGTATCGATCAGGACCCAGTTTCGATCTCCGCTGCCGGGAGCGCCGAAGAACACGACATTCACAATTGTCAGCCGCAAATAGGCCAAATCCGGCGCGATGCTCCAGACGCCGTCGCCACGATCCTCGCGCCTGGCATGGTCGATGTCGGAAAGTCGAATCTGAACGGTCATGCTGTTCCCTGCCTCCGTTGTAACCGCTGGACAATCGATGACGGCTCGGTCCCGAACTTGCCTCGGCGCACCTTGTTCCCTGGCTCCTGTCTGCTCCACCGGCTCGGTGGGCTCGATCGGGGAACAAAGGCTCGACCATCCGGGTTTGGCCCTGAGTAATACACTGGACGATGGTGCAGCATGGCAAATGAGAAGGGGTTGCCGCATGAGCGAAGCAGCACAAAGCGATAGCGATGGCTTGACTTCGATTGCGGGCACGTCGGCGTTCGCCAGTTTTTTCATGGCTGGCTTTGAGTGCTCGTCGCACCGGCGCAAGGACGGCGTTCGCCTCGATCTTATCCGCGCGACGTCGCATTATTTGCATGCCCTGGGCGACTACCGCGGTTGCGCCGAACTCGGTCTTCGTACCATCCGCGACGGTTTGCGCTGGCACCTCATCGAAACCGCTCCTGGGACCTATGACTGGTCAAGCTGGACGCCGATGGTCGAAGCAGCGCAATCGGCAGGTGTCCAGGTCATCTGGGACATTTTCCACTACGGATCTCCAGACCACGTTGAACAGGGGTCGATGCATTTCATCGATGCCTATGCCTCGTTCGCTGCGGAAGCTGTGAGGGTCCATCGTTCAATCGCCGGTACAGCGCCTCTGTTGTGCCCAATCAACGAAATTTCGTTTTTCGCCTGGGCTGTTGAGGTCGGGTATTTCCCGCGCGTCGGCCCGAAGAAGCGGGGATGGTTCAAGCGGCACCTCGTGAAAGCTGCAATAGCTGGCGTTCGGGCAATGCGGGAGGTCGATCCCGCTTGCAGATTTGTCTGGGCCGAGCCGCTTATCCACATTGCTCCTCGCGACCGAACGCGGACCGAATGGCGCCGGGCCGAAAATGCCCGTCTCGGACAGTTCGAAGCTTACGACATGCTGCTGGGCCGGGCAGAACCAGAGTTGGGGGGCAGCGAAGATGTTGTCGATGTCGTTGGCCTGAATTTCTACCCACACAATCAGTGGTACCTAAACGGGCCGACGATTCCGATGGGGCATCACGAGTACCGTGCCCTATCGGAGATGCTGATTGAGGTCGCGCGTCGATACGGCAAGCCGATGTTCATCGCCGAGACCGGCTCCGAAGGATCGGGCGGGGCGGCTTGGCTCCATTATGTCTGCGACGAGGTGCGTGCCGCAATCGGTCTCGAAGCGCCGATCGAAGGTATTTGCCTATACCCGATAACCGCCTATCCGGGCTGGGACAATTCGCGGCATGCGGAAGTGGGATTGTTTTCGGTCATCCAGGCGAACGGCAGCCGACATGTCCGCACGCCCATCGCGGATGAATTGGCCCGCCAGCAAACTTTGTTCGCGGCGAACCCGACGCGTTAAATACATGAGCGGCACAAGGGACTGTTGCGAGCGCTGTTGGCGCCGCGTTGCCAAGCCCGATGCTCCCAAGTACGTCTAGGTGGGGGAGCTACAGCGCCCCTTCGGCCAACGACGCCTTCCTCGCGCTCGCCCATTCCGGGACGCTCTTTTGGATGCGGGCGAAAGTAGCCAGAGCCTGCCCGACCACTTGATCCATATTGTAGTAGCGGTAGGTTGCCAGGCGGCCGACAAACCACACGTCGGGACAGGTTGCGCCGAGCGCTTCGTAACGCTTGTAGAGCTCTTCGTTTTCGGCCCGCGGCACCGGATAGTACGGGTCCCCGATATCGGTGGGATATTCGTAGGTCAGGCTGGTCCGCGCGTTCTGCTGGCCGGTCAGATGTTTGTACTCGGTGATGCGGGTGTAATTTTCCGTCTGGGGGTAGTTGACGACGGCAACCGGCTGAAACTGCTCTTGGTCGAGGGTGACGTGCTCGAAACGGAGCGAGCGATAAGGAAGACGCCCGAGCTGCCAGCCGAAGTATTCGTCGATCGGGCCGGTATAGATCAGGTGGTTGAATGGTATCTCGTCACGAATTTCGCGGAAGTCGGTCTGCAACATGACCTTGATGTTCGGATGGTCGAGCATGCGTTCGAACATTCTCGTGTACCCGCCGGCCGGCATCTTCTGGAAGCTGTCGCTAAAATAGCGGTCATCGCGGTTGGTTCTGGTCGGCACTCGTGCCGTCACTGATTTGCTCAGTTGGCTAGGATCGACGCCCCATTGCTTCCTGGTGTAGCCACGGAAGAATTTCTCATAGAGTTCGCGTCCCACCGTGCTGACGACGACGTCCTCGGCCGTTCGTACGTCCTCTACGGTTTCGCGCCGCGACGCGAAGAACTCCTCCAACTGTGTGGAATTCAGGTCGAGGCCGTAAAGGCGATTTACCGTGTCGAGATTGATCGGGATGGGAAGCAGTTTCTCATCCACGGCCGCCAGCACCCTATGCTCGTATGTGCGCCATTCCGTGAACTGCGAGAGGTAGTCCACGATCGACTGGCTGTTGGTGTGAAAAATATGTGGCCCATAACGATGGATGAGGATGCCGGCCTCATTATAGCAATCATAGGCGTTGCCGCCGACATGGCTGCGGCGGTCGACCAGGAGAACACTTTCGTGGCGCTGGGAGGCTATCCTTTCAGCAAGCACGCTGCCGGCAAATCCCGCGCCGACGATCAGCCAATCGAACATGGCTATGCACTCCTGCGGAGAGGGATGACCTTCTTACCTCGATAGGCACGCTCGATGTGAGCGGTCATGCCACTCCATGTCTTTTGCCAAGACATGTCCGCAAGATAGGCGTCGACTTGCGGCAGGAACGTCTCACGAGGTCGCAATAGAATGGAGCGCAGCTTGATTTCCAGATCGTCACTGTCGGCGATTTCCACCAGTCCAGCAGCGCCGTAGCTGCGCACAACGTCAACGATTGCCGTCGAGATCACCGGGAGACCGGCCGCTAGGAACTCTGGCGTCTTGGTCGGACTGATGAAGCGGGTCGCTTCGTTGAGTGCAAACGGCATCCAACCGGCATCCCAATGGCGCATATAGTGGGGCAGGTCGCAGTAGGCCTTCGCGCCCAACCAATGCAGGTTTTCGGCTCTGGGCAGGGTTGCGGGGTCGATCTTGACGACCGGGCCAAGCATCACGAAATGCACGTCCGACATAGTCTCCGCCGCCTGCGCTACGAGCTCGACGTCCAGCCGCTCGTCGATAACTCCGAAATATCCGACCCTCGGATGAGGAATGCCGGCCTGGTCGGTTGGCTCCTTTCCTGGGCGTCTCGCAGTGTGAAAGTGCTTCACATCGATGCTGCTAGGAAAAGGGAAGATCGCGTGATGCAGGTGACGCTTGGTCTCGAACAGGCTTAGGCCTCCGGTGAAAACGAGATCGGCGCGGCGCAGCAGGGCCTTTTCCATCTGCCCCAGCTCGGGCGGCGCATTCTTGAATGCGGAGAGTTCGTCCATGCAGTCATAGATGCATATGTCTGGGTCGAGGTGCTCGGTGAAGCGCAGAGCCATCGGCGTGTAGTACCAAGCGATCAACCGGCTGTGCGGCATTGAAGCTATGATCTGCTGGACAAATCTCCGCTGGACGGCATCTGCTTTCGCGGCCGACATGCCGAGCGGAAGCACTGGCGTCACAATTAGAATGCTTGGCGCTGCCTCGCTCGTCCGCATCAGCGGCTGTGGCAGGTCTTCGAAAACAGGCTCTTCGAAGTAGACCACTCTCTGCTGCATGGAGGCGAGACTGAGGATATGTTGCGGGCGTTGATGAACGAAATTCCACCGCAAATGGGAGAAGCAAACCAGTAGATTTTCCCTGCCAGCGCGGTTACTGGCGACTGCCCCACCCAAGGCTGCTTCCATTGAAGATTTCCTTCCTTTAGTCTGTCGTTTATGTTCCGACTAACATTTGTTAGTCGCGGACGGGAGAGAACTAAACTTCGTTCCCGTCTCCTAACTTTCAACGAGGTGAGTTGTTCCAAGGTGAAATGGAGCGCCTTCAGTCGCCGCTCGATAGACGAAAACGAGATCCGCTCGCTGAGTCGAGAACGGCTATCGTGTGTCGGCGGGCTTTGAGGCGCGGGGCGACTGGGGAATGCTGGTGGAGAACGGCATTGCCGTATTTGCGTTGAACTTGTCGGCTATAAAATGTGCAGAACATCACGTTGATTCGCCTGCACGACTGGCGATTCGGTTTTGGCAGGGCAAGATTCCGGGGCTGATATGAAGATCGACTTTGCGACCAATGTTTTTCCGCTGTTTCATCCGCAAAGCGTCGATGATCTCAAAGACCCGTGCCCTGTCTTCGATGGCAGTCTGTGGCACGTCTTCGGCTCAAGTGGCACGGTGACCACCGAGACGTGGAGGATCCTTCATGCCACGGCGCCCGATCTCTATGGACCGTGGACCGAGCATCCGCCGATCGAACTTCCTATCAACGGGAGTGGTGTTGCGGCTCCCGGCGTCATCCACGAAAGCGGCGTCTTTCATATGTTCATCCAGACCGAGTTCATGAAGTCTGGCGGCCGGTGCGAGCACGCGGTTTCCAATGACGGATTCCAGTGGGTGGTTCTCAGCCCGGCGATCCTTGCCATCCCGGACACCGAGGAGGACGGCATTTACGATCCGCATCCCGCAGTTATTGGCGGCAAGCGCTACCTCGTCTATTCCGCGATGCCAAAATTCACCAGGGTGCCGCAACCCGACATCTACCTCGCACGGAGCCAATCCGACTCGTGGTTCGGTCCCTGGAAGCGGATCGGCAAGATCCTCGACCATAATGATGTCCCTCACCATAATACGAGAGAGGATCCCGACTATGAATGGGGCATAGAAGGCGCACAGCTGGTCGAGTTGCCGGACGGTCGGGTGCTTCTCAATGCCACTTGTTTTCTGCCGAATGGACTTCGGGGGAACCGGCAACGCGTGTTCTTCGCTATCGCTGATGACGTTGCTGGACCTTACGTATCGATCGGCCCGGTGCTGGAGCCAGGCCAGCCGGGAGAGAACGGCCACTCGACGGTGATGATCGAAGGCAGCCAACTATCGTTGTTTTACCAAAGCCGGGTCGCCACGACCGATCATCGGTGGCGCTACGGCCTGGCCAGATGCGACGTCGCCCTGTTTTCCAAGGTCGCATGATCCCCGGTGCCAATGGGCACCCACGGCGTAGACCGACTGGACGGCTCGCATTGCGCAATGAGCTTCCGTAGCTCGAGACGTTCCGTCGGGAAGCCTGCCGGAATTAAACGTTCCTCCTACGGAACAATGCGTCCGAGCTGAGGTTCGGCTGACTTCAAACCAGGAGTCAGCCATGTATTACACCGACAAGAAATTGCAGTACCCGGTTCGTGTGGAAACGCCGAATCCAGTCTTTGCCCGCGCGTTGCAGCAGGCCATAGGTGGAGTAGAAGGCGAGATCCGCGTCGCCTTGCAGTATTTCTTCCAGGCATGGGGATGCCGCGGACCGGCCAAATACCGCGACCTGTTGTTGAACACGGCGACCGAGGAACTCGGCCATATCGAAATGCTGGCGACTGCGGTCGCCCTCAATCTAGAGGGTGCACCACTTTCGCTGCAGGAGGACATCTCGTCGGACACGGTCGGCGGCTCGGTCCTCAACGGGATGAACTTCCGCCATATCTTGTCGACCGGCCTGGCCGCACTGCCTGAAAACGCCAACGGCGTTCCCTTCAATGCTTCGCATGTCTATGCCAGCGGCAATCTTGCCGCGGATATGGTCGCAAACGTCACCGCGGAAGGAAGCGGCCGCGTACTGGCTACCCGCCTGTACAACATGACCAACGATCCCGGCATGAAGGACATGCTGTCCTTCCTTATTGCGCGCGACACCATGCATCAACAGCAGTGGCTCGCGGCGATCGAAGACATGGGCGGATTGAACGCGTCTCTGCCGGTCCCCAACTCCTTTCCGCAGGAGAAGGAGCATCAGGAGGTATCCTATGCCTTCATCAATTGCTTCGTCGAAGGTGTCGAACCAGCGCGGGGACGTTGGAGCGAAGGACCGTCGATAGACGGAAGGGGCGAGTTCTCCCTTGTTGCCGCTGCGCCAATGGGCGAGGAGCCCATGCTTTCGCCGCCAAGGCCAAGTTCAGGCGCCCAGAGCGAGCAGTTGATCGACAGGCAGGCAGCCGAATAGGCTGTCTTAGCAATACCGAAGGCTGCCGGCACTGGCTGTCTCCCCCTTGGCGCTTCTCGCTGACTCGGCCGCACCCGGTTATATCGGCCAATTGGCGCTGTGTACGAGAGACAGCGCAGCTCATTCGTGTTGGTGTGTGCCTGACGAGCTCTCCATTTTCAGCTTAGCTATAAATGCTTCACCTAATGGAACATCGGAGGTTCCACGAAGTTGGGAGCCACGGAGGACGTGCACATGAACAGTGTTATCTATCTTATCGGCCTTATCGTTGTCGTGCTCGCGGTCCTCTCCTTCCTCGGTCTTCACTAGGTGGCCCATGCAGCGTGAGAACGATCAGGGCGGACAGCCCACCGATTTTGACAAGGCGAAAAGCGACGTTTCCGACAGGCTTCGCCTGGAACAAGAACGTGCCAGCGAGTTGCTCCACGACGCGCGTGACACGGTGACCCGTAAGGCTGGCGACTATGCATCTGAAGCCAGGGATGTCATTTCCGACAAGGCGGAGGAAGCTCAGCGCGACATCGGATCGAGTTTGGCGGCGCTGGGCGGCGCACTGCGCGCGGCCAGTGACCATCTGGCCAACAACGATGAAAGGAACGCATCGAAGTTCGCATTGGATGCCGCCGGTGGCTTGGAGCGGCTTTCATCGTCATTGAAACAGAAGCCGTTCGGCCAGGTCCTGGAGGACGTGCAGTCCTTTGGCCGGCAAAATCCCGGTGTCTTGCTTGCCGGATCGGTATTGGCCGGATTGGCTCTCGGGCGGTTCATCAAGGCTTCTCCGCCGGCGGGTCCTGAAGCAGCTCAGGGAGCGTCGGGAGACATCACGTCCAGCCAGGCCGCCGATTGGTCCGCCGACAGTTCCCAGAATTTCGACCTTCTCGGCGAGGATCCGGCCACTCAGAATGCGGAGCAAGACAGATGAGCACACAGGACAATACCAGCCTTGCCGGGCTGGTGACGGACCTGGCCCAGAACGTCACCACGCTTGTGCAAACCGAAGCCAGGCTGTTTCGGGCAGAGCTCTCTGAAAAGCTTACCAAAGCCGGAGCAGGTGCCGCGGAAGTACTGGGCGGCGCGATCTGCCTGCTCGCCGCGCTATTGGTGTTGCTGCAGGCACTCGTTATCGCACTGACGCGGGCAGGGCTTGGCGCGGGGTGGTCTTCCCTGCTGGTCGGTGTGGTCGTGGCGGTCCTCGGCGTCATCCTGCTGCGGACCGGGATGGCCAGCATGGCGCCTTCGGAACTTACCCCCGACCGGACCCAGGAACAGCTCAAGCGCGATGCGAGCGTGATCAAGGAACAGGTGAGATGAAAGAGAAATCCGCAGCCGAACTTGAACGCGAGGCAGAGGCAGCCCGCGCCCGGGTGATGGAGACCGCCGAATCTATTCGAGGCAAGATGACGCCCGGACAATTGCTGGATGAGTTCACCGGGCTGTTCTCGGGAGGGGAGAGCTCGGCCATACTCAGCAATCTCAGGACGCAGGTCCGAGACAATCCTTTGCCGGTCACCATGGTGGGCGCGGGTCTGGCTTGGCTAATGTTCGGCAGCGGTACCTCAAACATGGCCCACGGTTCGGCTGGCTACCCATTGCCTCCAGCGCCGGGACGACATGATGAAGGGGAGCGCGGCGGCTTCGGCGGCACGCTCTCCGATGCCGCGGATTCGCTCTCATCGAGCGCTACCAGCGTCGGCGATACCATATCGGGCACCGCAAGGGCCGCTGCGGCGGGTCTGACGGGAAGCGCTGCCAATGCAAGCTCGATGACTGGTGACATGGCGGCGAAAGCCAGCCGCTCCGCGCAAGATCTGTTGGAAGACCAACCCTTGGCCGTAGCGGCCGTCGGTCTCGCCATCGGCGCCGCTATCGGTGCAATGCTGCCGCATACCACAACGGAGGATGAGCAACTAGGCGCCTTTGGTGACAAGCTTCGCGATACTGCCGGAACCATGCTGGACAGGGGTCTCGATGAGGCCAAGCAGGCCGCCGCCGACGCCTATGAAACCATCAAGCAGGAAGCTGGCCGGCAACATATGGAAGCAGACACGATGGCCGATCAGCTCGGCGAGATCGTGAAGTCCACAGCAGACAAAACCGAGCACGCCGTGCGTGAACGGATTTCCGATCCGTCTCAGGGTCAAACCTAGCTTGAATGATCCTGGATCAACGATAGTCGGTCTCTTCAGAAGGGCCGGCGTTGTTGTTCAGACGATGAACCGCTAAGATCATTTTAGAGCGTAGAGGTAGGCCGCGATATCGCGCGCCTGCTGCTCCGTGATCCGTGTCGATGGCATGGCCGTGTGCGGATCGATTTCCCTGGCCGATCGTATCCAGCGGATCAGGTTCTCTGGATTGTTGGCCAGCCCGCCGCCGATAAAGACGCGGCCAGCAAGACTGGCATCCAGGCGAGGACCCACCTGCCCTTGCGCGCCCGGCACGCCCGTTATCGTATGGCAGCCGGAACAGCCATTCGCAGTCATGATCGGCAAGGCCCTCGCAGTGTCACCGCCCGTGGCCGCCTCCGCCTCGTGGCGGACGCGCGCGGCCCGATCGGACCACCAAGTCATTCCGGCCACGGCCGCGACGAGCAGCACTAGCGCGGCGATGACCGCGCCAAGCAGTTTAGACAAGCTCGTACGCATGCGCCGCCTCCCTCCTTCCGCTCGCCTTGATCCACAACGCGGCCAGCAGCAGAGCTGCGCCGCCATATATCAATCCAGCCGGAACCCACATCACCAGCCCGGCAAGTTGCTGGTCCTCCAGGGGGCTCAAATTCCACAGTGCCGCTCCTACGGCGTTATCCGGGTACCAGAGGCGTGGCGAGAGCAACAGGAGGACGCCGAGCAGCCCGGTATGCAGCGAGGTGACAAAGAGGTGCATCACTGCGCTCCCATAGGCATGCTGGCGGCCGGGACGCGGCAAGAGGACCCACCAGAACAGCAGCCCTGTTCCGAAGAAGCTCGCGTGCTGTGCATAGTGCAGCACGCCGCGTTCGAGCGCGGCTTCGAATAACACCGGAATGTGCCAGATCCATATGGCTATGCCGTGGATAATGGTCGCCATGAACGGCCGCGTTGCGAAAGCCCAGACCGCCTTCAGCCAATTGGCGTGCCCGGCAATTCCCAGAATGCGCCGGAACCGGGTGGGTAGGCCCCACATCAAGGCAGCAGCCGGGCAGGCAGAGACCAACAGCGGCGCCGCCACGGCCATCAGCAGTTCATGCTCGATCATATGCGCCGCAAAGACCTGCTCGCCGAGCATATGAATCGGGCTGACCAATGCGGCTGTCAACACGCCCCATCCGGCCGTGAACAGCAGAGCCTGGCGCAGCCGCAACGTCCTGCCGCGGCTGCTGCGCCGCCAAAGCCGGCTCGCGCCAACGACATATATCAAGGCAAGCACGGCGAGTGGCAGGGTGATGGGCAGCGCGAGCGTCCACCCGGCCCCGGGCGCGCCGGCGCCGTAGCAGATGGAAGTAGGGAACAGCGCGTCCAGGTTCATCGCAGGCACTCATCCAGGATCAGCGCCGCGCTGCCTTGCATGAGGATCACAAGCGCAAACAGCAACGCCGACAACATCCCGAGATTGGCGACGAAGCGCTCTGTGCCGCGCGTACGCTCCGGTTTGAATCCGGCACCGCCTCGCCGCTTCGCCCGCCACGACAGCGCCCCGCCGAGCAGCGACAACAAGACGAGCAGCAGCGCCACGGGAAGCACGACCGGCACCTGGCGGTTGCATTGCCAAGGCACCAGCGCATAATTCAGCTGTGTCGAGACCGCCCAGGCCAGCGGACCTGACAGAAGACCACCCCAAGACGTTCCCAACCGCAACGCTCGCATCTCAGCCTAGCCTCGGCGCCCAATAGATGAGCACGTAGATCGGGATCCAGGTCAGGACCACGAAATCCCAGTAGAAGACATTGTCGCCGACATCGCCGAAGCGCCGGCCGCTATAGCCGTGGCGCGTGAACATCAGCACTGTCAGCACGATGGTGTCGCCGACATCTGTTATGAGGTGCGTGGTGTGCAGGCCAAGCAGCACCCAGAGCATCGATCCATAGGCGTTAGTGTCCCAATAGATGTTGAGGGCGGCGAATTCGAACCAGCGCACAACGAGCGGAGCGATGCCGAGCAGCGACATGACCAACAGGCCGATCCGCACCGGAACAATGGAGCATTGCTTGGCATAGCGGTGCAGGATGTGGTTGGGCACAAGGCTGACGACAAACAAAATCGTGACGATCGTCCCGGGCCAATGGTTCGGCTGCGGTGCGCTGAGCGGCCATGCTGGCCATGACAGCGCAAGGTAGAGATACGCGCCCGCCGCCAGCGCGAAACCGGTGCCTTCGAGCGCCATGAAGCCCAGCGTGCCCCACCAGGTCGGGCTATGCGGACCATGCCCGAAGGTCGGCAGTCCTGAAAGATCGGCGGCAACTCGATGCTTCATTCCTGGTCCTCCGGATCGCCCTTCGGCCAGAACCAACCGATCAACGTGATGGCGATCGGCGCGGCGCCCCAGACGATGGCCCAAGGCGTAAAAATCGAATAGAGAAACGTACCACCGACGGCGAGCGCCGCGAAAAGAGGCCAGATCGACGGTGTGGCCGATTTCTCACGAATGTCGGGATGAGCTTCCGCCACGGTGGAGATGAGGAGCTCGCGCGCATCGACGCGGAGCCCGGTCGCTACAGGGAGCGTCTCGCGCTCGGCCCAGAGCGGCTCGATATGGGTGACGATGGGAATGCGTGCGAAATTATAGCTCGGCGGCGGCGAGGATGTTGCCCACTCCAAGGTTCCTGCGTCCCACGGATTGTTGCCGGCCGAGGTGCCTTTCAACGCGCCATGCACAAGATTGAAAGTGAACAGGACAAAGCTCAGGAAGAAGAGCAGCGCCCCTGCCGAGATGAAAAGGTTGATGTTGCCCCAGCCAAGCTCGGCCGGATAGGTGTAGACCCGTCGTGGCATGCCCCATAGGCCGACGAGATGCATCGGGAAAAAGGCCGCATTGAACCCGATGAAGGCCAGCCAGAAATGGCACCGCCCAAGGCGTTCGCTCATCATGCGGCCGGTGATCTTCGGGAACCAGAAATAAGCCGCGCCAAGCAGCGGGAACACCGAGCCGCCGATCAGCACGTAATGGAAGTGCGCGACGACGAAATAGGTGTCGTGCACCTGAAGATCCAGTGGCACCGAGGCGAGCATGACGCCGGTTAGCCCGCCGATGACGAAGATGAAGAAGAAGCCGAAGACAAACAGCAGCGGGGTCCGGATCACCGGTCTGCCATCCCATAATGTTGCCAGCCAGCAGAAGATCTGCACGCCGTTCGGAATGGCGATCATCATGCTGGACGCGGTGAAGAAGCTTGCGCCGAGCTTCGGCAATCCGGTGGCGAACATGTGATGGACCCAGAGCCCGAACGACAGGAGGCCGACAGCGAAGAGTGACAGGACAAGCCCGAGATGGCCGAATGTCGGTCGCCTGGCGAAAGCGGGGATGATCGAAGAGACCATGCCCGTCGCCGGCAAGAAGATGATGTAAACTTCCGGATGGCCGAAGAACCAGAAGAGATGTTGGAACAGCAGAGCATCCCCACCTTCCGCCGGGTTGAAGATGTGCGTGCCGACCAGGCGGTCAAGGATCAGGAAAGTCGAGGTGATCATCACCGCCGGCATCGCGAAGACGACGACGAAGGAAGTGACCAGCATCGCCCAGACATAGAGTGGGATCTTGTCCAGCGACATGCCGGGGGCTCGCTGCTTGAACACGGTGACGATGGTCGCAACCGCGACGGCCAATGACGACACTTCGGTATAGGTGATCATCTGCGCCCAGACATCGGCGCGCTTGCCCGGTGCGAATTCGGGGCCGGACAGCGGCACGTAAGCGAACCAGCCCACATCAGGAGCCATGTTGAGGGCAAAGGACACCCAGGCGAAAGCGCCGCCCGAGACGTAGATCCAATAGCTGAACGCGTTCAGGCGCGGAAACGCGATGTTGCGGGTGCCCACCATCAGCGGCACCAGGTAGATCCCGGTCGCCTGCACGATGGGCACGGCGAACAGAAACATCATCGTAACGCCATGCATGGTGAACAGCTGGTTGTAGAGGTCGGGCCCGATCAGGCCGCGTTGCGGTCCCGAAAGCTGGATACGCATGGCGACAGCGTTGAGACCGCCAAGACCAAGGAAGACGAAAGCGGTGATCAAATAGCGTCGTGCGATTACCTTGTGATCGACGCTCGAGAGCGCTCCGACGATGCCGGACGGCGTCCGCCAGGTGCGCTCGAGCCAGCGATGCAGGCTGGCATCATCCATGCCCGTATCGCGGGGGCCGTCACGTTCGGGAGCAAGGTCGCCCTTGGCGGGGTCTGGTTCCGGGATGTGGCGGTCGCCTGTGACATCGGCGCTGCTCATTTCAGCCCCTCGAGATAAGCGACGATTGCGTTGAGCTCGTCGCCGTTGAGATCTGCCACTGGCATGTGGGAACCCGGCTTGATGCCTTGCGGGTCGGCTATCCAGGCGGCGAGATTGCCGCGGCTCATCGTCAGCGTTCCGGCCGCCAATGTTTTCCGGCTGGCGATGTGGGTGAGGTCGGGAGCCACCGTTCCGCCGGCCGGCGTTCCCCCGATCCTGTGGCACATCACGCAGGGGCGTTTGAGGAACAGGTCCGCGCCGGCCTTGGCTTCGCCGCTCGCCGGCGCGCCGGCCGGCTGCAACTGGTCGTTCAGCCAGGCATCGAATTTCGGGCGCGGCTCGGCGATGATGAAGGTGCCCATATTGGCGTGCTGCGCACCGCAGAATTCAGCGCATTGACCGCGGTAGACGCCCGGCTTGTCCGCCTTGATATCCAGCACGTTCATGTGGCCGGGGATAAGATCGAGCTTGCCGGCCAAGCTTGGGATCCAGAAGGAATGGATCACATCGGTCGAGGTCAATAGCAGCCGCACCGGCTCGCCGGCAGGGATATGGATCTCTTTTGCCGTCGTGAGGATGCGGCTCGGCGTAGCATCCTCGTAGCGCAACTCCCACCACCACTGGTGCCCGGTCACCCTGATTGTCAGCACAGCCTCCGAGCCGATCGCAGCCAGCGTCCTGTTGGCGAAAAAGCTTAGCAGCGTCAGTCCGATCAGGATGATGGCGGTCAGTCCGACGGCGGACGCGACCACGCGCATCTTGCGGCGTTCGGCCGCTTCGTCGAGTAAGAGGGGTTCATCGCCGGGACGCGATCGCATAACCAGCGGTGCTGCGAGCGCGATCATCACCAGCACCCACACAACCGCGCAAAGCGCGGTGAAGAACCAGATCAGCCAAGCCAACTCGCCGGCTGCGGGGCCTTTCGGATCCAGCGCCGACTGCCAGCCTGCGCATCCCTGCAGAAGAAGCAGGACACAGAGGGCGAAGGTCATCGAAGCCGGGCGTTTCACGGTGATTTGCCCAGTGTCGCGGCATCCGGCAGGCGGTTTTCCGAGGGATGCACCATCATGCCGTCATTGCGTTGCGGCGCGGCGGAGGAGGGCGCGTTGCCGCCCAGTGCACGCACATATGCCGCCAGCTCCCATATCTGGTCGTCGGGTATCTTCTGGCCGAAGCTCGGCATCCCGTTCGGCCTGCCGTCGCGGATCGTGGCGTGGATGCTTTCGATCGAGCTGCCGTAGAGCCACTTCTCGTCCATCAGCGCCGGGCCCATGCCGCCACCGCCATTGGCATGGCAGCCCGAGCAGTTGAACCAGTTGAACAGGCGTTTGCCCTCGCTCATGTGGAAGGCGTTGGCCTCGAAGCTCGCCGCCTTGTTGTCGGTGGGGGAGGGGCGCTGTCCGCCCGGCTCCAACGTGGTCACAGGCGTCGGCTGCTCACCTGAGCCGAGCGCCGATTGCGGTTGCGTGTCGCGCTCCTCGCGCTGGCAGGCGACCAGGGTCAGCGTCAAGGGCAGTAACAACGCCAGAGCGTGCCTCATCGCGCCGGACTCCCGGCCATGTCCAGACGCGGTACGCCGTATTGTGCCAGAACCGCGTCGATCTCGGCCTTGTGTCTGGCAAGCGCGCTATTCACATCGCCACGCAGCGCATCGTCCTCGCGCCGAACACCCATTGAGATGTCGTACATTAGCGGCAGTTGCGGTCCGTCGATGCGAGGCGTGACCGGCGTGATCCGGAGCGACACCTTTTGCCTCTGGGCGAAATAGCCGGCGAGCGGACCCCAGACCACGGCAAGATCGATCTCGCCGTTCGCGACAGCTTCGACGATGCGCGCCGGAGGGTTGGGAGCGGAGTAGTCGCCATAGACGGGGTAGCCGATGAGGTGCCCGACGATGCCGCGGCGGCCAAGCGCCTGGACAGGCGGCGAGTTGGCGCCATCGTCGCCGATGAGCTGAACACCGATACGCAATTCTTGCAACCGCAGGTCGTTGAAGGAGGTCACGTCCGGGCCGTCCTGGCGGGTCACGAAGACATAGGACGAACGGTAGTAAGGCGTGGTCGTGCGCAGCATTTCGAGATTGGCAGGCGTGCCGGGCACGAGATCGCAAAGGCCTGCCTTCAGCGTGTTACGGATGAAGCCACGGCGCTGCGCCCACCAAGTATACGTCAGCTTGGCGCCGAGATCAGTGGCGATAATTTCCGTGATCCTGTTCTCGAAGCCTTGACCGGCCGCGTTGGAAAACGGCATGTTGTTCGGGTCGGCGCACACTCTCAACTCACGTGGATTGGCAATAGCCGGCAAGAGCAACAAGGCGAGCCCGGCCATGCCGATGGCCACCCGTTGGAACGCCTTTCGCGCCGGACGTACGGTCAAGTCCAATCCATCAAGGCAGCCGGAACACATAAAGCGTGCCTCCCGCCGTGGTAGCGTTCTTTAGATCCTTCATCGCGTTGACGAAGCCAAGTGCCGCGGTGGCATCGCGTGGGTCGAGGTCGCCGGAAACGATGGCACCGGCCCAGCCACCGACGCCTGACAGAGTTGCGACATATTGGTGCCCATCGGGGCCGCGATAGGTTATCGGCTGGCCGATGATGCCGGACGATGTCTTGAATTGCCAAAGGAGGTCGCCAGTCCTGGCGCTGACCGCCTTGAACCAGCCTTCCATGGTGCCGTAAAAGACGACATCGCCGGCAGTGACGACGGTGCCGCTCCACACCGGAAAGTTCTCCTTCAGGACCCAGGCCGGCTTGGCGGCGGCAACATCCCAGGCGGTGAAGGCACCACGATTGCCGCCCGGCCCGGGGATCATGCGTACGTTCATGCCGACATAGGGCGTGCCTGCGATGTAGTTTACCTCGACGCCTTCTTCATCCATGCAGAGATTGTTGTGGGGGATGTAGAGCAGGCCGGTCTTCGGCGAAAAGGCCGATGGCTGCCAGTCCTTGAGGCCGGACGCTGTCGGGCAAATGTCTCGCACCACCTTGCCGGTGCCGGTTCTCTTGTCGGGGTTTGCAATCAGCCGGCCGGTCTTCAGGTCGACGCCCTTGCTGGAATTGACCGGGCCATAGGCTGTGGCCGACAGCACCTCGCCAGTGGTTCGATCGAGGATATAGAGGTAGCCGTTGCGTTCCGGTCGGACTAGGACCTTGCGCGGCTTGCCTTGCCAGGTCATGTCCAGAAGGATCTGCTCGTTGATGCCGTCATAGTCATGGAGGTCATGCGGGCTCCACTGATAGAACCACTTCGCCGCTCCGGTATCGGGATCACGCGCGAAAATACCGGACGTCCATTTGTTGTCGCCTGGCCGCAAATCCGGATTCCACGGTCCTGGATTGCCTGTGCCGTGGAAGATCAAGTTCAAGTCCGGATCGTAGGAGATCCAGCCCCACATATTGCCGCCGCCGATCTTCCAGGCTTCGGGCGGCCATGTCGTCACGCCAAGGTCTGTGCCCTTGTCCATGTCATAGTGGGGCTTGAAGTCCGGGCCGATCAGCACATCCTTGTCGGGTCCAGTGCCATAAGCCGTCCAGACAACATGCCCGTTTCCGGCATCCAGCGCCTTCACCCAGCCGCGGACGCCCATTTCGCCGCCGGAATTGCCGACCAGAACTTTTCCCTTCACCACCAGCGGCGCCATGGTGATTGTCTCGCCGATGTTGATGTTGCCGATATGAGCGTTCCAGATCGGCTTGCCCGTATCGGCATCGAGCGCGATCGTGTGGCCGTCCAGCGTGTTGAAGAAGATGCGCCCGTCGGCGAAGGCCGCGCCGCGGTTGACGACATCGCAGCAGGCCACCCCTTGTGCCGCCGGCTCGGGGTTGGGCTCGTACTTCCATTTCATCGGCGCGCCTGGCCTGGAGAGGTCAAGTGCGTAGACGATGTTGGGAAAGGGCGTGACGATGTACATGCTGCTGCCGACAACCAGCGGCGCTGCTTCCTGGCCCTTGTTCACGCCGGTCGAGAAGGTGAAGGCGACCTGCAGGTTCTTGACGTTGCCTTCGTTGATCTCGGTCAGGTCGCTGAAGCGGGTCGACGCGTAGTTCTTGGCCGGCATTGTCCATTGCCCGTCATCGGGTGGCGCGGCCGCGGCGGGCGGCGCAATAGCCGCCGCCGATGGGGGCTCCGAGGCACCGCTCAGGAATGGGCCGCATGCCAGCAGCATCACCGGGAGTATGCAGGTGCGAAAAGAATTCCAGGTCGCCAATGCGCGGGCGCCTTGTCCTGCGTCAACGCGCGCCGGTGCCGGGTGCAGCATGCCTTTCATTTGTGGATCGAGCCTCCCACGCCGGCGCCGAGCTCCGCCGCGATGTCAGCCTCGGTGCCGGCACAAAGCGGATGACCCCAGCCCGAGGCGCTTTTGCCGCCGGGATCGAGATCGTAGACGATGGCGTCCTTGCGATTGGGATTGACCCCGGCGGGAACCTTGTCGAGGCCGAGCGCCGCGCGAACACGCCAGGCGACATTGTGATCGGCGCATGAGGAATCTCCGGAAACCCCGATCCCTCCGACGATGCTCTTGCCGTCATAGAGGGCAAGTCCGCCGCCAAACACAACGACGCCTCCAATCGGCTTGCCGACGAGGGGATCGCTGGCGCTTCCGAACGTTTTGGGATCGCCCGCATAGGCCGCGGCCTGGTTGACCGGATTGGTCTCCTGCAAGCCGAAAAGCGGCCCGCCCGGCTGCGCCCCCGCGTAGAGATTGGCCGTCGATAGGGCCATCTGCGCCAGGCTGAGTCCATTGGCCGTGTTGGCCTTCTCTGCCGCGACGAGGCGACTGCCTGGCCATTGCGAATCGGCGGTGGGACCGCTGAAAGCGATCGCGCATACGGCGCCGTCGCGGGCGACGATAGCGGCCCATTCGTTGGTCTCAAAGCCACCGTTGGCAGGTCCGCCGCTTGCTTTCACATTGGCCTTGAGGACAGCGAGCAGCTTATCGTGGTCGGCCGGGCAGGGCGCCTGTGCCATGGCTTGGCCCTGTGGGAACAGGCCACCCGTCAACAACACCAGACCAAAGGCTGATAGCAAAAGCTGACAGCGATACATTGTCCTGCCCATTCGTTCGAGCATCAAAGAATCCCGGAGCACTCTGGCAGACTGGAAATGCGAGAATGAAGCCGTGATCCAATGCCGTCGGTATTTAACTTGGGCGATGCAGCTATGTTCCTGCTTCTGCAAAAAATTGCGCAGCCCCCTCGTACGCCGATGCAAGTTGCCATCTGTCCGTGTCGCCGGCGGAATATCCGCGGCGAGATTGTGCTGCCTGCTGTGATACATATTGTGATACAAACAACACCCCGCAGGAAGGAAAAACGTGACAAAAACAGTTGGTTGATGGGCGAACTGATCCCAGCCAACGGTACCACCGGCTTTCCTCATAAAGCATTGGATTTAGTGGAAATGATCGCCCTCCGTTGCAGGAAGCGGTCGGGATCATGCTGCCCAGAGAGGTCAGGGATCACGGAAGGCGTGTGGTTCTCCGTATACCAGCCGTGACGGAGGAGAACGAACGGCAGACCCGAGGTCCGCAACGCAGCTCGACCTTTTGCAACGCTGCGCTGAAGCGCTTGAGGGGTTTGAGCTATGGCGTTCCGGATGGGTGTCGCATCGGCCCGAACTGCGAGGTCGATCCTGGCTGCGTAAATTAAACTCGTTGACGATGTCCGCTTCTGGCTGTTGGGACGCTTGGTCTTATCGTCCAACTGGGGATCGTATGGAGAACGGCAGCTATCTCAAATGCCTGCCGAGACCTGACAGTCGGTTACAGCCCGTTGCCGCCGGACTGCTTGCGCCCGCTTTTGGTCAGGCGAAATGCGTCAAAAGATGTTCGATGACGCGCTGTGTAGCATCGATGTCTGCCATGCTCAGCCCTCGGCGATGATCGCTAGTGCCTTTGCAAAGCTAGCATCAAGGGAGGTCAGCGCCTCAATCGCTCCGTCATATACGCTGTCGAGTGTCGCTCCCCAGCCGTCTGCTGCGCCACGAGTATCGATGCCAAAGCGGGCGAGCGCCTCCTCGATGCCGGCGTCGATGCGCCCAGCCAATTTTACGCCAGATTCGTTCCAACTTTGTGCGGCGTCTCAGTTGGGCGAACGCCGATAGATACTCGTTTGACAGGAAGAACAATGACCGTTCTCACTTGGTCACGAGCGTCTGTTGGTAGAAGGATCGTTGACAGAGGCGCTCTGGGGCCATAGCGTATTGGTATAACAGGTATGCCAATGATCGGAGTTCTGATCAAGCCGCGGAAGCTTTCGGACGAGGTTGCAGCGCACCTTGAGCGGATGATCCGCGAGGGAGAGCTGGCCGAAGCCGACCGGCTCCCATCCGAACGGGAACTCATGAGGCAGTTTGGGGTCGGGCGCCCTTCAATCCGCGAAGCCCTGCTGCATCTGAGCAAGATGGGCCTTGTCGAGGTGAAATCCGGCGAGCGCGCCCGCGTCACTCGGCCAACGCCCCAATTCGTGATCGACGCCCTCTCGGGGCCGGCGCGTCACATGATTTCGGCCCCCGGCGGGGTTCATGACTTCCAGAGCGCGCGTTTGTTTTTCGAAGTCGGTCTTGCCCGCAACGCCGCCATCAATGCCACCCCAGAAGATATTGAAAGTCTCAAAGAGGCGCTTGAAATCAACCGACAGTCGATCGGGGACCTGACGCGCTTCGAGCGCACCGACGTGGACTTCCACTACGTGCTGGCGGTGATCACCCGCAATCGAATCTTCACAGCTATCCACGCGGCGTTGGCCGAATGGCTGCTCGAACAGCGGCGCACGACTTTGGCCAAAGGTGAAGACCGCAAGGCCTATGAGGCTCATCGCGAAATCTTTGATGCCGTCGCCGCGCGCGATCCAGACGCCTCCGAAGCGGCTATGCGCAGGCATCTGGAATATGTGTCCAGGCGCTATCTGGAAATTGCAGGTGCCAAGTGATGAGGGGCTTCGTGGTCTGGGTCGATTTCCGCCTCAAGCCGGGTGCCCGGGGCAGATTCCGCGAACTTGTGGACGCCAATGCAACCGCGTCGATGCGCAGCGAGGCCGGCTGCCGCCGCTTTGACGTGACGGAGGCGCGCGGCGAACCGGACCGGGTCCTGCTCTATGAGATTTACGATAGCGAGGCCGCATTCGAGGAGCACTGCCGCACCGCTCACTTCGACGAATTCAATACGCAGAGCGCGCCGCTCGTCGTGACCAAGTTGGTGATGACCTGCGACCTCGTTCTTGAGGCCACGCATTGACGAGAACTAGGCGGATTGGCCCTTTTGGGCGAACGGGAGGAAGTGCATGTCAGAGCCAAGTCTCAGGGCGTTAACTTCTCACAGGCGGGTCAAACTTGGTACGCTCGTCGCCGAGTTCGCGACGCCGGGTATAGGTCACATCCTGAAGTCCGCTGGCTGTGACTTCGTCTTTTTCGATATGGAGCATTCGGGCTTCAGCCTGGAGACGGTGAAGAGTGCGATCCGCTATTTCGAGGCGGCCGACCTGCCGGTTATGGTGCGTGTGCCATCGCAGGACTACCATTTCCTTGCCCGCGCCATGGATATGGGGGCCGAAGGCCTGATCGCGCCGATGGTGAGTACCGTCGAGCAGGCGCAGCACATCATCAATTCCATGAAATATCACCCTGCCGGCGTCCGCGGCGTGGCGCTGCAGATCGCTCATGACCGCTACCGTCCGGGCTCGGTCACTGATAAATTCTCAGCCGCCAACAAGCGCTCGACGTTCATCTGCCTGATAGAGACCGCCGACGGCGTCAGGAACATTGACGGCATCGCGGGACTGGACGGGGTCGATTGTCTGTGGGTCGGACATTTCGACCTGTCCGTCTCGCTCGGCATTCCTGGCGACTTCGCCCACCCCACTTTCACTGCTGCAATGGCCAAAATCGTTGCCGCCGCCAAGAAGCACAACAAATCGCTTGGACGCTTGGTGCCCAACGTCGCGCAGGGACACGACTTCTACGCACAAGGTTTTGATTTTATTTGTTATTCAGGCGACGTTTGGGTTCTGCACGACGCGATCGCCGACGCGGTTTCCAAGATCCGGGCCGGGTGCGAATAGGAGCGGAGGAGACGATGGACAGCGTAAAATTCAGGGTGGCGCTTTCCGGTGATTTCCGCAAGCCGGACGGCTCGCCGACCTACCCAGATTTCGATCTGGTGCCACTGCGCAATGCGACAGGCGTCGAGATGGTGTTCCTAGAGTCAAACAGTCCGCTTCGCGCCGACCAACTTGAGGATTTCGATGCGCTGATCCTCCTCGCCCATCGCTTCGATGCCACGAGCATCCCAAGGAGCGGGCGCCTGGCCGTCGTTGCCCGCTTCGGGGTCGGCTACGACACTGTCGACGTTGAGGCCTGCACCGCAGCCGGCATTGCCTTGGTCATCACGCCCGATGGCGTGCGACGCCCCGTCGCCGTATCCGTCATCACCTTCATGCTGGCACTGACCGGCAAACTGCTGACAAAGGACGCGCTCACCCGCAAAGGGTCTGTTGGTTTCGAGAAGCGCTCCGATCACATGGGGGTCGGCCTCGTCGGGCGTTCGCTTGGGTCACTGGGCATCGGCAACATCGGTGCCGAGGTCTTCCGCTTGGCGAAGCCCTTTGACATGCAATTCATTGCCCATGACCCGTTTGCCGACAAGAGGGTCGCTGCCGACCTGGGCGTCGAGCTGGTCGGGCTGGAGGATCTGTTTCGCCGCGCCGACGTGCTGTCGGTCAGTTGCCCCCTGTCGCCTCAGACCCACCACATCGTCAACGCTGAGCGGATCGCCCTGATGAAGCCGACAGCTTACCTGATCAACACCGCGCGCGGCCCGATCGTCGACCAGAAAGCGCTGTCGCAAGCGCTGCAGGAGCGCCGCATCGCCGGCGCCGGTCTCGACGTGCTGGAACAAGAGCCTCCCGACGCAGACGATGCGATCCTCAAACTCGACAATGTCATCCTGGCGCCGCACGCACTTTGCTGGACCGACCAGTGCTTTGCCGGCAACGGTGCCGCCGACGTCAAAGCGGTAATGGAGGTGCAGTGCGGTCGGGAGCCGCGCGGCGTGGTCAATCGCGAGGTTCTTTCGAGCGAGCTGTGGAAGACCAGGCTGTCGGGGCTCGCCGCCCGCTTCGGAACCTAGGAGGACACTGATTTTTGGGCGCGCCGCCGCGGCCCCTTTGCGGCGACCTTACGGGAGGAAATGCTTGACCGCAGCGCCGGCGGACGAGTGAAGCAAATGGAAATGGGAGGACCAAGCACTATGAACGATCGTGAAAAACGTGACTTTCAGGCAGGTCTCGAAGCAGAGGTCGACGCCTTCATGAGCGGCGAAACCACCCGCCGAACTTTCATCACCCGCTTCGGTCAGATGACCGGCATGTTGGCCGTGTCCGGCCCGATGCTGGGGATGATGACGGATTGGGCGATGGCGCAGCAAACATTGGAATTGGCGGACGCCACGTCGCCGCTCGGCCAGGCGCAGGCCGCAGCCCTAAAAGCATCGAAGGAAGGGCCGGCGGACGGTTCCGCCTTTCGCGCGGCGGAGGCGGCCAAGGCGCATTCGGGCGTCACCCTCAACATGACCTACGAGGCTGGCCTGCAGGCACTCGATCCGCGCAATTTCAGTGGGCCGATGTGGGAGCAGCTTACCGGGATGAAGTCGAATGTCGTCGAACTGTCGAACCCTGACCAGTACTCCAAGGCAGTCGCCGAGCACATCGCCGGCTCGGGTGCCTATGACGTTCTCGACATCTCGCCGGCCTGGACACCGTCGCTTGCCGATGGCGGCGTCATTGCCCCTCTAGACGACTACATCGCCAAATACATGAACCCGGCAGACCTCGAGGACTATCATCCCCTGTACAAGGCGCTGCCGACCTACAAGGGAAAGATCTGGGGGTTCTTCGACGACGGCGACATGTTCGCTCTCTACTACCGCAAGGACATCTTCGAGGATCCGAAAATGGTGGAGGCTTACCAGGCGAAGTTCAACGCCAAGCTTGGACCGCCGAAGACCTGGGAAGAATATGCCCAGATCGCCCAGTTCATTACCGACCAGATGGCGCCAAAGGTTTATGGCGCGGGACATTTCCGCAAGGCGGGCAGCCCTGGCAATCAGTTCGACTTTCTGCAGCAGTACCGCGCCAACGGCGGAAAACTGTTCGGAGACGACATGAAGGCCGGCTTGGTGTCGGATGCCGGCGTCAAGACGCTGACAAACATGCTCGCCGCAAACAAGGCCTCGATCCCCGGCAACAACGAGCTCGACGCCGTTTCCTTGTGGGCGGCTTTCCTGACCGGCAAAGTCGCGATGATCTATTCCTGGCCTCCTAGCGGCCGTATGGCGGCGAACTATTCGCAGTCCGCCACGGCAATCAACTTCATTCCGCAGTCGCAGATCGCTGGCAAGGTCGGCTATGCCGTCGTTCCGGGAAATCCGGAACATGCGACCGGCTACAACAAGGCACTGTCCGCGGATTCGCCCAACCCAGAGGCGGCATATCTGTTCATGCAATGGGTATGCTCGCCACCCGTCTCGCTGGCACGTTGCATGCTGCCCTATGCGCTACGCGACCCATACCGCATCTCGCACTTCAAGTCCGAGCTCTACGGCGCGCTCTTCCCCAGTGCCAAGGAGTACCTTGCCAACCTCAACAACTCGGCAAATGTCGGTCTGCTCGATCCGATCATGCCAGGCGCGCAGGACTACTTCTTGAGCATCGACCGCATGTGCACCGCGGTGTGGGCTGGGGCGGATGCGAAGGCGTCGCTTGAAACGGCCGCCGCCGAGTGGAACGAGACGACCGACCGACTGGGTGTGGATTCGCAGAAAGGCTTCTACACCGAGTTCTTGAAACTGCCTGGCGCCACTGCCGACAACACGGTGGAAAAACTTGGCATGGCGGTCACCCTCTGAGGGGAGGCATGCTGTCTGGAGCAATTGGTGTTGCGGGCGCTTGGCTCGCAACACCTCCCCGCTAAGCGGCGATTTTTGGATACGCCTATGCAGCCCACCGCCACGATCCGTCGCTTGAAGGCCGCCGGCGCACCGCCCCGGCTGTCTGCCTTTGCCCAATGGGCAGACCGTCACTTCAAGTGGCTGCTGGTGGCGCCCGCGGTGCTGCTGATATTGGCGCTCTCGATCTATCCGCTTCTGTTCTCGCTGGTGGTATCTTTCATCAACTACGACTTCCAGGTGCCGGGCCACGCCTTTGTCGGATTGAAGAACTTTGAGCGGGTCGTGTTCGATCCAGTAGCACGTTGGTCGCTGTTGCTGACAGCATGGCTGTCGGGCATCAGCGTCGCTATCGAATTCGTGCTCGGTCTCCTGGTGGCGCTGACAATGGTGCGCAGCTTTCCGGGCCGCGGTGTGATCATGTCGATCCTGATCGTGCCGCTGTTCATCAGCCCGGTCATCGTCGGCCAGGCCTGGACGCTGCTTTTACAGCGGCCTTTCGGACCGACCAACTATATCCTGACGCAACTATTGGGGCAGGAGGTTACGATAGGATGGATGACGGAGCGCCCGTGGCTCTATATCTCGCTGATCATCGCCGATGTCTGGCAGTGGACGCCGTTCATGTTCGTCATCCTGCTCGCTGGGCTGACCGCAATCCCACCCAATCTCTATGAGGCGGCAGAACTTGACGGCGTCAACGCCTGGCAGGCTTTTTGGGCGATCACGCTCCCGCATCTCGGGCCGATGATGCTGCTGGCCCTGACCTTCCGTCTGCTCGACGCAATCCGTATGTTCGATACCATTTTCATCATGACAGGCGGTGGCCCGGGAACACAAACTTACACGGCCTCCTATTATCTCTATACCGTCGGCTTCACGCAGTTTCATCTATCGCAAGCAACAGCAGGAAGTTGGCTGTTCCTGATCTTTACGGCGCTCATCGTGACGTTGCTGGTGCGTCGGCTCTTGAAGGTAGAACCGGTCTAATGGCCGCCGTCGCGCCCGCCCGCCGCAGGAAACGCCGGTCGTTGCCGATCGGCCGAATTCTGCTGCTGGGGTTCTTCCTGGTGTTTGTGCTGTGGCCGCTCTACTGGATGTTCAACACCTCCATCAAGCCCAGCGACGACTACCTCACCGTACCGCCTGTCTGGTTCCCTGCCGCACCGACGCTTGTCCACTACGAAGCTGCGCTGTTCACCTATCGCGGTCTCGACGGGCTTATCAACAGCCTGATTATTTCGCTTTCGGCGACGGTGCTTTCGGCACTGATCGGCACGCTGATGGCTTATAGTCTGGCGCGCTACAACACGGGCGGCCGGCATCTGTCCTTCTGGGTCCTGTCGCAGCGCTTCCTGCCACCGATAGGCATCGTCCTGCCGGTATTCCTTATCTATCGTGGCGTCGGGCTGTACGACACCCATATCGGGCTGATCCTAGCTTACACGGTCTTCACGCTACCGGTGTCGGTTTGGATGATGTTTGCCTATTTCCGCGGCATGCCGAAGTCGATGGAGGAGGCGGCCCTCGTCGATGGCTGCACGAGATGGGAGGCGTTCTGGCGCGTTGCCGTGCCGCTCGCAGCACCAGGCATCGTCGCGGCGGCTGTCTTCGCCTTCATTGCCTGCTGGACGGAGTTCTTCTTCGCTCTGATTTTGACCAGCCGAACTGCCTTTACGCTGCCAACGGTCTTCCGAGCCTTCATCGGCTTCCAGGGCGCACAATATGGTGAAGCCGCAGCCCTTGCCATTGTCTCCCTTGTGCCATCGATCGCCCTTGGAGTGCTTGCTCAACGACATCTCGTGCGCGGGCTGACGCTCGGCGCCGTTCGCGGATAGGAAGGGAAGGCATGGCCGAAGTCAGAATCACCGGCTTGCACAAGCGCTACGGCGCCTTCCATGCGGTGCGCGGCATTGACCTCCACATCCCCGACGGCGAGTTCACTGTCCTGGTTGGACCCTCCGGATGCGGCAAGAGCACTCTGCTGAGGACCATCGCAGGACTGGAGGAGAGCTCACAAGGCACGATCGAGATTGGCGGCGAAGTGGTCAATGATTTCCGGCCGCGCGATCGCGACGTGGCAATGGTGTTTCAAGATTATGCGCTCTATCCGCATATGAGCGTGGCCAAGAACATTGGCTTCGGCCTCAAGGCTCGCAAGATGCCGAAGCCAGAGGTCGAGGTGCGCGTGGCCGAGGCGGCACGCATGCTTGGCATCACTCCCTTGCTGGGGCGTTTTCCGCGTCAGCTGTCCGGTGGCCAGCGTCAGCGCGTCGCCATCGGCCGCGCCATAGTCCGCAACCCCCTCATCTTTTTGTTCGACGAGCCACTGTCCAATCTCGACGCACAGCTTCGCGACGAAATGCGCGGCGAAATCAAACGCCTTCACCAGGACATTGCCACAACGATGATCTACGTCACCCATGACCAGATCGAAGCGATGACGTTGGCTGACCGCATCGTGCTGATGCGCGACGGGTTGATAGAGCAGCAGGGCGCGCCACTCGAGTTGTTCGAGCACCCGGCCTCAACCTTCGTCGCTGGGTTTCTGGGTTCGCCGCGGATGAGCTTCCTGCCAGGCAACCTTGCCTTGGACGGAAGCGCCGCCGCCATCCGGCTCGCGGACGCGCTGCTGCCCTTAGCGCCGGGCAGGGGGCTGAAGGGCGTCGCAGACGGACAGCAGGTGCTGCTCGGGTTGAGGCCAGAACATCTCACTCGGGCGCACACTGCCACACCGGAGCAGGGCACGTTTCGCTATGAGGCAACGATCGACCTGCTGCAGCCGACCGGCTCGCGCAGCTACGCGACATTCCGACTGGCTGGCGCGCCGGTGATGGCTGAGCTGCAGGCGCACGACGTCAGCCGTCCGGGCGAGAAGCTTGCGATCGACATCAACATGAACCGGGCCTCGATCTTCGACGCCACGACGGAGCGGGCAATTTGACCTCGACAGCTTCCCTGGCAGTCCGCTTATGTGGCACCGAACAGCACGAGGCACCGCTGCGCACACTGCGCGCCGGATCCTTGTCGGTCGCGTTCGACAATGGGGCGTTGCGCTACATCCGCATCGGGACGATCGAGATCTTGCGCGGAATCTCGTTTCTTGTACGGGACGAAAACTGGGGAACATGTACCCCCGTTCTCGATGATCTGCGGATCGACGAGAGGCCGGATGCGTTCGCCATTGAATACCGTGCAACATGTGCCGCAACATCCGGCCGCCTGGTTTACCGGGCACGCGTCTCGGGCAGTAGCGATGGTGCGCTGTCGTTTGTGACAGAAGCAGAGCCTGAGACCGACCTTTTGACCAACCGGACCGGCTTCGTCGTGCTGCATCCCATAGCAGATTTGGCCGGCAAGCCGGTGCGGGTCCTGCATCAAGATGGTCTCGAAAGGCTTTCGCATTTTCCGGACTTTATTGATCCGGAATGTCCGTTCACCGACGTGCGCGCGTTGTCACATGAGATCGCGCCTGGGATCTGGGCCACCTGCACCATGGATGGTGATGCCTTTGAGATGGAGGATCAACGCAATTGGTCTGACGCATCCTATAAAACCTATGTTCGTCCCTTGCGTCGCCCGTGGCCCTACAGACTGCCCAAGGGCCAGAAATTCACCCAGGCCGTCCGGCTGCATATGTCGGGGACGCTTCTTGCGCCGATGTCTGAAAATCCTGACCCGCCGATCAAAGTGACGATTGGCGGACCGGCCGGCCGAGTGCCTCGCATTGGCGTCGGCGTCGCCGCCGACGAGGCCAGGCACGCCCTTGGAAACTCCGATCTAATTCGGCAATTGGCTCCGCAGTGGATAGCCTGCCAGGTCGATCTCCGTCTCGGGCACGGCCACGATGAACTTGAACGGTACGCAGCGCTGACCCGGTTGATTGGTGCAAGCGTCGTGCTGGAGATCATAACCAGGGGAACGCTGGATCCCTTCGGCGAGTTGAAGCCGGTCGCGGATGCTGTCCGTCGCCTCGGCCTCAATCTAGAAGCTATCTGCGTCTTTCCGGCGCAGGACATGAAATCGGTACAGCCGGGAGCAGCATGGCCGGCCATGCCGAGCTTCCAGGAAAGCTACTCGGCAGCGCGCCGGGCTTTCCCGGGTGTACCGGTCGGCGGCGGCATGGCCGCGTACTTCACCGAGCTCAATCGCAAGCGCCCGCCAAGCGAGGCGCTCGACTACGCGACCTTTACCACCTGTCCAAGCGTGCACGCTGCCGACGATGTGTCAGTGATGGAGACGCTTGAGGCCATTCCCCACCTGATCCGCTCTGCCCGTTCCTTCATGGGCGGGTTGCCGCTGCGTGTGGGTCCCAGTCAGCTCGGCTGCCGCGAGAACCCTTACGGTGCCTCCACGGCGCAGAACGAAGCGAATGGTCGCGTCTGCCTATCGCGCATCGATCCTCGTCAGCGCGGGCTGTTCAATGCGGCCTGGATCGTCGGCTATTTCGCCGCATGCGCTCGCGAGGGCATCGAGGCCGTCGTCTTCGGTGACTTCACCGGTCCATTTGGCCAAATCCATAGGAAGGCTGACTTCGTGCAGCCATGGTTTGACCAGCAGGATTCCCGAACGGTCTATCCCGCTTTCCATGTCTTGGCTGGTCTCTCAAAGCTCGGCGGAGCCACCTTGCTGTCCGTAGGAACTTTCGGCGCTGACGGCGTTGTGACGATCGCAGCTGAAAACGATCGGGGCGTGACCCTGTGGGTCGCTAACCTCACCGCCAAGACGCAATCTGTGCGGCTTTCGGATGCGCCGAGCAGCGCCCGTATTGCTCTTCTCGGCGCCGAGCAGTTCGAGCAGGCGGCAACCGATCCCAACTTCATGGAAATTTCCGCAAGACCGCTGGATGACCAATTCATCTCGCTTGACGCCTACGCCGTCGCGCGAGTCGACCTCGATCGGCCGTCTTCGGCCTAGCCCGATCTTCGCTTAGTTGGCCAAAACCCCAACAAAGATGAGGGTGATAGTTCTATGAGGCCCTAAGGCCGCGCTTGGGATCAATCTCGCTTTGACCCCCAACCCCATCGTTGGTCAATTCAAAGGCATAGCGCGCGAAAGCAGCAGATGATTGAGACCTGGTCTGCCGTGCAAAACGTCCGTGAGCCTGGTTTGCCCTGGCTGCGCCGGGCAAGCCTCACGCGCCTCAATGCCCCCTGGCCACTACGTGCGCTTCAGCATGTGCCTGGAAACCCGTTCACCGAAACGATTTTCAGGTCAACAAAAGTCAACATAATCGTAACACCCCATGGAGTGGCACCGTTTGCATCTTGATTCATTCAAGCGGATTGTTGACCCATTCAAACCCGTCCGAATATGTCCGTTGAGGAGTCAAGTCATTCGTTGAGCGCCGACGATTGCCAAGCCAATTTGCTAGGAATCAGCCGCAGCTCTCCACCTCTCCCAACGATACCGCTGCGCTTCGGCTATCCTATCCTTTCCTCCTTGGGATGTGGGGCCTGTACTCAGCCCACCATGAAACCGACATCTGAGCTTTCCAGGCACAGCTGCGTTTCTGCATTCCGTCCCCCTCCTAGTTTTAGCTTCGCATGTCTCGGTGTAGTCTTGGGCCAACTGGTTCTGTCCTCCATGTTCGATCCTTCGCTCCAACGCGGAACAGGGTAGCTTCGCCGCTCGCGGCAAACATTTTTCAAAATGGTTTAGGTAAGATTTTTTGTTTCGTTGGATTTCCGTCTTGTATGGTCTCTATCTCTGTCTCTGTGTCGATAGGGTATCGATAGGGTATCGATGGGGTATGGATAAGGTATCGATAGGGTAGGGCAGCGACAGGGTCTCGATAGGATGGCTCACTGAGAGCGTTTCAAAGACCCAGCATTTCGGACGATTGCGGTATTATGAATACCCGATTTGAATGGGAGTACCTCTGATTCATCTTTTAGCTTTACTGGGCAAAGCCGCTCAAGCTCGGATAGCGCCGCTCCACGAACTCGCTTGCTTACAATCTTGTCGATTTGCATTATCACGCCAAGCCGATGTTTTTCACGGCGGGTTATCTTTGAACCAGTCGATAATGAAATATTCTTCAGTCTTTGGATCGTAGATGACAAAACGATCTTCGATAAGGACAGTTCGAGCCAATGACAGCTGTTTTTCATTTAGGCGGCTCTCTGCAATGGCATGAGCATCGGGGAGCTGACAGCAGCCCCCACTGGTCTGGTACGGAGACGTAAGCAGGTAAACGTAAAAATGGTGGCTCTCCAGAGCTGGCAAAAGCACGGGCCGCTTCGATCCCGTCCAGCGTCGTAGAAATCTTAGCCGAGGCTCGGCATCGGTGAGAAACAGCGCCTGCAGGCGGTGGAACGCCTCGTGGTAGGCCGCATTGGGCCGGCCGCTGTCCAGCGCGGTACGATTGCGTCTCTAGGCGTGTAGTAGCCGCCGGCGGTGTCCGTCCGGTCGCTCCAAACTCAGGCGCGTCTGCTCGGTGTCACCGTCGACGGCACCCCAGCCGCATAGGCCGATTTCGCTGCCTTGGGGCGTAGACCCTCGAAGGCTTTTCGCGCGAAGTCGCCCGTCTCTTTCGACTGTTGCCGAAGCAAGTCGAGCTCAGAGGGCGTCAGCATCACGGAAGTCGAGGATGTACTCAGCTTCGGAGCGGATGAGGGCCGAAGGCTGGAGATTGAGTTCTTCCCTAACGACATCGCCATACATCCTTCGGCCTCTCGGATTTGTTCTCGGCTCACGGCAATTAATCGGAGAGCACCGCATATACAAGCGTGACTGTACCCCTGAGAGCGCATACGTGCCGTTGTTCGAGCATCTGGAGCGCGCCGTCGAGCTCAAGCGCGCCACGATGATAACGCGGCGGTCCTCACCGCAATGATGCGCGGGAGGTCAAAGATGCGCCGGCGGTTTGAACGCGATCTTCTTCAGCCAGAACTGCTTTTGCTCGAGCGTCGGGCCAGAACCGTATTTTGGCCGATGCCATTTGTGGCCCATCAGCATGGCCACGACCTTTTCGGGCGCCTCCACGGCCGTCAGCCGATCCTCGTATGTGTGCCGCAGGCTGTAGAGAGAGTGGTCATCAGTCGGCAGGAGATTCGCATTGTCAAGAAACTTGTTGACCAAGGCAGAGAGCGAGTCGGCCTTGTCGAGATAGCGCGGAAACCCTTTGGGGTGGAGCTTCATTACGGCGAGCGCGCAACCCACGAGCGGAATGTCGCGCAGGGAGTGGTCTGTCTTCAACACGCGTCCATCGGGCCTCACCTGCACATGTGGCACCGCGTGATCTAGCAAGATGCGGTGCGGCAGAAGGTTCGCCGCCTCCGACAAACGCATGCCGGTGTCCGCTATCAGCAGCACAAGGTGACGGGCCTCCTCGTTGAGTTCCGCCAGCGCGCGGTCGGCAAGGATCTTGTCTTGGACGAAAGCCGCTTCGAAAGCCGCTCGTTGGACCGCGACCTGTCCCGATAGCCGCAATTTCTTGAACACCGGCGGCAAATTCAGCTGATGTGCCATGTCGACAGTGGTCAGCATCTTCGACACGTGGCCAATGTCCTTGTTTGCGGTGCCGATGTCGAGACTTTCCACGCGTATGCGTTTCTGCCACCACTCGCGAAATTGTATGGCGTGGCTCCGGGTGAGGGCGGCTATGTTCATGTCGCCCACAACCTCGATAAGGTTGCCAACGGCGCGCTTTTTCGGATTGCGCCACTTTCGGAGCTGGTTCGGGGACATGGCATTGAGGCTTTGGGCCTCGATCTTCTCGAATTCTGCAACCAGCCCCGTGAGGCGGATCGCCGGCCGCTCCTCACCACCCAGGGCGGCCGCCACCTCCCGCTCGTCCTCAATGACGTTCCTGTCGAGGAGCAGTCTAATGCGGTCGACAATATCATCGCGCGCGCCTTCAGCGAGCTCGGCATTCGTCTGATAGACCAGCCTCAGGGCTTTCGCCCGCTGCTGGGCCGCCTCGAAACGCAAGCGAGCTTCGCCAGATTGACCGTCGCGAAGCCCTCCCCAATACGCATCGAGCTCGACGTGGAGGCGCTGCACTACTTCCTTGGCACGAATGCCACGGGGATCGTTTACGATCGGAATGTCGGTGCTGATGCGGACCAGGACGCGGCGATCGAGCTCGGCGAATTCCTTCGGAACACGGCGAACGAGGTACCAGGTGCCGTCGCGCTTATGCGCCTTTGGCGGATCTTGCAGGGGCGCCAGTTGGCGGAGGAAGTGGGATTCGAACCCACGGTGAGCTTGCACCCACGCCGGTTTTCAAGACCGGTGCCTTAAACCGCTCGGCCATTCCTCCATCGTGATTTTTCAACCACTTGGGTAGCGCGGGGGCCAACCCGTTTGGCCTGTTGGCACCGGATTGGCACCGAAGGCGCTCCCGGCTGGTTCACGCCTCATTCCTGTAAAGCGGCATTGAGGGCTGCGTCAACCACCGCTGCGTCGCTTCCTGCTGTCCTGGGCAGACTCTGAGCTTGTCGGGATCGAGCACCGGGACCATCGCGGTCCAATGGTGCATGAAGAAGAAGCCCGCCGCGGGCGTTGCCCGAGATTGTGAGGCGCTGCAGTGCTTCCATGCAGCGCCCCAGGCAAGGGCGCAGTCCAGCTATCGCCAGAACCATCCTTGCAACCGGGCGGGGCGGGTTAATCCCTATAGGTCAACCTCTTGGGAGAGCTGCGGCATTTCCCCAAAAAATTCAGTTCGCCAAGGGAACAGCTGCTCGTGAGGAAGGCCGAAGCTGCAAATCGGCTCCGGCCTGCGTGTTCCTCAGTCTTTGCAGCTTTCGTCCGCCTTTGCCGCCGCGGCCTTATCACCATGCTGCTGCGCCTCAATGTCCTGCTGCGAGGTTGCAAGATTCTTGTCGCCGCCGCCTTCGGCGCCCGCCAACGGCATCGTGGCGCCATCCTTGGCGGCTGGCTTGCCCGTGCTGTCCGACGCTTTTGGGGTCTCTAAAGGCGCATGAGTTCCATCTTTCGAAATACCGGCGGTCTGTTCGGAATCCGTCCCTGCGTTGGAAGCCGACTTGTCCGGGCATGCGGCGATCGCAGACCCGGCAGAAAGTGACATTGCGATCGCGATTGTCAATGAAGCCATTTTCATCATGCTCGTCCTTCTGTTCGAGTGCCCTGCGGAAGAAACTAGCGGCGCATTTCTTTGTTCCGACGGTCGGTCCGCTGCCCGTCAAAGCTTGGTCAACGGCAGGCATGGGCGGCAGGAGCGAAGCCAGGCTCTTTGTGGCAGAGGGCATCACATCTCTCGCGTGGAAGCACGAAAACCGTTACTTTTCAGAAGGCTTTCACGGTGGAGACGCCACAATCTTGCCCGGTTGCAGCCACAATCGGTTAATACCGTGATAAGCAATTCCTGCGCACAAAGGATCGGGGTTCAAAGGCGTCGTTGTATTGGTCGGGTGAGTGTTTCGGCTTCTTCGACGGTTGGACACGACGTCTAGGTCAAGACTGAAGGGGACATCAGGAAAATGCAGGCTGTGACGCAACCGCGTCTTCGTCGCGCTGCTGCAGTCGCGTTGTTCGCCATGTCGGCCGCCTTGCTGGCGGCTTGTGCGTCGCAGCCCGAGCCGAAAGCGATGGTCTACAAGAAGACCCGCTCCAAAGAATATTTCGCCGAATCCGAATATGGCGTGAAGGCAAGCCCGCGTGTGATCTCCCAGAATGGGCGCATCCAACGTGGCGGCGGCAGGGATCAGCTCGGCAAACCCTATCAGGTCCGCGGCAAGTGGTATTACCCCCGGGAAGACAAGCGCTACGCCAAGGTCGGCCTGGCCTCCTGGTATGGCGACGCCTTCCATGGCCGGCTTACCGCCAATGGCGAAGTCTACGACATGACCCATCTAACGGCGGCGCACCCGACCATGCCGCTGCCGAGCTATGCCCGCGTCACCAATCTCAAGACCGGCAGTTCGGTCATCGTTCGCGTCAACGATCGCGGCCCATATCACGAAGGCCGCATCATCGATGTCTCGGAGCGCGCTGCCCAGATGCTTGACTATGCCAACACCGGCACCGCTCAGGTGAAGGTCGAATATGTCGGCCGCGCGCCGCTCGACGGCGATGACGACCAGTATCTGATGGCTTCCTACCATCCCGGCAACAGGGCGCCAGACCCGTCGGATGGACTGCCGACCGGCGTCATGGTCGCCATGAACGGGCCGTCGCCAAGCCTGCCTGCGGGCGCCGCCGCCGTGCCGTTTCCGGGCCAGTTGACCGATTCCGGCGCTGTCCAGCCGGTCATGTCGACGCAGTCCTCGGCCTATGGCGATCTGGCGCTTCCGGATTTCGGCCCGATCGTGCCGGAGCGCCCGCAGATCAATCTGCCGCCGCAATCACCGTTTGCCGTGGCCTCGCTGTCCTATGCCGACGAGCGGGTCGAACGCGCCTCAAATGCCTTCGCCGCAATGGGTAGCGACGGCATGTCGCCGGCCGACGTGCTCCAATCGTGGAAGCGGCAGCCGCCACCGGCCGGTCCGTCCACCGACTACGTTGCTGCCGGTTCGTTCGAGGATGCCGGAGAAGCCAAGCGTATTGCCGCTCAGCTTGCCGCCTTCGGCAAGATCGAGATCCAGCGTTCGGAACTCGACGGCGAGGATTGGTATTCGGTCAATCTCTATCCCGATGGCCATCACAACCTGGATGATTTGCTGCAGGCTGCCTGGTCGCATGGCGCTCCCGATGCGCTGGCTGTGCGCAACTGAGCACAAGCCAGGCTGGATTTCCGCTACGCGGTTGATCCGCCGTGCAAAAAGCCCGATACTTTTTGCGGGCTTGCCGGCGGTGCCGGCCAACGGGTCGAACATCATGCAATTGCGCTTGCTCCCGCTCGCCGGGCTTCTGGTTTTTGGCCTGCTGCTGTTTTTCCAGGCTCCGGCCGGTGCGCAGCTGTTCGAGACCAAGGCCGCACAGGCCTTCATGATCGACGCCGAGACCGGGACGGTGCTGTTTTCCAAGGATGCCGACAAGCCGATACCGCCGGCCTCGATGGCCAAGCTGATGACCATGGAAGTGGTTTTCAACGCCATCAAGTCCGGTCGCCTGAAGCTCGACGATACGTTCGTTGTCAGCGAAAACGCCTGGCGCAAGGGTGGCGCGCCTTCGGGAACATCGACAATGTTCGCCAAGCTCAAGTCGTCGATCCGGCTCGAAGACCTGATTCAGGGCGTGACCGTGCAGGCGGCCAATGACGGCTGCATCGTCATCGCCGAAGGCATGTCGGGATCCGAGGACAATTTTGCCGCGCAGATGACCGAACGGGCCCGCCAGATCGGCCTCAAGACGTCGACTTTCGTCAATTCGACCGGCCTGCCGGCGGATGGCCAACAGACGACCATGCGCGAGCTGGCGCAGCTCGCCCTGCACCTGTGGCGCGATTATCCGGATCTCTATCGCTATTACAGCCAGAAGGATTTCACCTGGAACAAGATCTCACAGAGGAACCGCAATCCGCTGCTGGCGATGGACATCGGCGCCGACGGCCTGGCGGTCGGTGCGAGCGAGGCAGCCGGTTTCGGCATCGTCGGTTCGCTCAGCCACAATGGTACCCGCGTGATCGCGGCGATGAGCGGGCTGGCCTCGGACAAGGAGCGCGCCGAGGAAGCGCGAAAGCTGCTCGACTGGGGTGTCCGCTCGTTCGAGAAGACTGAAATTTTCGCCAAGGACGAGGTGGTTGGAGAAGCCCAGGTTTTCGGCGGAGCGAAATCCGGGGTGACGCTGAAGGCCAAGGGTCCGATCGACATTTTCCTGCCGATCACCAACCGCGACAAGCTGACGGCCAGGATCGTCTACAACGGCCCGGTTGCTGCACCGGTGGAGGAGGGGCAGCCGGTGGGTGCGCTGCGCGTCTGGATCGGCGATACGCTCAGCCAGGAGACACCGCTTTTCGCCGCCGAATCGATCGGCGTCGGCACGCTGCCGCAGCGCGCACTCGATGCCGTCAAGGAACTGGCGGTCGGCTGGCTGCGATAACGCATATCACTCAAAACCAGCCATGGTTTTGGGGGCGACTGCACAAGGGCAAAAATTGACGGCATGGACGTTTGGCCGAACGCGGACTATCTAGAGCGCTACAATCCCATTCAGCCATGGACAAGAAGGCCTCTCGGTTGGCACGCGGTTTTTTCATCACCTTCGAAGGCGGCGAGGGGGCAGGCAAGTCGACGCAGATCGAGCGGCTGGCCAGGAAGATGCGCGCCAAGAAATACGATGTGCTGCTTACCCGCGAACCCGGCGGCTCGCCGGGCGCCGAAGCCGTCAGGCATGTGCTGCTTTCGGGCGCGGCCGAACCGTTCGGACCGAAGATGGAAGCGCTGCTTTTCGCCGCCGCGCGATCCGATCATGTCGAGCAGCTCATCCGGCCGGCGGTCGAGCGTGGTTCCATCGTGCTTTGCGACCGCTTCCTCGATTCCTCGCGCGTCTACCAGGGCGTCACCGGCGGCATCGATTCGGCGTTCATGGATGCGCTGGAGCAGGTCGCCATCAACGGCATGATGCCGGACATGACGCTGATCTTCGACATCGATCCGGCGGAAGGCCTGAGGCGCGCAACGCTGCGGCGCGGCACCGAGGCAGTCGCCGACCGCTTCGAAAAGGAGACGCTGGCGATCCATCAGGCCCGCCGCGAGGCGTTTCTGGCGATCGCCAAGGCCGAGCCGGAGCGCTGCATCGTCGTCGACGCAGCCGCCGAGCCCGACGCGGTCGAGAACGTCGTCACCGCGGCGGTGTTCGCGGCACTGGCGGCGAGAACGCCGGCACGCGACAGGCAGGCAACGCCGGCATGATCTTCGAACGCATCGCACCCGAGCAGCACGACACGCTCGACGGCGTGCCGGAGCCCTCCGAAACGCCCGTTCTGGTCGGGCATAGCCAAGCTGCAGGCGTGCTCACCGCCGCTTATCGTGCGGGCAAGCTGCCGCATGCGCTGATCTTCTCCGGGCCAGTCGGCATCGGCAAGGCGACGCTCGCCTTCCACCTTGCGCATCATCTGCTGAAGCACCCGGATTTTGCGCAGGCGCCGGAAAGCCTTGCCACTGCCGATCCGGCTTCGTCGCTGTTTCGCCAGATCGCCACCGGGGCGCATCCTTCCGTGCTGCATCTGACCCGGCCGCTGAACGACAAGACCAAGAGTTTCAAGACAGTCGTCACCGTCGATGAGATACGCAAGGTCAGCCGCTTCCTGTCGCTGACCTCGCACGACGGCAGCTATCGGGTCGTCATCGTCGACCCCGCCGATGACATGAACACCAATGCGGCCAATGCGTTGCTGAAAAATCTTGAAGAGCCGCCGGCACGGACTCTGTTCATCCTGATTGTCCACGCGCCGGGCAGCCTGCTGCCGACGATCCGGTCGCGCTGTCAGGTGGTGCGATTGAACCCGCTCGACGCCAACGACCTGATGACGGTGCTGGAAACGACCGAGCCCGCGCCGCCTGACGATCCGGCGGCTCGCGCGGCACTGGTCGGGCGGGCAGGGGGCAGCGCCCGGAACGCGATCCTGTTGACGCAGTATGGCGGGCTGGAGATCGCCTCCACGCTCGACGCTCTGGTCACCGGCAGAAAGAGCGATGTCGGCGGCGCGTTTCGCCTCGCCGAAGCCGTGGCTGGCCGCGATCAGGCGATCCAGTTCGATATCTTCAACCGCCGGGCGCTGGACCTGTTGTCGGACGCGGCAAGTCAGGCAGCACTGGCGGGCGATCTCGCACGGGCCAAAACGTTGTCCGACACTTGGCATGAGGCGCTGGACGCTATATCTGAGACCGATACCTACAATCTCGACAAGAAGCAGCACGCCCTGATCATGATCGACCGCCTGAATTCTGCAATGCGAATGTGACTGGGTTTCCTGGATCGGGATGGCAAATGCTGCCTCGATACGATATCCACCGCCACGCCTTTCCATTCAGACATTCATGACGGTTCCTTCATGTCACGCGACAAGTTCTACATCACCACCCCGATCTTTTATCCGAACGGCAAGCCGCATATCGGCCACGCCTATACGGTCATTGCAACCGACGCCCTGGCACGCTTCCAGCGCCTGGACGGCAAGGACGTCTTCTTCCTGACCGGTACCGACGAACACGGCCTGAAGATGCAGCAAACGGCCGAGAAGGAAGGCATAACGCCGCTGGCGCTGGCCGACCGCAATTCGGCGATTTTCCGCGCGATGACCGAGGCGATGGGTGGCTCGAACGACGACTACATCCGCACGACGGAACCGCGCCACTACGAATCCTGTCAGGCGATCTGGAAGGCGATGGCCGCCAATGGCGACATCTATCTCGACCGTTATAGCGGTTGGTATTCGGTGCGCCAGGAAGCCTATTTCGACGAGAGCGAGACGACGCTCGGCGAGGATGGCGTGCGTCGCGAACCGCTCGGCTCGCCCGTCGAATGGAACGAGGAAGAAAGCTATTTCTTTCGGCTTTCCGCCTATCAGGAAAAATTGCTGGCCCTTTATGAGAGCCAGCCAGACTTTATCGGTCCCACCGAGCGCCGCAACGAGGTGCTCAGCTTCGTCAAGTCCGGGCTGAAGGATCTGTCGATCTCGCGCACCACCTTCAAATGGGGCGTGCCGGTGCCCGGCGACGACAAACATGTGATGTATGTCTGGGTCGACGCGTTGACCAACTACATCACCGCCGCCGGCTATCCCGACACAAAGGCCGAGCAATGGCGCTATTGGCCGGCCACGCACATCATCGGCAAGGACATTGTCCGCTTCCATGCGGTCTATTGGCCGGCATTTCTGATGTCGGCGGGCATTGAGTTGCCGAGCCGCGTTTTCGCGCATGGCTTCCTGTTCAACCGCGGCGAGAAGATGTCGAAATCGGTTGGCAACGTCGTGGATCCATTCGCGATGGTCGAGCACTACGGCCTCGACCAGGTGCGCTACTTCTTCCTGCGCGAGGTGCCCTTCGGCAACGACGGCAGCTACAGCCATGACGCGATCGTCAACCGCACCAATGCCGATCTTGCCAACGGCCTCGGCAACCTTGCGCAACGCTCGCTGTCGATGATCGCCAAGAACTGCGGCGGCGTGGTGCCGCAGCGCGGCGACCTGACGGATGCAGACAGAGCAATCCTGGATCAGGCCGTCGCCGCTCTCGACATCGCGCGCAAGGCGATGGCCGAGCAGGGCATCCATCTGGCGCTGGCGGCGATCTTCGGCGTGGTGGCGGAAGCCGATCGCTACTTTGCCGGCGAGGCACCATGGGCGTTGAAAAAGACCAACCCTGCGCGCATGGAAACGGTGCTGTGGACGACCGCCGAAGTCGTGCGCCGCGTGGCGGTGCTGTGTCAGCCCTTCACTCCGGGATCGGCCGCGAAACTGCTCGACCTGTTGGCGGTGCCGGCGGAGAGCCGCGCTTTCGCGCATGTCCATGCTGACCATGCGCTGGTGCCCGGCACTGCGTTGCCCGTACCGGAAGGGGTGTTTCCACGTTATGTCGAACAGCCGGACGCGAACGTCTGATGCTCGTCGACAGTCACTGCCATCTCGACTTTCCCGACTTCGCCGAGGAGCGGGCGGCCATCGTCGCCCGCGCGTTAGCCGCCGGAATCGACCGTATGGTGACGATCTCGACACGCGTGAGGCGGTTTCCGCAAGTACTTGAGATCGCTGAAACTTTCGACGAAGTCTATTGCTCTGTCGGCACTCATCCGCACAATGCGGCCGAAGAGCTGGATATCACGGTCGAGGAGCTTGTGCGGCTATCCGCGCACCCGAAAGTGGTGGCCATCGGCGAGGCCGGGCTGGACTACTTCTACGACAAAGCGCCCCGCGATGCGCAGGCGCAAGGCTTTCGCACCCACCTATCAGCCGCGCGCGAGACCGGCCTACCGCTGGTCATCCATTCGCGCGACGCCGACGACGACATGGCAGCGATCCTCAAGGCCGAAACGGGGAAGGGCGCCTTCCCCTTCATCCTGCATTGCTTTTCTTCCGGACATCGGCTCGCCGAAATTGGCGTCGCTCTCGGCGGCTACGTGTCGTTCTCGGGTATCCTCACCTTCAAGAATTCAGCTGAGTTGCGCGCCATTGCCGCCGATGTGCCGCATGACCGGCTGCTGGTCGAAACCGACGCGCCCTATCTGGCGCCCGTGCCGTTTCGCGGCAAACGCAACGAGCCCGCCTATGTCGCGCACACGGCCAAGGTGCTGGCCGAAACCATCGGCGTCAGCGAAGCTGAAATCGCTGATCTGACGACGGATAATTTCTTCCGGCTGTTCGGCAAGATGCCGCGGCCTGTAGAGCAAAGTGCCTGAACGATGACCGACCGGCTGCGCCTCACCATTCTCGGCTGCGGCTCGTCCCCAGGTACGCCGCGCATCACCGGCGACTGGGGCAATTGCGACCCCGACAACCCCAAGAACCGGCGCACGCGTGCCGCCGCACTCGTCGAGCGGATCGCGGCGAACGGCAGCCGCACGACTGTCGTCATCGACACGGGGCCGGATTTTCGGCAGCAGATGCTGCTGGCCGGCGTTAAACGTGTCGATGCGGTCGTCTATACCCACCCGCATGCCGACCACATCCATGGCATCGACGATCTGCGCGGTTTCGTTCTCGATCAGCGCCAACTGATCGACGTCCATGCCGACAGGGCGACGATGCTTCGGTTGCGGGAAGCGTTCGGATACTGTTTCGAGACGCCGCAAGGCAGTTCCTATCCGCCGATCGTCAGGCCGCATCTCATCGACCACACCAGGCCGGTGGTCATCGAAGGAGAGGGGGGTACCCTCACCCTTGAGCCGCTGCCGCAGATCCACGGCGACATCGTATCGCTCGGTTTCCGCATTGGCGGTCTCGCCTATTGTCCCGACATCAGCGACTTTCCGGAACCCACCGCCGAACGGCTGCGCGACCTCGACGTGCTGATCATCGACGCGCTGCAGTACCGGACGCATCCCAGTCACCTGTCCCTTGGCGAAGCGCTTGAATGGATCGAGCGGCTGGCGCCGATACATGCGGTGTTGACACATATGCACGTGCCGCTCGACTACGCCACGGTGATGGCCGAGACACCCGCCAACGTCGAGCCGGCCTATGATGGGATGGCGATTGAAATCCCTTACGAATCAGCGTGATGCGAATAGACTTTCATACAGGCTTTCGGTTCATTGGTGCGAATATCAGCAGCGTTCCGATCCGTTCGTAGCCCATCCGGGGATAAAGCAGAGCCCCGGCGTGGGTTGCAGCCAGCACCGAGCACCTCGACCCACGCGCCCGATCGTCGTGCAACATTTTCGACATCAAAGCCTGGCCAATGCCGCGACGCCGGTGCGAAGGCTCGACATACATGCTCGAACACCACGTGGCTTCCACGGCATCCAAGCTGCGCACGCGCCCAACGATATCGGCGCCATCGACTGCCACATACTGGCGCAACGGCGCGCTGTCGCCGAGCAAATGATCCGGGATCGGCTGTCTGCGGATGATCTTTCCCAACTGCGCCGCCGCCCGTTCGGCTGTCTGCACGCGTTCGACCGAAGCGCCCGCAACCGCTGGCGGGCTCGGAATCCGGCGCAACCGGTGGACGAAAAAACCTTCGGTCCGAAGCAGCCGGTAGCCGAGAGCTTTGTAGGCGGTTCGTGTCGGCCCGTCCGGATCCTCGTTCGCGATCACAACGGAAATGGCAAAGCCCGGCCGTGCATGCTGCCGCACGACGGCATCGGCTTCTTGAGCGGCGACGTCATGGACGACCCATTCTTCGCCGCGGTAGTCACGAAGATTCTTGCGCTCGGCATCGCGCATCAGCCACAAGCGTCCAACGCGGCTGGCCTCGTAAGGAAAGGTGCGGCTTCTGTCGGCGCTGAAGCCATGCACGAACACTTCGATCGCCGCTTCGATCTCGCTGTTTGCCATCTTCATTTCGACAGCCTAGCGTTGGCCATCCGCTCAAGGCAATACGGCACAATCGGCTCAAGCCTATGAGAATCAGCGGCAATTTCCAGTTCTTGACCGATGCGTTAGTTCCATAATCTATCTTATGCGACTTTTGGATGCGGCGGCAATAGCAATAGAGTGTATGCGTCGTGACGGCTTTGCTTCGTGGGAGCCAAAATGAATTGGTGGTTCCAACGCGCGGCTGTCGGCGGCGTGCTCGACCCCATGTCAGTTGGGGCGATCAGGCTCCCTATTCCAGAATAACGGTGGCTTCCACCTCGAAAAGCATGGGGTCGATTGCAAGCTTGGGAACGGGAACCAGTGTCTGCGCCGGCAACGCCTCGCCGAACATGTCCTTGACGTTCCTGGTTAACACATCGAGCTTGGACATGTCGTGGTCGACCACGAAGACCGTGAGCTTCGCCACCTGATCCGGCTTGGCGCCGATGCCCCCGAGCGCCGCATGCAAATTTGCGTAGGCCTGCTTAACCTGGACGGCGAAATCGGGTGACAAGGCTCCTGTGCTGTCTTGGCCGCCCTGCCCGGAAATGTAGGCAATCCGAGCTCCGCGCGGTGCGATCACGGCGGTGCTGTAGCCATTCGGCGACGGGTCGTAGAGCGTCTGTGGATTGATGATGGTCAGCTTGAACTCGTTCGCCGGCGACGCAGTGGGAACTGCAATGGTCATGATGATTAGCCCTCCGATAAGCAGATGCTTGATTGCGCGTGACATGATTTCTCCTGGCTCTGCTGACTGCGAATAACGCACTCGCCGCCGGCATGAACTTTAAACCAGATCGCTCATACGATGAATCGTGCGATGTACGAGTCATCGTATGGTACATCGTACTAGTCAAGCGATCAGCGTCGACATTCCTGACGGTGCCTGCCAAAATCGACGTTCGGCCAGCAAGGAAGACAGATGGCAGCCAAACCCCGCAGTGCCAGCAAACGATCGCAACGGACAAAGCTTCAACCCATCCAGGAGGCGAGCAGCGAGCCGCCGCTGTCTCGAGAGCGTATCGTGGCGATCGCCGTGGAACTGCTGGACGCCCAGGGCATAGACGGATTGACAATGCGTCGGCTGGCCGATCGCCTCGGCTCGGGTGTGATGAGCCTGTATTGGCACGTTGACAACAAGGAGGATGTCTTTGATCTAGCACTCGATTCGGTGCTCGAACATCGCGGATCGCCTGAAACAGGTGAGTCTCCGGACTGGCGTGGAGACGTCGTTCATATGCTCGAAGACTGGCGCGCCAGAATGTTGCGCCATCCTTGGTCGGCATCGCTGTTGCCGCGCCGGGCGCTCGGCCCGAACATTCTCAGCCGCCTGGAAATGTTGAGCAAGACCTTGTCCAGAGCCGGTGTTGCCGACGCGAATCTGAACGCCGCGATATGGTCGCTCTGGAATTATGTGATGGGCGCCACCCTCACCCGGGCAAGCTTCGACCTCTCGGAAGAAGACAGGGCAGCCGCACAGCAGCGTCTTACACACCTCAGCGAACACTACCCGACAATCGAACGCTCTCGTCTGCTGTTGGACAACGATTGGGATGGCGCCTTCCGAAAAGGCCTCGACTTCCTGCTCGATGGGCTGTCGCCAAGATAGAATTCCGGCGGCTACGCCCGGAGTAGACCGGATGGCGCTGCTTTGCCAGTTTGACGCAATAGCTTCCCAATCCACATCATTACGTTTGGCTCGCCGCCAAGGCGGCGCAGGCAGCGGGCAAGCCCCGGTGCTCGATCCCATCGCGGCGGTGGCTGGCGCGGCTGCATTGCAGCTGAATTGGTGCAGCTGGCGATGTCGTCGTTACGCGTTGCCAAACGCTGGCCGGAATCCTCTCGGCAAGTCGATCTTTTGCGCAAACCTTTTTGCCTGACATGCGTTGTTTCCTCTCCAAGCCAAGGAGACGATCATGCAGATGAAGTCGGAAATAGCCGGTGAAGCGGCCAAGCAGCGCCATATCCAACGTGGCGTCGATGCCAAGGACAAATCGAAAGGCGGTGGGAAGCAGCAAGGCGCCATGCAGGCTGGCGCCCGTGAATATCCCGAGCCCCCCTTCCCCGAGCAACATCAGCCCAAACCGGGGCACGAATGGGCGCTAGAGCCGGAGCCGCTGTACGATGCGCCGTACTATCTCGGATCGAAAAAACTCGACCAAAAGGTAGCACTCATCACGGGCGGCGATTCCGGCATCGGCCGCTCGGTGGCGGTGTTGTTCGCCCGCGAGGGCGCCGACGTCGCGATCGTCTATCTGGCCGAGGACAAGGATGCTGAAGAGACCAAATCAGCGGTGGAAAAGGAGGGACGACGCTGCATCCTGGTCAAGGCCGATGTCAGCGAACGCAGCCACTGCCACAAGGCGGTCATGGAGACCGTTGAAAAATTCGGTCGCATCGACGTGCTGGTCAACAACGCTGCGTTCCAGATCCATTCCAGCGATTTCGGCGAGCTGACCGAAGAACATTTCGACACGACGCTGAAGACCAATCTTTACGGCTATTTTCATATGGCGCAGGAAGCGGTGCCGCACATGAAGCCAGGTTCGGCGATCATCAACACCGGTTCGGTAACCGGTATCGACGGTTCAAAACAACTGGTCGACTATTCGATGACCAAGGGCGGCATCCATGCCTTCACGCGGGCCCTGTCGGGCAATCTCATCGGCAAGGGCATAAGGGTGAATGCGGTCGCACCGGGTCCGGTGTGGACGCCGCTCAATCCGTCGGACAAGGAAGCCGACGACGTCTCGAAATTCGGCGCGGACACGCCAATGAAACGACCCGCGCAACCGGAAGAACTCGCGCCGGCCTATGTGTTCCTCGCTTCGCCGCATTGCTCGAGCTACATCACCGGCGAAATCTTGCCGGTCGTCGGAGGGTACTGAGGATGGCCGGAATGAAATCCATGAGCAAGGAGTAGGATGGATGGGCCGTCTGCTTTTCATGGTGGCGCTCACTTGTGTAGCGTACCGCATCTACACGGAAATCGCAGGATCTGCTCGGCATGCGCCGCAGGATGACGATGAGGCGCTGCGCAAGCAATCAACGGCCTTGGGCGTCGACCCGTCTCGCTGACGGAGTGGAAACCTGCCAGCAATCCGGCCGGCCGAGTTACCAGCCGGCCGGATTGCAGCCCTATTCGGCTGCCTGCAGGTTGATCTTGCTTTCCGCCATTTCGGTGAGCTTGCGATCTGTCGCCTGTTCTTCCCTCAGGTTCTTGGCCAGCACATTGGCGCAGTCGGTGCGGCCGAGTTGCTTGGCCCAGGCGATGAGCGTCCCGTAGCGGGTCATCTCATAGTGTTCGACGGCCTGCGCCGAAGCAATCAGCGCCGCGTCGAGAACCTCCTTGTCATCGACGTCACCGCTCACATCGTCGGCCTCCTCGAGAATACCGTCGATTGCCGGACAGTTGACCTCCTTGGCCTTGACGCCATGCAACTCAAACACCTGTTCGACGCGCTCGATATGGCCTCTCGTCTGGTCGAGGTGTTTTTCAAATCCGGCTTTCAATTGCGGGTCGGTTGCCTTGTCGATCATCTTCGGCAGCGCCTTCTCGATCTGCTTTTCGGCGTAATAGATGTCGCGCAGCGTGTGCACGAAGAGATCGTCGAGTGTCTTGATGTCCTTCGAAAAGAAGCCCATGGCCTTACCTTTCATTGCGCTTGGTGTGGATTTCGGCGACGGGGTTTGCACGCCGCCAGCAAAGACCGGGACGGTTCCCGGCTTGTCTGGTCAACGTACCGGCACCGAAGGAGTTCCTGATTTCCGAGGGCGAACCGCCCCTCCTCCACCTACGATTCGGTCGGTGGGGAGCCTTTGTCTCGATCACACGTTCTAGCCACAGGGCAACCGGAACGAGAAGGGTCGGCGGAATGTATTTCATTGCATTGGCGGCAGACTATGACGGCACGCTGGCTCATGATGGGATCGTCGCCAAGAAGACGCTCGCCGCGCTTGAGCGGTTCAAGAAAAGCGGCCGCAAGCTGGTTCTCGTCACCGGGCGTGAACTGCCCGATCTCAAGCGCGTCTTTCCCGAGCTTAGCCTCTTCGACAAGGTCGTCGCTGAGAATGGCGCGATGATCTACACGCCGGCCAGCGAGGAAGAGCGGGTGATCGCCCCATCGCCCGAGCCCAAATTCGTCGCCAGATTGAAGCGGCAGGGCGTCAAGCCGCTTTCGGTCGGGCGATCGATCGTCGCGACCTGGGAACCCCATCAGGCGACCGTGCTCGATATCATCAAGAAGATGGGTCTCGAACTGGAAATCATCTTCAACAAGGGCGCGGTGATGATCCTGCCGAGCGGCATCAACAAAGCCACCGGGCTCGCTGCGGCCCTTCAGGACCTTCGACTTTCGCCGCACAACGTCGTCGGCGTCGGCGACGCCGAGAACGACCACGCGTTCCTGCAAGCCTGTGGCTGCAGCGCCGCCGTCGACAATGCAATTCCGGCGGTCAAGGATACAGCCAACCTGGTCATGCGTGGCGCCCGCGGCAAGGGCGTGGAGCAATTGATCGCAAAGCTGATAAAGCGTGATCACGCGATAGTGCCGAAGCGCCATGACGGCATCGTTCTTGGGTCGTCTGGCGGCGATGATGTCTACCTGTCGCCGAGCGACACGATCCTCATTGCCGGGAGTTCCGGCATTGGTAAATCCACCTTGGCCACCGCGCTGACGGAACGCTTCGTCGAAAGTGGTTTTCAGTTCTGCGTCTTTGATCCCGAAGGCGACTATGACGGCCTCGAAGGCGCCGTTCGCCTGGGAGACGGCTCAAGCGCGCCGACAAAGGCGCAGGTGCTGGATCTGATCGCCAAGGCCGACAGCAACATTGTCGTCAACGGATTGGCCCTGCGCGTCGACGAGAGGCCGGATTTCTTTGCCGACCTGCTGCCTGGCCTGAGCAGTTTCCGCCGGCGCACCGCGAGACCGCACTGGCTCGTCATCGATGAAGCGCACCATCTTCTGCCCAAGCGGCGCGACGATACGCGGGCGGTCCTTTCATTGGAATTGCCGGGCACAATCTTGATCACCGTTCACCCCGAGGCGATCTCGACAGACGCCTTGCGCCTTGTGACAGCCATCATTGCGCTTGGCCCCAAGGCGAAGGACGTGGTGAAGGTCTTCTGCAAGGAGACTGGCATTGAGCCGCCAAAGGACATCCCCAGCCCCAAGGGCGCGCGCGTGCTGTTCTGGCGGCCGCAGGCGGGCAAGAAAGTCAAGACGGTCAAGGTGGTGGAACCACGTCAGTCACTCAAGCGGCACAGCCGGAAATATGCCGAAGGCCAGCTCGACGAAGCCGGCAGCTTCTATTTCCATGGCCCTGACAATGCGATGAACCTCAGGGCTCACAATCTGATGATCTTCGCTCAGATCGCCGAGGGCATAGACGACAAGACTTGGGAGTTTCACTTGCGCACCGGCGACTATTCCAAATGGTTTCGACATCAGATCAGGGACAAGGACCTGGCGCGCGAAACCGCCGAGGCGGAAGAGGACAAGACCCTGTCGGCGCAGGAGAGCCGCAAGCGGGTGCTTGACGCTGTGCGCCGACGTTACACGGCTCCGGCCACAGCCCCGGAGTGACACTCGAGAGCCAAGGCAACTAAGCTATCGCTGCACGCGAAAACTTTTTCAGTCAGGCAACGCCGCCACCGCGACAATCGATGTCGGCTTGCGCAAGCGCTGCAATCCCGATCACCTCGGAGGGCGGCGGGTTGTTATAGCTGCAGTGCTTCGCGCAATGCTCGGCAAAGAACTCGTCCCGTACGTCGAGACGAAAATTGGGTGAACTTAGAACGCCGCCATCGGGAAATGGCCCCTTGATGAAGAAGGTCAGCCGGATGAGATAGTCGAGCGCGCTGCCGAGTTCTTCCAGATCTGATTTGATGTTCGCCAAAATTGCGCGCCACTGTGCCGCCGCATCGCCAGGGAAGCCCCTCCTCTCTTTCCGGCAGGATCGTAATTTTCGGCGGTTGCCGTATTGCCGCAGAGGTAGACAAATCCCTTTGCTCCGGTGACGACCGTGCCTTTTCCCCACGGCATCAACCTGCCGTTTTTGAATTTCCTATGGGTTACGAGTTCCATGCTCCGTCCAGAGCTCTTGATCGTCAGCCTATCAAATCATCTATTCTGATCGGCAGATCGCGAATGCGCTTGCCGGTGGCATGATAGACGGCACTCGCCACGGCAGCAGCCGTTCCGACATTGCCGAGTTCGCCCAAGCCCTTGACGCCGGCAGGATTGACCTGGTGGTCGATTTCGGGGACCAGGATAACGTCGACCTGTTTGATGTCGGCGTTGACCGGCACGAGATAGTCCTGCAGGTCGCGATTCACGTAGCGCGCGTGTCGCTGATCAATTTCCGTGGCCTCGTGCAACGCTTGGCCAATGCCCCAGATCATGCCACCTATCAGCTGGCTGCGCGCGGTGCGCGTGTTCATGATGCGCCCGGCAGCGAAGGCTCCGACCATGCGCGGCACCCGGATTTCGCGTGTATAGCTGTTGATGCGCACTTCGACGAACTCGGCGCCAAACGCATATTTGACCGAATCTTCGTCGTTCTCTCCACCATGAAACTCCGATTGTCCGGCATAGAGTTTCCTCAGGGCTTCAGGCGAAGAACCCTTCGGCGCAAACTCGGCATATTCTTCGATGGCGCCGACTTGCATGGCCTTGAAGACATCGGCCAGCTTGGCGGACTTGCCGGTCTCGGTGACGACCTCTTCGTCCTTCAAATCCAGCTTCGCATTGGCCGAACCTGCCAGCGGAGCCCCCTTGCCCGCAGCGGCGGCAAACAGTTTTTCGCGTATCGCGTCGCAGGCTTTCATGACCGCGGAGCAGACGCTGGCGGTCGAGATCGATCCGCCCGACACGGGAGCCGGCGGCAAGGCACTGTCGCCCATCTCCACGCTGATCTTGTCCATGCCGACCCCCAGCCTTTCGGCCGCCATTTGGCCGGCGATGGTGCGAACGCCGGTGCCAATTTCATGGGAGCCGCACTGGACCCGAACCTCGCCATCCGCGGTGAGACGAACCCGGGCCGCGCAAGGTGCGGCGGCAGTCGGATAGATTGCCGTCGCACAGCCCATTCCGACCAGCCAATCGCCGTCGCGCATCGAGCCGACCCTGGGATCGCGCTTCGACCAGCCAAAGGCCTCGGACGCCTGGTCGTAGCACTTGATGAGTGAGCGGCTGGAAAATGGCTTGCCTCCGATCGGCTCCTTCTCCGGTTCATTGATGCGACGAAACTCGACAGGATCCATACCGAGGGCCACGGCCATTTCGTCCATGGCGTTTTCCAGCGCGTAGACATAAGGCGTCTCCGGCGGCGATCGCATGTAGCCAGGCGTGTTGCGGTCGGCATGAACCAGCGAAACATGCGTCAGAACGGAGCCGTAATCGTACATGCGCGCGGTGGCGGACGTGCCGCCGACGACATAAGGGTCCGGGCGTGACGTCACCTCCCAGGCCTCATGTCCGAACGCCGTGATGCGGCCGTCCTTGCCGGCGCCCATGCGGATCCGATGCCGCGTTTCGGCGCGATAGGTCTGCGTACCGAAGGCTTGCATGCGATTGACGACGCAGCGAACCGGCCGGCCGATGCGCCGCGCCGCGACGGCAACGATAGCAGTGCGTGCCGTCATCGGCCCCTTGGAGCCGAAGGCGCCGCCGATATAGGGACTGACGATCCGCACATTGGCCGGATCGAGCTTCAGTTGGCGTGCCAGTTCCACCTTCCAGCCCGTAACGTTTTGACTGGGTTCGTGTATCGTCAACTGGTCGCCCTGCCATATGGCGGTGGTCGAAAACAGCTCGATCGGATTATGATGCTGGGTCGGCGTCGAATATTTTTCGTCGATCTTCACCGTCGCATCCGCCCAAGCGGCGTCGAAGTCACCGGCCTTCGCATCCTCCTTGAACATCGGGCTTTTGCCGGCAGCCGGTTCCATCTTCACGCCCTTGGAATCAAAGCTGGCGCTGGGCCGTTCGTCCTCATAGTCGGCGCGGACCAACATCGCTGCCTCCTCCGCCGCCTCGAAGGTTTCAGCGACCACCAGAGCGATGATCTGACCATCGTGAAAAACCGTCTTGTCGTGCAAGGGCCCAATCGAACTTGCACCGGTGTTGCCGAATTTCGGCATGTCGGTCTTGTCCAGATCGCCATAGGTGACGATGTCCAGCACACCGGGTACGGCATTGGCGTCTTTCGTGTGAAGTTCGGAAACCTTGCCCCGGGCAATGCTGCTGGTGGCAAGGGCACCGTAGGCGACGTTGGCCGTAACGATGTCGGCGGGATAGCCGGCTTGTCCGGTAACTTTTAGCCGGGCGTCAATGCGAACAACGGGATCGCCCTGGTTTTCCCTTGGAGCGGGTGCAGCTTGGTTCATGGCTCAGCCCTTCATATCCCGGGTTTCGAGCAGCGCCCGCACCAGCGTGCGCTTGCCGAGCGGTATCTTGAATGCGTTATGCTCGCGCGGTCTGGCATCGGCGAAAGCAGCCTCGGCGGCCTCCTGCGCCGTGGCTTCGTCAAGCACTTTGCCCTGTAGCACGTCCTCTGCTTCGCGCGCACGCCACGGCACCGTCGCCACTCCGCCAAGCGCAATGCGCGCACTCCTTACCGTCTCGCCATCCATGTCGAGCGCGACAGCCGCGGACGCCAGCGCAAACGCGTAGGATTCGCGATCGCGTATCTTCAGATAGCGCGACCGGCTGCTCCACTGTGCCAGCGGCACTTCGATGGCGGTAATGAGCTCGTCGGCGGCCAGATCCGTCTCGATGTCGGGCGTTTCGCCCGGCCGTTTATGCAGCTTGGCAAAAGTGAGCGTGCGCCTTCCCCGCGGACCTTCGACATCGACGGTGGCGTCCAGCGCAACCAGCGCCTGCGCGAAATCGCCGTGATACGTGGCAATACAGGCATCGCTCGTACCCAGCACGGCATGCTGGCGATTGGACCCTTCCATCGCAGCGCAGCCGGAGCCCGGTTCGCGCTTGTTGCACGGCCAAGATATCTCTCGAAAATACTCGCAGCGCGTACGTTGCAGCACATTGCCGCCCAGGCTCGCCATGTTGCGAAGCTGACCGCTGGCAGCGAATTTCAAGCTGTCGGCGAGGACCGGGCAACGGCGCCTGACATCATTGTTGTCGGCTGCTTCACCCATACGGACCAGCGCACCAAACCGGATCTTATCATCGTCTATCCTGATCTGCCGCAAGGCCGGCTCGGCAAGAGTGTTGAGGTCGAGCAGTCGCTCCGGCCGCGCGACACCGAGCTTCATGTAGTCGGCCAGATTGGTGCCGCCGACGATGAACTGCGTGTCGGCGCCGGTTGGCGGAACATGCACGGCATCGGGACGGGACGCCATGGCGATTGCCGTGGAGACGCTGGTTGGTCTTTCATATACGAACGGGCGCATCCTAAGCCCTCCTGGTCTCGTCGCGTGCCTGAACGATCGCCGCAACGATGTTGGGATAGGCCGCGCAGCGACATAGATTGCCGCTCATATATTCGCGAATATCATCTTCCGATCCAGCATGGCCTTCGTTGATGCAACCGATGGCGGACATGATCTGACCCGGTGTGCAATAGCCGCATTGAAAGGCATCGTGGTCGACGAAGGCCTGCTGGACCGGATGCAGGTCCCCGTCCGCCGAAGCCAGGCCTTCCACCGTTGTGATCTCCCGGCCCTGGTTCATGACGGCAAAGCTCAAGCACGACAGTACCCGCTTTCCGTCGATCAGCACCGTGCAGGCACCACACTGACCGTGATCGCAACCTTTCTTGGTGCCGGTCAGGCCGACATGGTCGCGCAGCGCGTCAAGCAGGCTGGTTCGATTGTCGAGCGCGAGGTTGTAGGTCTGCTTGTTGATACGCATCGAAACCGCCGACAAATCGCGCGGTTCGGCCGGTTTTGCGGACGCGGGCTGGGCAGCTCTCGTTGGGGAATTCACAAGCGGCATCACCGCCGCCGCCGAAACAGAGGCCGTCATGAACATGCGTCTGCTCAAGCCGCTGGAAATTTTGGCATCGGACATGGCTGGCTCCGGGCTGGCTGGGTCTCAAGCGGCCCAAACCACTCGCGGAGGGCAAAGTTCCCTCCTCACGAGCCTGTGATCCTTTTTCTGCTGGCCGGATCGATGCAATCGGAACCTCCCCGGTCAAGCGATGGTTGTGTGCCAAGAGCCGGAAGGAGGCGATCATGAGCGATGGTCGGCATGGCAAGGACGGCGACAATGGACCTGTATTCTCTGCGGAGCAGGCGAGACAAGGCGAGATCATCCTGCGAACGCGCACCCGTCGGGTCATCTTCATAGCCGGCTTGGTCGGTGTCGTGATCCTGGCCCTCGTCGTGAGGTTGGCAATCGGCTGAACCAATTCCCCTCGCCTGCTGCTGCGCTCTCCCCGGCCCGAAAAGCGTTAGCCTGCGCGCGGCGGTGTTTGGCCATGCCGGGCGATGGCATTGGCTACGCGAACTTCTGTTGGAACCAGCGCGTCAAATCGACGTTCAGCCCTTATTCAATAGGAGCAGGCCATGCCACGAGGCGACAAATCGAAATACACTGACAAGCAGGAGCGTAAGGCCGACCACATTGCCGAAGGCTACGAGAAGCGCGGGGTTTCGGACAAGGAAGCAGAGCGGCGTGCATGGGCTACCGTCAACAAGGACGATGGCGGTGGCAAGAAGGAAGGCGGTTCGGGCCGCGGCAAACACACGGGCCATCTCGCGGCGCACAAAGGCGGTAAAAGCGGCGGCAAGGCATCGGCATCACGGTCTGCCGCAAGCCGATCCGAATCGGCAAAGAAAGCTGCAGCGACCCGCAAGCGCAATGCGGAACACCGCGCCCATTGATCTTGGCGACGGCCTTGGGCCGAACGATGGAAGCACAGGGATGAAATCTCAGCTCGTCAATGAGATCGGCGGACAACGGACATTCGTCGTGGTGCTCGAACCAGGCGAAGAAGCGTTCGCGGCACTGACCGCCTTCGCGGTCGACCAGGAGATCGGCAGTGCGTCCTTGACCGCCATAGGGGCTTTCGAAAAAGCCACCGTGGGCTGGTTTGATCCGACCGCGAAGACCTACCGCAAAATCCCCATCGGCGAACAGTGCGAGGTTCTGAGCGCGATCGGCGATGTTGCACTGGGTGATGATGACAAGCCCAGCCTGCACGTCCATGCGGTGCTTGGATTGAGCGACGGCACCACCCGGGGTGGACATCTGCTTGACGGCATCGTTCGACCAACGCTCGAAATCACCCTGGTGGAAGCGCCCGGTCATCTGCGCCGCAGCAAGCGTCCGGACCTCGGTGTCGCGCTGATCGATCTGGCCGACTGATCTACAGCCCTCTGTCTCGTTCTCACGCTTTCTTGCTCCGCTCGGCAGGTGCTGTGTCCGGCGCAGCTTCCCACCCGAACACGCTGCGCCCGCCAAGCAGATGCGACTGGTCGAATTCTCCCGCGACAATTTCCTTCAGGCTGGGGCCGGTCACGTATCGCTCGACTTGCCGCGACTGATCGTCGAGCCGCCTCAAGGCGCCGATTTCTTCATCGCGACCGAGCTTTGCCTTCTGCACGGCCGACTTCAGAACCCCGATCGTCTCGTCATAGACCTTCAGCGGTACCGGAAATGGATGCCTGTCCTTGCCGCCATGCGCCAGCGAGAAGCGGCCGGGATCGGAAAAACGGCAAGGAGCGCCATGCACCACCTCGGCAACGAGGGCCAGCGCGCGCACTGTGCGTGCGCCGACGCCGGGGACCAGAAGGAGCTCGGCGAAATCGGTGGGACCGCGGTCCGCGGCGGCTGCGATATTGCCGTGTAGGCGATGCATGACGACATCGCTTTCGCGAACGTCATGGTGGGCCGGCATGACCAAATGCGGCAGCAGCGGTTGTTCCGGCTCCTGCCGGCGCGTCGGCTCCGCGCCACGCTCCAATGCCGCCAGCTCGCCCAGGATGCGATCCGGTCCGAGATCCTGCAAAAGGTCAAGTTGCCCTTGGCGGGACGCCTCGGCACGCCGGTCGGTCAGGTTGACGATCTCGCCTTGATTGACCCCTTCGATGGCGGCATGCGGCTGGTCGACAAAACTCTTCAGGCCTTCGGAAAGCCAATGGTAGCGGCGCGCCACCTTGCTGTCGCCGTTCATACCTTGCTGCACCACAACCCAGTGACCGTCATCGGCGACGATAAAGCCATGCAGATAGAGATCGAAACCGTCCTGGACGGCGGCGCTGTCGACCTTGGCGACCAGCCGGCTGGCGGTTGCCAGGCCCGCTCCGTCGAAGCCGACGCGTTGGCCGATGGCTTCCAGCTCATGCGGGGTTTTGCGCGAATGCGCGCCGCGACCACCGCAGACATGAATGCCGAGCTCGCCGGAAAGCGGCGTGAGGCCACGCTTCAAAGCGCCCACGACGCTGGTCGTGATTCCTGACGAGTGCCAATCCATGCCCATGACAGCACCAAAGGACTGGAACCAGAATGGATGCGCCAGCCGCCGCAGCAGCTCGTCTCGACCATAGTGATGAATGATCGCCTCGCACATCACAGCGCCAAGACGCGTCATGCGGTCGCCGAGCCATTTTGGCACGCGCCCGCCATGGAGTGGAAGATCAGCACTTCCCGATCGTTGCGTCACGTCCTGCTACCTGTTCTGGTGTCCGTCATTCTCTTAACAGATAGGCAGCCCAACCGCGCAAGGAAGCATGGACACTCCCACCCGGGCCGGGTTAGCGGACGTCAAGTCCAGTTCGAGAGAACCGTTTCCATCTCAACCGTCTCGACCTGCTGCGCGAAACGTTGGTGGTAAACGGTCAGCAGTGCGTCATGGGTTGCGTCGGAAGAACTGCACAGCGCGTCCGTGACGAGAACCACGCGATAGCCGAAATCGATGGCCCCGAGCACCGTGGCCAGAACGCAAACATCCGTTTCGCCGCCGGTGATGACCAGCGTATCGATGCCGCGCTCCACCAGGAGCGCTCTGAGACGCCCTTCGAACCAGGGCGAGTAGATGTGCTTGTCGACGATCGCCGCTGGCGGACAGTAGCCGGCTAAAGACGGCAACAGTTCGGTCATTTCGGGCCCGATCGTCTCGATCGTCAGGGAAGCCCAGCGCTCATAATAGCGCTTCCATGTGCCGACGCCCTGCCCCGGCTTCCCGGCGGGCAGGAAGCGTGTAAAGACCGTCTGTGGCGCGCGTCTTTCGACCAGCCTCTCGATCTGCGGGAGAACCCGGGTGATCCAGGGTGTTGCCCATTCGGACGGCTCTGCAAACAGCCGCTGCATATCCACGCAGATATGCATGCATCGATCGCCGAGAGGACCGTATGCCAGCCCCGGCATCGACATCAGCGCTTCTCCAACCGGCGATGCATTTTCCCTGGTTCCTCCCGTTGTCGGCAAAGACACGCAACGCCGCGCGCAAGCACTGGTTCCTGAGATAGCCACAGGAACCGACGTAAATGGCTGGCGTTTCCGCTGAGATGAATGGAGGTGCTCGCATGAGACCGCGCGAGAGGCGTTGGAGCGGCAAGTCAGCCGGGGCGCCAAAATGGAACTGAGCGGAGGATGTCTCTGCGGCACGATCCGCTTCCGCGTTGGAAGCGAACCGAGAGTGCATTACTGCCATTGTGATATGTGCCGGCGGGCGACCGGCAGTGCGTTCGCGGTTCTGGCCTGGGTGCCTTCCCAAAGCGTGAACTGGACCAATGCGACGCCGACCTATCGCAGGTCTTCGCCGATTGCCTGCAGGGGGTTCTGCTCCGCCTGCGGATCGCCCCTCAGCCTTGCCTATGACGCATCGCCCGGAGAGATCGCGCTGCATATCGGAACGTTCGACGATCCGGCTCGGCTGGAACCGCGCTACAATTATGGATCGAGGCAGCGACTTGGCTGGGTTTGCTGCGGAATAGACCTGCCGCACCACGATACTGAGGAGCGATGGTGAAACCATGTCTGAAGGACAAGCCAGATGAGCATGTTTTACCGGGCGGCCAAGATTGCCGAAGAGGTCCACGCAGCACAGCGCGACAAGACTGGGCGACCGTATATCGAGCACTGCCGCCGTATCGTTGACGCGGTCGAAACCAAGGACCAGAAGGTCGTCGCCTATCTCCATGACGTCCTCGAAAAGGGCGAAGGCTGGGACCGGACCAAGTTGGAAGAGGCCGGTTTTGGCCCGACGATCGCTTCGGCCGTCGACGCCATGTCGCGCAGGTCCGGTGAGGATTACTTCGCGTTTGTGCGACGAGCGGCATCGAATCCATTGGCGCTGCCGGTGAAGCGCGCGGATTTGGCGGACAATATCTGGCAGGCACGACAGGTCGGGGCATCGACTGTCAAATATGAGGAGGCACTATGCATCCTTGATGACGAGTTTCCGCGCCGTCAGCACCAGCCTTGAATTCAGATCGCCCCGCTGCGAACGGGCAATCTACTCCGGGACGTGGGGCGTGTGCCGTCTGTCCTCCGCGGGCTCGGCATCGATGCGCACCTTTTCCGGATCGAATGCACCATGACGTGCAATGGGCCGCGCCGCGGTTTCAGGCGTCTCGTATGCCCACATGACATCGTCAGCCGAGCTGCCCACCGCATGGACGCGCCAGTAGCTCGCGGTGCCTTTCAAAGGGGAGCGGCTGGTGGTGTTCGTCTTTTCGAAAAGGTCGAAATAGATGTCTTCGAAAGGGATGTAGAACACGGGCTCATGTCCTTCTTCCTGAAGCACTTTCGCCCGTTCCGTGGCAGCGACTATGGCGTCGGAAAATCGTACCGTCACCGTGCCGGCAAACGGTTCTATGGCCAGTTGGCCAGCATGGGGTGTTGAGATTGCGCCTGAAGCTTGCATTCAAATTCTCCCTGGCTGCCGATTGATTGCGAGACCGCATTTCGGTTCGTCATGCATGGAGACGAAATGCACGGCGATGCGTCAGGTTCCGGTCTGTACTATGAGGTCGAATGACGACCCCACTTCAGCGCTTGCCATGGCTATCGAGAAACGCAGCCAACAATCGCGAAACCTGATCAGAAGCCTCACGCGTCGGGAAGTGTCCGATGCCATCCAGCACCACCCGCCTGTAGAACGCGGTGAAATGCTTTTCGAGCCCCTCTGAGGACTGGGCAAACACAACGCGGTCGTCGCCACCATGAAGCGTCAGGATTGGCACCGTGATGATCTTGACCGCTGCTTGCCGGCGGGCGAGTTCGGCATAGCGTGGATCGGGCTCGGCCTCTTCCCATCTGACCCGATAGGAATGCAACGTCACATCCGCCCAGTCAGGATTTTCGAACGAACTCGCGACACCATCGAAAATAGCGTCGTCGAACCAGCCTAATGGGCCCCAGCTATCCCACTGGTATCTGGCGAATTTCTTGCCATTGTTTCGTACGAACTCAGCGCCCCGGGCCGTCGCCATGAACCATTGATACCAAAATGCTTTCGCTTGTCCGGGCGCCGGCGTTGCTGGTTTGCCTGGTTGCCAGCCGAGCGACAGCGCAGCACAGCACTTGATGCGGTCCGGGAAAACCGACGCGAGCAGATAGGATATCCGGGCGCCCCAATCGTGTCCGACAACCGCAAAGCGGCTGAGGCCAAGCGCATCGGCAAAATCCAGCACATCCTGCGCCATCGCGGCAATCTCGCCCGAGCGCATGGTTTCTTCTGAAAGGAACGATGTCGGCCCAAAGCCTCGCAGCCAAGGCGAAAACGTCCGAAAGCCAGCTTCATGAAGGGCTGGCGAAATGCGAGCGTATGTCGTCGCGTCGTCGGGCCAGCCATGCAGCAGGATAACCGGGGCGCCGTCTCGCGGTCCACCATCGAGATAGGCGACGCGCAGCAGAGGTGTGTCGCAATGTGAGACCGAGTTCATTTGCCCTAAGGCACAGTGGCTGGCTGGTCACCAGTCGTGGACTCTGGTCTGGCGGCCTGGTCAACCTGTGGGTTCTTGTTGATGGTGCCGGTGTTGGCTTTCATCGGCTCGATATTGTTGTCGCAGGCGCCGAGCGCAAGGACGGCGGCCAGGACCAGGAGTAAAAAGAACCTCTTCATCGAAACCTCCTCTGGTTGCTGTCCGGCAAACGAGGTTCCACCAATTTGGTTGCCTGATCGTACTCTCAAGACGCCATGGATTTGACGATCAACGCCTTGAGCTATTGGAATCGGCTGCAACTGTCGGATCAGGCAAAACCGGGCCACGTTCAGTCTCCGAACCCTCAGCCTCGATCTCCTGCACGGCCTGGTCCCAGTGCTCCTGCTCGCGGCCAGCCGGCCGGCCCTCTTGCTCCCAGATCTCATGGGCTCGCCGTTTGATCTTTTCTTCCCTGCTGTCCATGGCTAGATCCTCCAATTCGTCAGTCTCAATTCCGGGCCATATTTTTTGTTCCTCCCCATATTTTTTGTTCCTCCTCTGTCGGGAACAGCGCTGCCGGAGTCGCGATTTCGGGGAAGGCGCTTGTGGATTGCGTGGGATGAGCCGCTTGGTAATTTTCGTACCGATATTTTTTCGTGACACACCGATGCCCGCAGCTTTATGAATCTGGCTATCGGCCAGCGCCGAGCACGTCCCTCTCCGATCCCATTGCCCGGCGCTCAACGCCTGATCGCCCGTCGCATCGACATGACGGGCTGTTGCTTCGAGAGGAGGTGACGCCCATGCGGGAATTGCCGAAAGACATCGACGCCGATGTGGTCATCGAAATCAGCAAGCTGCTGGACGACAGCCCGCTTTTCGTCCCGGTGCGGGTTCATGAACTTGCGGCCAGGGTGAGGCAGAGGGTGAAGACCGGCCTGCCGGATTTTTCGATCGAAGAATTGATCGTGGAGATGGCCTCCGTACGTCAACTGGCCATGGCCTTTGATCTGCCTGGATCGGAGAACGTCGTGCAAATCCCGGTGCGGTATCGCCGCTAGCACTGCGGCATCACACGCTCCATCCGGAGGTCAGAACAAGCGATGCCTCAAACATCTGCGCACCGATCTCATCGCGTACTTTGACGGTTACCTTGACGAAATCGCAGTCGGGCATTTCGTCTTGGGCAACATCCTGCAAAATACGAATTGCTTCCGCTCTGGCTTGTTCCCGGGATTCGAACAGCTGCCCGTCATCGTCGGGTACCGCGCCGTCACCGTTTTGAAGATCGAAATAGTACCGCTTCATTTTCGGGCCACGCTGGAAACATCGGGCGGGTCAGTGATTTCGCTTCATTGGGGTTCCTGCCCGCTCGGCGGCCGTGCTGGTGAAGACGTGGTCGTTCAACGCACCGCAGCGCGAAGCGCCGATAGGAAAAGCACAAGCAACGCCAAGGCATTGAGGCCGGCGGCGATGGCATGTGAATACTCCCATTGGCGCCGCAGCAGCTCCCAGTTTTCAGGCAGGACAGTCCAGTTCCGGGTCGCCTGATTGATTGGGTAGGTCAGCGTCCAGAAGGCAAATTGCGTGGCGCCGATGCTGAGAAAGGCGACGACAACCAAGCCGAAAGATGCACTCGCTCGGTAGAGCAGGATCGCCAGGGCGGCCGTAGAGAGCAATGCTCCCAGCACCACGATTCCGAACAGGCTCCATCCATCATAGGCGCGCTGCGCAGCCAGATAGTTTGGCCCGTCGAGCTTCATCTTGTTGAACATCGCGAAGAAATGCGCGGCGGCCGGAACGAAAGCCAGTGCCACGAAAATGAAGCTGACCACCCTCAGACTATAAATTGCCATATCCGGCCTCCTCTCAGGAGAGAGCTAGGGCAATCGGCAAGGTTGAAAAGGTCATTTTAACGACGGCTTCCGCCCGCGATCATATGGTCCCGAGTGAGGTCATTTTTTTAGACCTCACTCAACTATCTCGGAACATTTTTTTTGGGTTCTGGTTCTACGCACTGAAGGGACGAACCTTACCCAGGGAGATTTCCCCATGAAACATGTTCTCATTACCAGCATGCTGGCGATCGGGCTCGGCTGTGGAACGGCAATGGCTCAGACACAACAGCCCGAAAGCCAATCTGGCGCAGACGCCAATTGCGCTTCCGGGCAGGCCGACTGCCAGGGCGGTTCCAAGATGGGCGAGCAGGCCCAGGGCAAAGCCAAGCTGAAGACCGACGAGCAGGCTCAGGGCAAGGTCGGCACCTCCACCGACCAACAGGCGCAGGGCAAGGCCAAACTGAAGACCGACGAGCAGGCGCAGGGCAAGGCCGGCACCTCCACCGACCAGCAGGCTCAGGACAAGACCAAGCTGAAGACCGACGAGCAGGCGCAGGGCAAGGCCGGCACCACCACCGACCAGCAGGCTCAGGACAAGACCAAGATGCAGACCGACGAGCAGGCTCAGGGCAAGGCTGGCACCACCACCGACCAGCAGGCTCAGGACAAGACCAAGATGCAGACCGACGAGCAGGCTCAGGGCAAGGCCTCGACACAGGATACGACGTCGACCGGTTCCATCAACAACGTGACGGTGGAGCAGAAAACCGAGGTCACTCAGATCATCCGGGAGACGAAGGTCGAGCCTGTGTCCAATGTCGATTTTGACATCACCGTCGGCGTCGAAGTCCCACGGCAGAAGGTCAGGCTGCATCGTTTGCCGGCTCGTATCGTCAAGATCGTTCCCGCTTACGAAAGTTACGAGTATTTCGTGCTTGCGGACGGCCGGATCGTCATCGTTGATCCGGATACGTTCAAGATCGTCCTGATTTTGACCTAACATCTCCAACGAGTGGTCCGCCCTCTAGAGGGCGGACCGTCATTGCTGGACTGCTATGGATTCAAAGCAACCCAGAAGGACCGCAAGCGGCAGGTGATACATTCTGCCACCCGCATCGCGGACTCGGCTAGAGACGCCCGAGCACGACCAGGATAATGACTACAAGCAGCAGCAGACCGAGGCCGCCGCCGCCATAGTAACCGGTGCCGTAGAAAGGCCCGCCGCCAAGACCACTAAAACCGCCAAGCAATGCAATGACCAGAATAATGATAAGAATCGTGCCGAGACCCATGACTTGCTCTCCTGTTTGCGGCTTCGCGCCGTATAGACGGAGCGGCGGTCGCCGGCTGATGAGAATATGAACTCGCTACAAGCCTTCCTGTTCCCGACTGAGACCTCATCGACGCTGCCAAGGTAGTGTTTAGGCGAACAAAGGTCACCCCGAGACGCCCGAGTAGTCCCGCTCTTTCAGCAATCCAGCGAGATGGGCGGCGTTTGAAGCTGCCATTTCGATCGCACCCGAGACTTTTTCCGGAGTTGCCGGCAGGTCGACGTAGTTAACCTCCTGCATGGCCTCGCCAACCCAATAGACCCCGCCATTGGCCGGGATGGTGAAGCCAACATCGTTCAGTGCCTGAAAGCATTCCGCGTGGCAGTGATGCGCACCGTCCTCATTGCCGACGATGGCTACCAAGGCCACCTTTCCTGCTGCCGGCATGCGCCCTCTGTCATCGGTCTCCTCGAGGAACGCATCCATCCGCTCCAGGACGCGCTTGGCCACACTCGAGGGCTGGCCAAGCCAGATCGGGAGCCCGAGCACGAAAATGTCGGCCGCCAGTATTTTCCTTCTGAGTTTCGGCCAATCGTCGCCCTCGCCCATGTCGGAGAGCACGCCGGGCTTGATATCGTGGCTGAGCGCACGCACGATCTCGCCCTTCACCTCGTATTGCATCAGCGCCGCCAGGACATCCGCGAGCAACCGATCGGTGGAGGATTTTTCCCTGTCGTTCGAAGCTTTGAGCGAGCAATTGAGTGCGAAGGCCGTAAGCGGCATCTGGATCTCCCTGCATTGTCCTAATTGCAAATCGCCGCCGCGACGACATTGCGCCAGCCCATTCGCCCGTTGCGGGTTCGCCCGCATTTCAACGCCAGGGTTGAATGCTTGTTCCGCAGGCGGACCGACATGCCGGTGGCGAGATGGCCCCTCCTCCCACTTGGTGACGGTCCAGCCGGCTCACAGCGGGCTGGGTTCTTGAGCACCGACCACCGCCGGAGAACAGGCAGCGGTGAGCGATGCTGGCGGAACCCGGTCGAGCAACCTATTCGTTCGCTCATCGTTTTCTCCTGAGTTCCCGAGAATGGATAGACGATGCTCGTCCGGACCCTCGAAGCAGGCAATATACGGCTGGCGGTATCCATGGCCGGCGATCCGGGTCGCCCGGCCTTGATCCTTCTGCACGGTTGGCCCCATTCCCGGAAAATCTATGATGGTGTGATCGATGAACTCGGCGCACGATACTTTACGCTGGCTTTCGATCTTCCGGAGATCGGTGAATCGCGTGGCACGCCGCCGTCAACGGAAAAGAAGGTTCTTGCCGATATCGTGATTTCAGCCGCCGAGGCGCTTGGGGCCAAATCCATCGTCGTTGCAGGCTTTGATGTGGGCGGCATGATTGCCTTCGCTGCTGCTCGCCATCATGGCGATCGCATCGTTGGCGCGGTGCCGATGAATACAGTTATCCCCGGCCTTCATCCCTGGACGAAGATAGTGGCAAACCCGGACATCTGGCATTTTGCGTTCCATGCGGTGCCCGAACTGCCGGAGTTGCTGGTGACAGGCCACCAGCGCGCCTACTTCGATTTCTTCTTCAATCTGCTCGCCGGACATCCCGATGCATTGACCAATGAAATGCGGGAGACTTTTGCGGAGGCCTATTCGAGGCCGGAGGCACTTAAGACCGGCTTTGATTGGTATCGCGCGTTCAAGGAGGATGCCAAGGTCAATGCAGTACCGGCGCGCATCGAAGTTCCGATCCTCTATATCCGCGGCGACGCGGATTTCGGATCGATCGACGACTATCTCGAAGGTTTGAGGCTGTCTGGAGCAAAGGACCTGCAAGGTCGCGTGATCGCCAACTGCGGCGAATTCCTGCCCATCGAGGCACCGGCAGAATTCGTCAAGGCGCTGGTGGAATTTGCACCGAGATAGGTGAAGCGATCCGCGTTTATGCAGGTGCCTACCGGCTCGCGGAAGTTACGCGCCAGACTGTGTTTCCGACATCGTCGGCGATCAGCAACGCGCCCGATTTGTCGACGGCAACGCCGACGGGCCGCCCGTGTGCCTTGTTGTCCTTGTCGAGGAAACCGGTGACGACATCCTGCGGCTTGCCATCTGGATGACCGTCCTTGAACGGCACGAACACGACCTTGTAACCGTTGAAGGTCTTGCGGTTCCAGCTGCCATGCTCGCCAACAAAGGCGCCATTGCGATACGGGTCCGGCAGGTTGGTTCCAGTGTAGAACGCTAAGCCCAGCGGTGCGACGTGGGAACTCAAGGCATAGTCGGGAGGGATCGCCTTGGCGACAAGGTCCGGCCGCTGCGGCATCACGCGCGGGTCGACATGCTGACCATAGTAGCTGTACGGCCAACCATAGAACGCGCCGTCCTTGACCGAGGTCATATAGTCGGGAACCAGGTTAGGCCCGAGCTCGTCGCGCTCGTTGATCACAGCCCACAGCGCGCCGCTCTGTGGTTCCCAGCTCAGCCAGTTGGGATTGCGCAGGCCGCTCGCGAAAATACGATATCGGCCAGTGGCCCTGTCGACTTCCCATATGGCGGCCCGGTCCTTTTCTGCCTGGATGCCGTTCTCGGTGATGTTGCTGTTGGATCCGATGCCGATATAAAGCAGAGACCCGTCGGGGCTGGCCACGAGAGACTTTGTCCAGTGATGATCGATAGGCCCGCCGGGCAACGGCGTCAGCACTGTGCCCGGCGCGGTGATCTTGGTGTCGCCCGACATGTAGGGGTAACGCACGATAGCGTCGGTGTTGGCGACGTAGAGATCGTTGCCGACCAGGGCCACGCCAAAGGGCGAATTGAGATGATCGAGGAAGACCTCCTGGACATCGGGCACACCATCGCCGTTGGTATCGCGCAGCAGGGTGATACGGTTGCTTCCTTCGGTGCCGCCGCCTGACGTCGCCATGGACTCGATCCAGCCCATGACCAGGTCTTTCGGCCGCTTGATCGCCGCACCGGGCGGCGCCACGGACTCGACCACCAGAACGTCACCATTCGGCAATGTGTAAAGCGAGCGCGGATGCTTCAGGCCCTTGGCGAAGGCCTGGATTTGCAAACCCTTGGCAACCGTCGGCTTCTCGTCTTGTTTCCAACCGATGACCGACGCGACATGCATCGGCGGCACCAGATACTGGATCGGTTCAGGCAGCGTCGGGTTCGCTCCGACCTGATCGGTGGGATCCGGTTCGTTATCGCTGCATGCGGGCAGCGCCAAAATCGATCCACACAGCAGACCGAGGCTCGCGATACGCCTGATATGCCTGGCCGAGACATTCATTCGACCACCTCCACCTGAGTGCGGCCGGAACTCCATCCCAGCAGGCCCACCAAGAGAATAACGATCACGGCGACGGCGGACAGGATGAGCCCCGTCGGCACGACCGAGGTCCAGGCATCACGGCTGTGCACCAGTGCGTTGAAGAGAGACACGACGAGCACGACGAGGCTGCCGAGGAGATATGGCCATACACGCCCGGCTTCACCGGAAAGCCGGCCGGTAAACAAATCCACCAGTGCTGCAAGAACCGCGAGCACGCCCACAACCAGGCCAGCAAGCAGCAGCCAGGCGGAAAAATCGGCCCACATCATTTCAGCGCTTCGCCAATAGGCAACGTCGGTCAGCAATGTGCCGACGAAACATGCATTTGCGACTGCCATCGGCGTTTTATGGAACGGACGCCTGGCGGCCACCAACACTGAGCGGGCACGGGCCATGCGCATTCTCCACCTTTGAAGCTGTACCTGCCCTCCAAACCAACTTGTGGTTGGGAGGTTCCCGGAACCGTTTGCGTTCAAGAACTCGTGATGGCGCTGGCGATGCCTCAGAACGGCTCGGCGCGCGATGCTCATGCGGAATTGGCGCGCAATGTCCGCAAGGTGATCGAGTATCGATGCAGGTCAACTGGCGGAATGCTATGCTCCCATTCCGTGCGCGATGGTCCGGTCATGAGATACGCCGACCTTGGTTCGACGACGATGGTGCGGCGATCCCACTTGGTGCCATTCTTCCGCCGGAGCCGAAAACTGCAAGGCGCCAGCAACGAAACACCCGCAACGTCTTCGAAATGAGGCTTGTCTCGATGCCAGCCAATGCCGGCGCCGGGCCGGTATTCATTGATCAACACTTGCGCGAAGGCCTCGGCGGGCCTGCCTGCCAACGCCGCGATCTTGTCGCGTAGGGCCAATAGGAAGTCAGGGATCGGCGGCGCCTCGACGACTTGGCGCCTGTCGTAGTCGTAGCGCAGGCCAAAACCGACGACGCGCCGGTTTGCCAGATGGCCATGGAAATCGAACGCCTCGAAAGGCAGGCCTTCGAGATGCCGGGCGAGTTCCGTTTCTTCTTGCGCCGCGATCAGTTCGGGCTGGTAGAGGAAACCTTCCGGCAGGTCGTCGGCAGCACCAAAGAGATCGTGCTGGAGCCTGGATGAGTCGAGTGTTTTCGATGTGGGTGTCGCCATCCCAGCTAGATGGTGAAGGCCAGCCCGCCTGGCAATATCGGAACCTGGCCAGCAAATCTGCACCCCACCCAGCGGACATCACCGCATCTGACAACGCCTGCCAATCCGGAGTTTATCGGGTGCTGTATTCAACTCAGGATTCGCGAGCATGCCTTGAATGCAACCGAGGGAGGTTGCGTGCATGTACGTACGGTTCTTACCAAACCGTGAGCCTTCGTTGCCAGTTGCTTGTCAGCAACTAGATTGGCACCGCGGCATCCCCAAAAAATGCCGCGGTGGCCGGCGCGGGCTTAGGCAACGGTGTCTCACCGGCATCATCGCGTCGGCCACTCGAAAATGTCTTCCTGGCGGTTCAGTGGTGGAGAAGCCTCTGTTGGCCCCGGCGCTCAAGCGAGAGGCCGCTCCTGCCTCGCGGCATGCTTCGAGCCCAAATCTCCGATCAGCCGGCGGTACTGGGTTTCAGGTGGACCGTAAGAGCCTCGCGCCAACTTCACGAGACCGTCTCGATCGCGGATCGTGATCTCTCCGCGGCGCGCTCGGATATAACCATAACTCTCGATCATCTGCAGACCCACGGTAACCCCCGGACGCCTGACACCAAGCATGATGGACAGAAATTCATGGGTTATCATAAGTCTGTCGCCGACAGTGCGGTCGCTGCACATCAAAAGCCATCTCGCCAGCCGGACTTCCAGGCTCTGCCGTGCGTTGATCGATGCCGTGTAGCTTGTCTGAACGTGGAAATATTGGACATAGCGCAACAGGAACGACCGCAACGTAGGGCTGTTCTCCAAGGCTTCGACGAATGGGGCAGCCTCCACCCGGAGGGCCTCGCATGTCGACTGGACGTAACAATCAAAGTTCGCCTGGTCGTCCCCCATGACCAGGGCCGACCCGGTCATTCCTTCGAACCCGATGATTCCGACTTCAGCCTCGGTCGCCTCCGAAGTCCTGGCCACCACCGAGGCCAGTCCGCTTTCCAGAAAATAGACGGCCTCGATCTTCTGCCCCGCAGTCTCCATCGGCGCACGCAACTCAAGAAAAACGCTCGCCAGATGCGGCTTTAGCCGCGCGAAATCGTCCGCGCTCATGCGGCGAAGCAATTCGCTCTTGGCTTGCAGGATCTGGTAATCCACGAGACTCTTTTCCCTTGGGCAAGAGTACTGGGATCTCTTAGCCGGCCGCGCCCGTCGAACGAGCGGACGGTAACGAACCATAGACTTCGTCTCGCGCAGCACTAGACGGGCTGGCGTGTTGGTATGAAACCGACAGTTACTGCTGAAGACTCGAAGGCCTTGTTGGCTGACCATCTTGCGCCAGCAAACGAGCCTCCCGCAGGATAGAGGCGCGATCGAACCCGAGGAGCGATATGATTTCACGTATCTGCTGTTCAGTGGCGCCTGTATCCCGCGCAAGCGCGGTTATCGCGTCTACTGGCAGCACGTGGTGCTCGGGCTCCTTCGCCATGCAACGCCATGCCTCGTGATGGGCAAGAGCGATGGTCACTCCCAAGCGTCAGCGCCCAACTGTGCTGCTGACGATTTTCCTTTGTACGCTTCCGTACGGAGCTTTGCGAGTCAATTCGGGCCGAGGCTGATTTTGGGGGTTCTTGCATCCTTGCGTCGTCCGTCCGTCGGCCCCGAAATTGTTCGGAACGATTGCTCGGCTGAGAGGTTCAGATATTCCACCTAACAGGAGTCTCGAACGATGGACCACACCAACCACGTACGCCTCACAAGCACCGAACTGACGCCCGACCTTCTCGAAGACGCCACGATTTACGACATAGGCGCCAAGCCAGTGGCCGTTCCCGCGAGCCAGTTGGAATTCATGCGCGATGAAGACGGCGACGTTCACGCGGTGACGAACTGGACCAAGGATCAGCTCAAGAGCATGCCCGAGCATCACGATGCATGATTTCAACGACTTCACCTTGAATGGGAGCGGCCGTTCGGCCGCTCTCTGAACGCCCCTTGGGCGCGACAGGATGGACAGACGATGCGGCGCGAGACCGGAGCCTGTTTCTGCGGACGGATCGCGGCAGCCATGGATGGAGAGCCTTTCTGGATATGCTACGATCACGACGACGATTGCCGCCGGGCCATCGGAAGTCCGCTGACGATCTGGGTCGGTTACCGGCCGAAGCAATTTCAGCTTCTTAGGGGAACTCCGAAGGCCTTTTCCAAAACGCCAGGCGTCACCCGCACGTTCTGCCCAGACTGTGGAAGCTCGATAGGCTATAGCGACGAAGGCCTGCCGGACGAGTTCTATGTGACCATCGGCTTCCTCGACAAACCTGAAGGTTTTCGGCCGCAAGCCCATGCCTATTGGGACCTGAGGCTACCGTGCATCGAGTTTGATGACAGCCTGCCACGCATCGACCGATATTCGAGGAAGCGCGACCCGACGTTCGGCAACCCGCGCGACCGGTAGTCGCGGTGCGAGCCGCGAGGGCATCGGCGGAACCTGACTACCGCTAGCGGGTTATTCGGGCAGACCCGTCGGGTGCCACTATGCCATCGACCGTGATCCAAAACACACAATACGATCCCGCCACCAAGATCCTCTCGGTCTGGTTTGTGCCGAGCGGCAGACGTTACGATTATGAGGGTGTTGCGCCGGCAACTTATGCCGCTTTCACCAAAGCCTCCTCAAAAGGCCGCTTCTTTAATGAATTCATCCGAGATCGCCATCGGTACCGCCGCGTGGCGTAACAAGTTCGGACATGAGCAGGCGATGCACGGAACCTGACCGGCATCGTCTCGTTGACGTCTCGTCGAAGCAAACCAGGCAACGACAGTTCATCTGGATATGGTCGGGCGTTGGCACCGGCAAAGATCGATCGGAACAGGGCTTCAAGGGAGTTCAAGAGCCATGACGGCCAAGAAGCAGAAGACCGAAAGCAAGGACAAGAAGGCGCTGCGCTTGGCAGAGACCACCGACGTCTCACCCAAGCAGGCCAAGGAGCTCATGCGAAAGCATGGCAAGGACAGCCCCAAGGTCGAGAAAGAAGCCAGAAACTTCAAGGCGGAAGGATAGGATCCGCATTGACGCCCGACCTGTATGACCCTGCAAGCGATCGGCCGCCAGGCAATTCGGTATTAAGGGGGTGCCCCGGCCTCTTCGGCCGCGAGCGCAAAGGGGAAGCGCAGCACCAGGTTGCGGTTCTCGTCAAAAATCTCGAAGGCCAATCCGGTACGCAGCGGCTTGCCATGCAGCAGCTCTTCGGCGAGGATTTCCTTCGCCGACGCCATCGCGTTTTCCTCGGCGCTCGCGAGATCAGGAAATTCCTGGCCCTCCGGATCCTCCTGCAAGCTTCCGCTCTCATCTCGAAGGTCGAAAAAGTATCTGGACATGCCGACTGAACTCCTGCTCATCGCGATGGTGGCCTCGGAAGCGCCAGCCTCAGATTTCAGTGCCTGATATACCCGGATTGTCGAAGAGCACGGCGAGGCCATGCTCTATGGCGCAGGCCGCAATCAGATCATCGAAGGCCTTTCCCGAAAGCGGGCAACTTGGCATCACCTCTCGGATTGCGGTTCCGGCGTTGGCTGTAGAGATCACATCGTGGCGCTTCTTGCGTGTCTCGACATATTGCTCGACCAGGATTTTCAGGCGCCTCACCGCAACGTCGTCCGTAAACATGGATTCCTCAGCCAAAGCCTGAAGTAAGGCTGTCGGCCTGATCATCGTGCCGACGGTCTCGGGGTTAGCCGGGATTGCTCGCACAATATTTCCATGGGCAGTTGGTTCCCCCGACCGCTCGCTTGGTAATTTTCGTACAGGGAATACCCTTGCCCGCGCTTTCGTCGGGCCGAACCGACAGCCGACTTCAGATGCCGATGGCGAGCCTTCAGGCTTGCATCACCTTGCGGCTGTGACGTGCAAGGACACTTTCCTCATCGGTCGCAATCACGCGCACCTCCACCTTGCTCTCCGACCGACTGATGATTTCGGCGTGGGTGTCGTTGGCGTGTTCTTCAAGCACCACGCCAAGCCAGGTCAATTTTTCGCATATGGCGTTGCGGATAGACGCGGACCGTTCGCCGATGCCGGCGGTGAACACGAGGCATTCAAGACCACCCATCGTGTTTGCAAGCGCCGCGGCCTCTCTCGCGGCGCGAAAGGCGAAAAGCGCCATCGCCTCATGAGCGCGAGGATCATTGCTCGCTTCCAGCGTCCTCATGTCGCCCGAAATACCGGATACGCCGAGCAGTCCCGACTTCTCGTAGAGGATTGTCTGCAGTTCCTCAGCCGCGATGCCTCTTTCCAGCAGGAAGTACAACAGCACGCCGGGATCGATGGCGCCGCACCGCGTGCCCATGACGAGGCCATCCAGCGCCGAAAACCCCATCGTCGTATCGATGCTCTTGCCCTGCTGCAAAGCGCAAAGGCTGGCACCATTGCCGAGATGGGCGACGATGGTGCGTTTCGTCGCAAGAGTTGGCGATATCCCGCTGAGTCGCCCGGCGATGTATTCATAGGAGAGACCGTGAAACCCGTAGCGGCGCAAGCCTTGCCCTTCATACTGGCGCGGAAGGGCGAAGCGCCGCACGAGCGGATCGATCGTCTGGTGGAAAGCGGTGTCGAAACAGCCAACCTGTGGCAAGTCCGGTTGCAAGGCAGCTATCGCGCGGACCGGCGCGAGACTGCGAGGCTGATGCAGCGGAGCAAGCGGCGTCAACCTGTCGATGGCGTCGATGATGTCTGGGGTCAGACGGACAGGTTCGATGAATTCGCTTCCGCCATGCACGACGCGATGGCCGGCGCAGAGCAGGTTTCTTTCGCCAATTTCGCTCTGCACCCAATTCAGCATCTCGCCTATGGCCGCATCACGCGGCTTGTCGGCGGCGAGCTGCCGCTCGCACTGCACCGTTCCGTCGGCCGCTTTTGCGCGGAGTGTGGGTGTGTCGCCCAAGTCCAACGTGCCGCGTGAAACGAGCTGCAGATCCTGCGACGAGGCAACATCGTAAAGCGCGAACTTTATGCTGGACGAACCGGCATTCAGCGCCAGGATCGACCGGCGGATCATCGGCGCGCCTTTGCCGCGCTTTTGCCGGGCCAGCTCCATTCCTGGATTTCGGGCATGTCTTCGCCGTGCTCGCGGACATAGGCCCTGTGCTTCACCAGCCGGTCGTGGAGTTCGCCCGCAAGCCCTTCGGCCCTTTCGGCCAGTCCCGGCACGCGTTCGATGGCGGCGAGCGCGAGGTGGTAGCGATCGAGTTCATTGAGCACCACCATGTCGAACGGCGTCGTCGTGGTGCCCTCCTCGCGGAAGCCATGCACATGCATGTTGTCATGGTTGGCGCGACGGTAGGTCAGGCGATGAATGAGATAGGGATAGCCGTGATAGGCGAAGATGACAGGCCGTGTCTTCGTGAACAACGCGTCGAAGTCTCCATCGGCGAGGCCGTGCGGGTGCTCGGTGTTCGACTGCAGCGTCATCAGGTCGACAACATTGACGACACGTATTTTCAGGTCGGGGATCGCAGAGCGCAGAATGTCGGTCGCGGCCAACGTTTCCAGGGTCGGCACGTCGCCGGCGCAGGCCATGACCACGTCGGGCTCTTCGCCCTGAGCAACCGTACCGGCCCATTCCCAGATGCCCGCCCCCGCCTTGCAATGCGCTTCGGCTTCTTCAATGGACAGCCATTGCGGTGCCGGCTGCTTGCCGGCGGTAATGACATTGATGCGATTATAGGTTCTCAGGCAATGATCGGTGATCCACAGCAGAGTGTTGGCATCCGGCGGAAAATAGAGCCTTACCGTATCGGCCTTCTTGTTGGCGACCAGATCGGCAAAGCCCGGATCCTGATGGCTGAAACCATTGTGGTCCTGCCGCCAGACATGGGAGGTCAAAAGGTAATTGAGCGAGGCGATCGGCTTGCGCCAGGCAAGCTCGCCGGCGGTCTTCAGCCATTTGGCATGCTGGTTGACCATCGAATCGACAATGTGGATGAAGGCTTCATAGCAGGAGAACAGGCCGTGCCGGCCGGTGAGCAGATAGCCTTCGAGCCACCCTTGGCAAAGATGCTCACTGAGCACTTCCATGACACGTCCGTCACGGGAAAGATGGACGTCGTAGGGTTCGATGCGCTGCATCCAGATCCGATCGGTAACTTCGAACACCTCATCGAGGCGGTTGGATGACGTCTCGTCCGGCCCCATCAGGCGAAAATTCCGCGCCTCGGCATTGAGGCGGAACACCTCGCGAAGATAGCTTCCGCAAATCCGCGTCGCTTCAGCGATGACGCCACCTGGACGCGGCACTTCCAGCCCCAGGCTTTTCCAGTCTGGAAGCACAAGATCGCGCTTCAGCAGTCCGCCATTCGCGTACGGGCTTGCACCCATGCGCTTTGTCCCTGTTGGGGCAAGTGCCGCTAGCTCTGGCAACAGGTGTCCGCTTTCATCGAACAGCTCTTCCGGTTTGTAGCTTCGCATCCAGTTTTCGAGGATTGTGCGGTGGTCCTCATTTCCGCGTGCGTTCGACACCGGCACTTGATGCGAGCGCCAGAAACCCTCAACCTTCTCGCCATCGACCTCCTTGGGACCTGTCCACCCCTTGGGGCTGCGCAGCACGATCATCGGCCATTGCGGGCGTTGACCATGCCATCCCGGAGCCCGTGCCTGCTCCTGAATGGACCGGATGCGATCGAGCACCGTGTCGAGCGTCGCGGCCATCGACTGGTGCATGGAAAGCGGCTCGTGGCCTTCGACGAAGAACGGTTCGTAGCCATAGCCGGCGAAAAGCTTTCGCAATTCCTGGTCGTCCATGCGGCCGAGGATCGTTGGGCTGGCGATCTTGTAGCCGTTGAGATGCAGGATCGGCAGGACGGCGCCGTCCGACATCGGGTTCAGGAACTTGTTGGAATGCCATGCCGCCGCGAGCGGACCGGTCTCGGCTTCGCCGTCACCAACGACGCAGGCAACCACCAGGTCCGGATTGTCGAAGGCCGCACCGAAGGCATGGACCAAGGCATATCCCAGTTCACCGCCCTCATGGATTGAGCCGGGCGTCTCGGGCGCGGCATGGCTTGGCACGCCGCCGGGGAAGGAAAACTGCCGGAACAGTTTCCTGAGGCCGTCTTCGCCCTGCCCGATATCGGGATAGATTTCGCTATAGGTGCCCTCGAGCCAGGTGTTGGCAACCATTGCGGGACCGCCATGGCCCGGGCCGCAGATAAACAGAACATCAAGGTCGCTTTCGCGGATAACGCGGTTCATATGCAGGTAGAGAAAATTCAGCCCCGGCGTCGTGCCCCAATGTCCAAGCAGCCGCGGCTTGACATGTTCGGCCTTCAACGGTTCGCGCAACAGCGGATTGTCGAGCAGGTAGATCTGGCCGACCGAGATATAATTCGCGGCGCGCCAGTAACGGTCCAAGAGGTCGATCCGTTCGTGGCCGATAGCCTGCGGCGTCGCGGCTGCCTTGTCGTTCATCGACATCTCCAGCTTCGGTTCGCTGGTGATAACTGGGGCATTTTTGCGCTTGAGCAACCCCCGACTGCCGCCGTCCGGGGCGGCGTCGCGACCCGCGCAGCCAAGAGACCGGACGCTATCCCGGCGGGCACACGGCTCTGTCCGCAGATAGTCGGGAACCTTGAAGTCTTCTGGCGGTTAGAAACTGGAAACGCGAAGGCAGGCTCAAGGCAGGTACCGCGAAGGATCGCCTCGAAGCGTTGCACCAAAGGGGAGCTAAAAGATGCTCGATCTTCCTCGTGCCCGTGATCGAATGGTCAAAATCCATGTCGGCCGGCGCGGCATCCATGACCGTGAGATTCTGCAGGCTATGCGCGAAGTTCCACGCGAGGCCTTCGTCGAACCCGGCTTCGAGGAATTTGCTTATGAAGACACGCCGCTGCCGATCGCCGACGGCCAGACCATATCGCAACCCTACATCGTCGCGTTCATGATCGAGATGGCGGATGTCAAACCGGGTGACCATGTGCTCGAAATTGGCACCGGCTCGGGGTACGCGGCCGCGGTGATGAGCCGGATCGTCGAACAGGTCTACACGATAGAGCGTCATCCCGGTTTGGCCGAAACCGCGAAGCGGCGGTTTGAAAAACTCGGCTACCAAAACATCGAGGTTCGGACGGGCGATGGCACCAAGGGCTGGCCGCAGGCGGCGCCGTTCGATGCCATCGTGGTGACAGCCAGCGGTCCCGGCGCACCGCTCGCCCTTCAGGAACAACTCGATGTCGGCGGCAGGCTCGTCATTCCGGTCGGCGACGACCCGGATTTACAACGTCTGCTCAAAGTCACCCGGACAGGCGCCGCAACCTATAGCGAGGAGGATTTCGGCGGTGTGCGCTTCGTCCCTCTGATCGGCGAGCAGGGTTGGTCGGAAAACGGCACAGTCACCGACGTCGGTCGTCCGCTTCGACATCCCCATCCGATCAGCCTGCCTGATATGATCGCGGCCGCGGCCGAACCCCTGCCCGATTTCGACGATCCGGCCTTCGGCGCATTGTTCGATCGGTTCGCCGACCGGCGCATTGTTCTGCTTGGCGAGGCAAGCCATGGCACGTCCGAATTCTACAGGGCGCGCGCGGCAATCACCCGCAGGCTCATCGAACGCCACGGCTTCACCATCGTCGCGGTCGAGGCGGACTGGCCCGACGCGGCGGCGATCGACCGCTACGTTCGCCATCGTCGGCCGCGAACCGGCACTGGTGCGCCATTCCAGCGATTTCCGACGTGGATGTGGCGCAACACCGATGTCGCGGCCTTCACCGACTGGATGCGCCGTCACAACGAGAAGCTAGAGCCTTCGGAGCAAGCAGGGTTCTACGGCCTCGACATCTACAATATGAGCGGTTCCATCGGCGCGGTCCTCGACTATCTCGACCGGGTCGATCCCCAGGCAGCCAAGATCGCGCGCGAACGCTATGGCTGCCTGACGCCCTGGCAACACGAACCGTCCACCTACGGCCGCGCGGTGCTCACCGCCGGCTATCAAAAATGCGAAAAAGCGGTGCTGGAACAATGCCGGGACTTGCTCGCCAAACAGCTCGAATATGCAAAAAGGGACGGCACCGACTTTCTCGATGCCAGTCAGAATGCCCGGCTGATCGCGTCCGCCGAACACTATTACCGGATCATGTACTATGGCGGCGCGGAGTCCTGGAACCTGCGCGACACGCACATGTTCGAAACGTTGGAACATTTGCTGCATGCCGACGGCCCCAAAGCCAAGGCCGTGGTGTGGGCGCACAATTCCCATATCGGCGATGCCCGCTTTACCGAGATGGGCGTCGTCAGGGACGAACTGAACATCGGCCAACTCTGCCGGCAGCGTTTCGGGGATGAGGCAGCGCTGATCGGTATGGGCACGCATTCCGGCACTGTAGCGGCCGCCAGCAACTGGGATGGCAAAATGGAGGTGAAGCAAATTCGCGCGTCGCACGCCGACAGTTACGAACGGCTTTGCCACGATTCCCTTGTGTCGCGGTTCCTGCTCGACCTCGGGCGCGACACAACGCTGCGTGAGCGGTTGCTGGAACGCAGGCTGGAGCGATTTATCGGCGTGATCTACCGGCCGGAAACCGAGCTGGGCAGCCACTATGCGGACGCTTCCCTGCCCCGGCAGTTCGACGCGTTCCTATGGTTCGACAAAACCGCGGCAGTGACGCCGCTTGGCCCGGAGCATGCAAGAACCGGCGTTCCCGACACCTATCCATTCGGGCTTTAGCCGGCGCGCTGCGAACCAATGAAGAAGCCGAGGCGTGGAACCGGAACGAATTATCCGCTCTGCGATTTCAAAACTGCAATCCCCGTCGAAGGAGTTTTCTCATGACCGGAACCAAACATCCGAAATGGAAAAAACCGAGCGATGCCGACTTGGCGAACAATCCTGGTATCGGGACTTCCAAGGGAACGATCAAGGAAGGCGAAGAGTTCGAGCTTGAAGGCGAGAACACGGTCGAAGGTGACGTCGAAAACGACACGACCGCCGCTGGCGGAATCGATCCAAGACAAAAGATGCGGACCAACAAATAGCTGCCCTGCGCGTCGCTGGGATCAACTTCGCCCGAGGAGTGAACCATGCCACTTGCCCTTAGCAGTGCCGCCTTTGCCGAAGGCGGACAAATTCCCGAAAGATACACACGAGACGGCAAAAACGTATCGCCGCCGCTGAAATGGTCTGGAGTGCCAGATGAAGCAAAGAGCCTTGTTCTCGTCGTTCAGGATCCTGACGCGCCGAGCGGAACGTTTGGTCATTGGGCGGTGTTCAACATCTCCCCGGACACAAGGGAACTTCCCGAGGCCGAAAGCGGCAAGCCGGGTCCGGGCGCCCTCAGGCAAGCAACGAATGATTTTGGCAACGCCTATTACGACGGCCCTGAGCCGCCGGTCGGACATGGCGTTCACCATTACCATTTCCGGCTGGCCGCGCTCGACATCCCGAGCCTTGCCATTCCAGCCAGCGTGGGCATCGAGCGCATCTGGCGGGAGGCGCAGAAACATTCGCTTGAGCAGGCTGAACTCATCGGAACCTACGAGCGCAATTCGTAAGTTAATGACCAGGGGCGACCGAGGTGGCCTGCTGCGCGGAACGGTTCTCCTCCTCGCCGGTTGTCTGGGAAAGGAGATGGCGCCATGTTTGGAGATATCATGTGGTTGGTCGTCGTTGCCGGCGGCCCATTGCTGCTGATCGTGCTGATGGCCTATGCCGTTATCGCACGCCGTCGGCGTGGACCCGCCGAACGAAGGGAGAGCGACCGAGCGACCGAGCGGCTATACCAGGACAAGCGTTGATCCGCATCGGCGAGACCTCCGATTGGCAAGACATCCAATCGGCAAGACATCCAATCGGCAAGACAGGGGATCGTATGCCGCACCGAAGCGACGACGATCCCCAACTACGGTCAGCGCATTATCCTTTGCCGCAACCACGCAAAGAACCTGCCGCTGATGGCTGAGCGGACCCGCGTCGCAGCCCAGCGCGCTTTCATGGTTGAGCCGACGTGGCAATCGCAGACGATGTCGTGCAACTGCCAGTCGTTCAACTCGAAAAAGCGCTTTGCCTCACCATATGTGTCGTCTTTCAAACCCGATGCGCGCAGCACTGGATCTTCGAAGGCAACCGAAATTGCCGTACCCTCGCCCCGCATCATCGCACGTGCTTCAGGGTGCAAATGTTCAGTGCCTGCAAAGGCCCCAAGGCATCGCTCGGGATTACGCTCCAGCAGTTCAGCCCAGCGCTCTACGCGCTGATTTCGTGTCATTGCGGAATAGGCAGCCGACGATTCAATCTTGGCGACGGCATGCAGTTGGTCGAGTGTTTGATGTTTCATGGCCAGCTCCTGTTGAGGCAGCGAAGCGCCCACGCCTTCAAGGGAATTACCGCGCGTTAATGCTTCGACAAGAGCGCCAGGCTGGAGAATTCGACACAACCGGATTGGGCCGGCGGGATCATAAACACGCCGGCTGCGTTCATCGACGGGGCTGCTTGTGACAAGCCACTGATCCGCGACGGGATGCATCCATGTTCATCCAGCCAATCGACTATTTCCTTGCCGTCTGGTTCGCTCTTGCCGCCGCCTCGACGCTTTATGTCGGCTTCGATCAATACCGCAACAATCCCGAACCGGTGGTGATGAAATGGGGTTTCATCCTGGTGACCCTCTATATGGGTCCATTGGGGCTGCTGCTTTATGTGCTTGCAGACAAGGAGCCACGGCCGGGCGAGCATGAAGACTTTACCAGGCCGCTGTGGAAACAGGGGGTCGGTTCGACCATCCACTGCGTTGCCGGCGATGCGACCGGCATCATTCTCGCCGCAGTCATCACGGCAACGCTTGGCTTGCCGATGTGGCTCGACCTCATCGTCGAATATCTGGCGGGCTTTGCCTTCGGCCTGTTCATCTTCCAATCGCTGTTCATGAATCGATGATGGGCGGCACCTACCGGGAGAACGTGCGCAAGAGCTTCCTGCCCGAGTTCATCTCGATGAATTTCATGATGGCCGGCATGGCACCCGTCATGAGCTTTCTGATGATGGGGCGCGACATGCGCGCCATGGAGCCGAACGAGCTTTTGTTCTGGGGCGTGATGTCGATCGGCGTCATCGCTGGCTTCACGCTCGCCTATCCGGCCAATGTCTGGCTGGTCGCGCGCGGGCTGAAGCACGGATTGATGACGCAGCGCCCGCAGGCGAACGAAACGAGCAGTGGAGAGCCGACCGCCCACCAACAGCATGCTATGCATCACCCCAACGCCGGCGACGGCCGACGAAGCCGCAACACCTCCCATAAGTCCAAACGCAGCGGCCACCAGATGGAGACGGACGCTACCACGCCGCAGATTGCGGCCCTCGGTATTGTGTCGGTGTTGGCGCTGGCGATCGGCATGGCCGCGCCGGCCAACTGGCTGAACCTGACGCTTTCGGCGCGTGACGTCGGCGGCGCGATCATGCCGCAAGGCATGATCATGGGTCGCGACACGCCGGCGGAGGCCATGCGTGACATGGCTGCAACCGATCCGCGTCGCGTTACCTCGTCCTATGCTCTTGCCGCCAAGGGCGACCAGGAACTGCCATTCCGCCTGGAGAACGGCGTCAAGGTGTTCGAGCTCAGACCATCGGTGGTCCGCTGGCAGATCCTGCCCAACGTCGCGGTCGACGCCTATGCCTACAATGGCCAGATTCCCGGTCCGCGCATCCACATTCGCCAGGGCGATAAGGTTCGCATCGACGTCACCAACGACCTGCCCGAAGAAACCACGGTGCATTGGCACGGCATGATTCTGCCGAACCAGATGGATGGGCCTGCCGAGATCACCCAGCCGCCGATCGAACCTGGACAATCCTATTCCTATGCATTCACCGCGACCCAGCACGGGACCTATTTCTATCATCCGCATGCCAAGCCGGACCGCACCCAGGCGCTGGGGCTTTATGGGGCGCTGATCATCGATCCCGCCAATCCTGCCGACGAGGTTCCGGCTGACCACGACTATGTCATCGAACTTCAGGAATGGCTGGTGCGTGATGGGCTGACCTACCCCTCAATGCCAATGGAAGGCGGCATGCCGAACTTCTTCACCATCAACGGTAAGGCCTATCCCGCAACCGACACCATTCCTATGAAGGTGGGCGAGACGCTGAAGGTGCGTTTCATCGGCACCAACAACGGCTTCGTCCATCCAATGCATATCCATGGCGGACCCTTCGAGGTCGTCGCCCGTGACGGTGAGACGCTTTCTCCCTCGGCACGCTTCCTGGCCGATACCATCAATGTCGGACCGGGACAGCGCTATGACGTCGTGTGGAAGGCGCTGCGTCCCGGCAAGTGGCTCATTCACTGCCACATCCCGCATCACACGACGAACAACAATGTCGAGGAGAAGGGCGGCGGCGGGTTGATGGTCGTCATCGACGTCGGCTAGATCTGCCAACCCCTGTGGATTTACCGATGTTATTCGGAGGCCGCGTTGTTGCGCGCTACTTCTTGATAATGGTTCCGTTGCGCAAGTCGAATGCTTCGGTACCGCGAGCCTGACGGTAGAAATCGTCCTGCAATTCGCCCCACTCGCCGAGAAAGGCGCCGCAATTGCTGCAATGAATTGGCGTCGATTCCTCCGCGTTGTCGGGAATGTCCATTTGGATAGTCCCACAAGCCTTGCAATCGAGTTTGTCGTCCAACCGTCGTCCCATTTCCCAATGATTGCGCATTTTCGGCCATGAGCCAATTGTCGATTTCGTACCAAATCGCTTCAACCGCCGGTGAGTCCTCCAGCCATGGCTCATCGGTCAATCGCGAGAGTCAAAAAGGACGGCCAGCCCCAGTTCCCGTGCCAGCTCGACGATCGTCTCCATCAACTCATCGTCTGTGTCCTGCAAATAAGGCGCGTCCCTGCGAGCGGCCTCTATCGCCGCTTTGACCGAAACAATGTCGCCGTATCGCGCACTTCGAAGCTCCTCTGCCAGAAACGCCTTGGCGGTACCGACAGGTCTTATTGCCCATCTGGCGATGCTCATGCGGCTCCCTCCCATGGTCACCTCTGCTTGATTTTGATCCTGTCCAAGGTGCAGATCAATCGATGGTACGATTCCGTACGAAACCGCCCAACCGGTTGGGAGACAGCCGTGTGACGGACGCCCTGGCCAAGGTTTTCGGCGTCTCTCTGGGGTGAGTTGGGACGAAATCGCCCGGCGGGACCAGCCCCGCGGGAACCATCGCTCAGCATGGGGGTTTCTTCAAAGTCTCCTCGAGGATGCAAGGAGCGACCATGCGCATGTTGACGATAGCTCTCGCACTTTCCGGGGCGGTCATCATTCAGCCCGTCTACGCCCAAACTGTTGGCCCGCAGCCTCCCCAGGTGACGCCACCGCAGGGCGAAGTGCAACCGGAGCTGGCGCTGCCAGATCCAGGCTCTGCTGATTTGAATTTCACCGGCGTTGCCATTATCGCCGTCGAGGATTTGCCTGACGAAATCAAGGCGCAGGCGGATGCCGTGATCAATCAAACCAGCGCCGAAGATTTGCTTCGCCTGCAAAACTCAGTCGATGCTTCGCCTCAGGCGACATCGGCTTTGAGGGCGAATGGGCTCAATTCCTCGCAGGTTGTCGCTGCAAACATAGATGGCGATGGCACGCTGACCCTGATCATCCAGACGACGACTTGAGGCGCCGAAGCAACCATTCAACTTTGCCGATCTGCAGGCGATGGGCTTTCTGTCTCGAGGTTGCGCACTTGCCCCGCGATAAAGAAGCTCCCCTTCGTCTATGCGTGGACGGGAGGCTCTTCATTCTCGTCGGGATTGGGCAGCGGGGTCTCGTCCGGGAGCCTTTCCGGTTCGGGTTCCTCGATCGGCTGGGGCTTCCATGTTGGAGGCGGCACGGGCACATCGCGATTTGGGTCTGGCTGTCTTGGCTGTGGCATCTAACTATCTCCGTTCAGTCGGAACAACTCGTGCGCCGTGGCATGGTTCCTGGCAGAATCCAGCCATCGAGATCGTTACGCCCTCAGGGCACGCGCATGTTGGTCCGCCCAGGTGCCGGCCCAAAAGTTTGCAGATCGTTCGGAACCGGTCGGATTTTCGAGCCGTTGTCATCGACAGGGATCAAGGAGAAGCGCGATGAAGGACAAGCAAGGAAATATCGACCATACATTGCCGCAGGTCGCCATCGACGATCAGCAGGTGCGACAACTGGCGGCCACGACCGATTTGCCGTCCAGGCAGGCTCGCGAACTGGTGCGCCGTCACGGCAACGATCCCCGGAAGCTGGAAGAGTTGGCGAAGTCGATCAACGCCACCAATTGAGTTCAGGCCAATGGGCACCACGGCGCATGCCGCTGGCGTCAGATTTCGAGCAAGGCGTAGGGGCGGCCGCTTGGCTTGGTCACATGCATGGCGACGTTGTAGACCTTGGCTCCGCCAGGCGTTTGACCTTCGTAAGAACCGCGATGTGCATGACCGTGCACGACAGCACTAACCTGGAATCGATCGATCGTCTCCGCCAGGCGTGAAGAGCCCAAAAATGGAAATATCTCCGGCGGTTCTCCCGCGACTGTGTCGGCAATCGGCGCATAGTGGAGGATCACCAGCGTGCGCTTCGCCCGCACCTGGCGCATCGCGTTTTCAAGTCGCATTGCCTCGTTCACGCTTTCGGCGACCATCGTCTTGATGGCCGGTTCACCGAATGAGCCGAGCATGCGTGACCCGAAGCCGCCTATGAATCCCTTCACGCCGACAAAACCCACCTCTTCGATTTCGACTGCCTGCCCGTCGAGGAGATGAACATGCGCCTGGCGCAGGATGTTCGTGACGTCTTCCACCGCACCAGACTCGTAGTCATGATTGCCGAGCACCGCCACGACCGGGATCGAGCAGTTGCGCAGATCCTCGGCCAGCATCTCCGCTTCACGAGGCTTGCCGAGATTGGTCAGATCTCCCGTGAGAACGAGAATGTCCGCTTCGCTCGAAATTTCGCCGAAGAGGTTTCGATACGAGGTTTGCGCATCTTCCCGCACATGGAGATCCCCGACCGCGGCAACTTTGAGCGCGCGTGCGCCGTCCTTGGGCCCGCTGCTCTTGACGGGATCAGCCATCACGGAATTCTCCCACACCACCGACGCCGGCGAAGCCCCATTCCTTGACGTCGATTTCGTAATCGGTTTGCGAAAGCAGCCGCCCACGGCAGATCTTCATCCTTGGAGACGGCAACTGCCGTTGCTTGGCGAGGCGGTCGAGCAATTCATCGAGCAGCCACGCCGGGATATGATCGCGCTCGCTCGGATAGATCCATCTGAAATTGATAAGCTGCATCAACAGAACCTCCCAATGAACCTCCAGATAAGAAAGCAGCCGGTGCCAATCGATCTGATCGCCCGCCTTGAGAATCGTATGAGCGATATCGGCGCCATCGTGTCGCCCTCTGTCCTGGATAAAGCATTTGGACCAGATGAGTTCGGTCGGGCCGATGATCCGCACCCTGCTGCCCAACAGCTCTGTTTGGCGGGCGTGTTCCAGCCACAGGTCGCCAACAGGCACCGTGCCGTTGGCCGAGCCGAATATGACGTCGAAGAAATGCGTGCCCTTGAACACCTTGCCGAGCCACCGGTCATCCTCGATTTCGACGGCATATCCAAGCTGCTTGAAATGGGCGAGGATCCGCGCGTAATCGCCTGCCTTGCAGAAAATATCGAGGTCCTTGGTCTGGCGGGTGACACCCGTATAAGCGCTTACCGCGTAAGTTCCGGCGACCAGAAAGGGTATGTCGGTGGCGGTAAGCTCGCGGATTGCTTCCGTGTAAAATACCTCCGCCTCGGCATTTTTGAGCGTCGGCGCCGCTTTTGCATCGATCTTGGGAAGCGAGACCAGAACGTTTTCAGGCAATGGACCATTGGTCATGAAACGATGACTCCGAATCCGGCAACCGGTAGTCGCCCGCTGTGGTAACAACGTGAACCTCGCCTGGTTCCGCTACCAGGCGACCAGCCAAGGTTCATTCTCGTCACGCACTGGAAATTTCGGGATCGCGCCTGCCGATCCAAACCGCCAACGTCCTCGTCGGCAGCGCAATGTCGCCTCGAGATCGGCCCATGCCACCGCCAATGTCCCATTGGCCCAAATTTGAAACACCAGGTGGGTGATCGATCTCGATTGTTTTAGAGTTTATTGGGCTTACCCAATCGGCCCACAAAGCTGAAGCCGAGGCGCTTGACTTAGACACAACCGATTGGCGTGCGCTAAGCCATCATCAGGATCCATCAAGCCATGACACCCTCGCCTCCCTTTCTCGGCTTTCCCGATCGCCTGACAGATGGCCACATGCCCCGCGCAGTGATCTTCGGAGCCGGTCACGGCAGCACTTATCCCGGCAAGGACAGCCGCGGCCATGCCTTGGCGGCGGATGCCATCCGAACTGCGAGCCAGGACGATGCCGCGCTCGTCGAGCACTGGGATTTCGATCTCGGCGGCCCGCTGTTCGACGGCAAGCCGGCCTCTTGCATCGACTTCGGCGATATCTTGACCACCATGCATGACAACGCCGGAAACCGGGGCAGGATCGAGGCAAAAACGTGCGAGATCCTGGCATTGCCGGCCGTGCCGATCCTGATCGGTGGCGACTGTTCCATGACCATTCCCTTCCTCGCCGGCTTTGCGGAGCACGGGCCGGTCTGGGTCCTGCAGATCGACGCTCATATCGACTGGCGCGACGAGGTGTATGGCGAGCGCCACGGCTATTCGAGCCCGATGCGCAGGGCGAGCGAGATGCCGCATGTCGCAGGCATGGTGCAAGTCGGCCTGCGCAGCGTCGGCAGCGCACGCATCACCGAGATCGAAGCGGCACGGCGCTATGGCAGCCGCTTCGTGACCGCCCGCGAGGTTCACGCTCAGGGCGTCGAAGCCGCGCTCCGGCATATTCCGGAAGGCGCGCGGGTTGTCGTCACCCTCGACTGCGACAGCCTCGATCCAAGCATCATGCCGGGCGTGGCGGCGCGTACACCCGGCGGCCTCACCTACATGCAGGTGATCGACCTGATCGCCGGCCTCGGCAGACGGACCCGGATCGCAGGGTTCGACCTTGTCGAGTTCTATCCTCCGGCCGACATCGACGGCCTGTCAGCGCTGACCGCCGCGCGCCTTCTCGTCAATGTGGTCGGCACCGTCGTCCGGCAGGTTTGATATCAAAACCCCGCTTTTCGCCGCAGACCGGCCCAAAAGCTCGTGAGCAAGCTTGCGGCTGAAATGCCCTTTTCCACACCTGGGTACTCGATCCTGCCTTGTCCGACCGGCTCGTCGCTCCAGACCAAGTTGAAAGCAATGCCCTTGAGCCCAAGCTCCCCGATCCGGCGTACGATCGTCTCCTGCAGATAGATATCGGATATTCGCACCCCATCGGCACGCTCGGGCAGCTTGAATATCTCGGCACCGCCGATTGCGTCCGCTCGAAGGACGAGGCTTTCGATCACCATTATGCCGCCATCGTCAAAGCGAACGATCTTTGAACGTTCCTCGTCCAGCGCATCGATCACGGTGGTGACATTGAAGAGCGATATTGGCTTGTCAGCACGAAGCGGCAGGAATTCACCGTACGGTTCGAGGGTTGGCCGAAGCAACTTCAACGCCCTCGCCCGCAGGATGAGCGCATGCTCGCCAAGCCATGGAAAATCTGAATATTGCCGGAGCGTACCGTCGTCGTGTTCGCACAGGATCTCCATCCCGGGCGGATGCCATTGTGTCTGCTTCCGGCCGCAGAGCGTCGAAAACAGCTGGTAGTCGTCCGCCTGTCGAGGAAGGACCCATTCCTGTCCTTCGACCACACTCAGGACATAGATATTCATCCGATCCCCCGCACATCATTGCCTTGGTAGACTCGGCCTGCTGCGCGGCTCTTCGCGCGCGTTCTCACCGCTGGTCCGCGACAGCCGTTTGCGGCACCGGCAGCAATTCGGGTGCATCCATCCCCTTGAAAGGGTCACGCCAGGCGTCGATGTCTTCAAGCCGACGGTACCAGCGGCTGACAGAGGAATAATCGTCGAGCGGCAATCTGGCGGCATCGTTGAACGGCAGAAAGGTCGCCATTCGAAAATCGGCATAGGAAACCGAATTCCCGACCAGCCACTGCCGCTCGGCAAGCACGGCGTCGAGTATTGCCGCGGCCGTATGGAATTGGTTTAGGCCCTCCTCCACCCGCTTCTGATCGATCGGGCCGATGCCGTACCGCTGTTTGGTCCCACGTTCGAAATGCACCGTGTCGCAAGCGAGTGCGAAGTGCTCCTTGCCCCAGCTGAGCCAACGGATCATCTCGGGTTCGTCATCGCCGGTGCGCCAGAAATCCGAATGCGCGTCGCGCGAGAGCCTGCAGGCTATGGCGTCTGCCTCCCAGAGGCTCTTTCCCTCATCATCCACAAGGATGGGCAATGAGAGATTGGGATTTAACGGCCGATATTTCTCCGCCTGCCCCGGAGCGAAGGGCGAGGCGAATTCAAATTCGACTTTCGCGTCGAGATGGAGTGCCGCCGCGACCGCCAATCGAGGGTTGGGATTGCGGCTGAAATACAGCTTCATAGGGCACTCCCGGCGTGACTGGATCTGCCGATCAGGAACGTCATAGCAGCCGTGTCTGATAGCTCATCACGCGCTTTGCCCCCGGCGCGACCAGCATCAGACCTGGTTTGTCGACAAAATCACCATCGAAATCCACCGGGCTTGCAAGGCCGTGCCAAGGTTCGATGCAAAGGAATGGCGCGCCGCCCGGCTTTGACCAGACGCCCAACTCCCGAACCCCTTGCCAGGACATCTCCAGAGCCGGGCCACGCTCAGCGGCATAACGCACGCTGGAGCTGGCGATCTGGTCCATGATCACCGCGTCCTCGTCGAACAACCGCTCAGAGAGCGGGAGTATGTTGCCTTCGACAGGCGTCGGCTGTGGCGTTTTCAGCAGCAGTCCGTCCTTAAGACGGCGGATCGGCGCCGGCTCATCATCGGCAAAGATCAGCCGGTAATCCGCCTTGGCCAAATCCGGCTGCAAGGGCCAATTGAATGCCGGGTGCGCCCCGATCGATGCCGGCAGGAGCTCATCACCGGTGTTGGCGATGTCGAAAGTCACATCAAGCTGCTGGCGGACCAGCGTATAGGTCACTTCAAGCCGAAAGGCGAACGGATAGCGCGCCCAGGTGTCGGCGTCGTCAGTGAGCACCAGCGTGCAGGATCTCGCCCCCTTCTGCGTCCAGGCAAACGGCTTGTCGCGCCCAAACCCGTGCTGCGTCATTGGATAGGTCCGGCCGCGATGGCGCAGATGATCGCCCGCCAGCCGCCCCACGATCGGGAACAGCACCGGCGAGTGCCGCCGCCATTCTGGCCCCGCCTGCCACAGGAATTCAAATCCGTGCGCGTCTTGCAGCGAAATCAGTTCGGCACCCTGCGCGACGATGGTCGCCGAGATGCCGTCGCCATGAAGCGTTTGGCTGTCCTGTGCCACATTTCCTCGCGGGTCGTTGTTGAAGGCCGGCGCGGTCGGCAGACTAGCAAAAGCTCTTGGGGACTCAAGGTGTAGCCTGGTTCTGCAGGAACGAATTGTGGCCGGAGGATCTCCCTCCGGCCACCTCTCCGCATCAAGAGCAATAACCCTCGCTCTTGCCCACAGCGAATAGTCGTTATTCGCGTTCGCCGGTAAAATTCAGCAGCAGCTGGAAGATGTTGATGAAGTTCAGATAGAGCGAGAAGGCGCCGAAGACGGCAAGTTTCTGGCGCGATTCCGCGTCGAAATTCTCGGCATACTGTTCTTTGATCGTCTGCGTATCCCAGGCGGTCAGGCCGATGAACACGGCGATGCCGATCACCGAGATGGCGAACTGCAGCGCGGTCGAGCCGAGGAAGATGTTGACGATGCTGGCGATCACAACGCCGATCAGGCCCATGATCAGGAACGACGAGAACTGGGTCAGGTCGCGCTTTGTCGTGTAGCCGTAGAGACTGGTGGCGCCGAACATGGTGGCGGCGATGAAGAAGGTGCGCGCGATGCTGGTTCCGGTGAAGACCAGGAACACGGAGGCGAGCGACAGGCCCATGACCGCGCAGAAGGCCCAGAACATCGCCTGGGCACTCGCCGCCGACATGGTCTGCATTTTGAACGAGAACAACATGACGAAGGCGAGCGGCGCCAGCATCACCACCCATTTCAGCGGGCTGGAGAAGATCGGCACGTAGAGCGCCGGCGTCGATGAGATCATGAAGGCGACGAGGCCGGTGACCACAAGGCCGACGCCCATGTAGTTGTAGACGCGCAGCATATGCTGGCGCAGGCCCTCGTCGAAGATGGCTCCGGTTTGCGCGCCGGCGCCGACGCGATATCCCAGATTGGGGGTGTTCATTTGCGTTCTCCTTTGTGGATCGATCAGTAAAGCGTCTTGGCAAGCGTCTCGGCGGCGCGGTCGAGGTCGTGAACCTCGCTTCGTCCGACCACCGCATAGGCGACATCGCCGATCTGGAAATAGGCCGACGAAATGTCGCCCGAGGGCGCTATCGTCGGCTTGACGACGTCGAAGGTTCCGGGCCGGATCGCAAACAGCGACACCAGCCCCATGTCTTTCGTCTCGACCGCCATCTCGACGCTCGGCCCAAAGCGCGACGGATAGATCTGCACGTCGCGCACCCTCCAATCCGTCGGCAGCGACGGCATGACGATCGCAGTGGCGGCGCGGATTTCGCCGGCGTTGTAATTGGGCGCTTCCGGCTGCGATGGCATGCTCTCGCGCACCAGCGTCGTCCTGTGGGCCTGCACCGCCTCGTCGACATAGGCGGGCGGCTGCGGCGAGGCGACGACCTTGGTCACCGACATCGGCCCGATGATGCCGTTTGCCAGCCAGCCGGCGGCGACGAAGCCGGCGACCGCCGCCGCGCGCTGCAACACGCCGAAGAGCCGGCCGCGGGCAAGCCCCCTCTCCAGCCGCCGCGCGGCATCGGCGGTCGCGGACCGCGCCATGCCTTTGGAGCCGGCCAAACCTGCGGAACCGGCAAGCGCCACGCGCAGTTCATCGCGGGTCCTGAGATCCGACATCACGCGCGCCGCCGCCTCCGGGCGAGCGGACAAGAATGCTTCGACCTCGATGCGGCGGGTGACGTCGACCTGATCGTCGACATAGGCGTCGAGGTCGATATCGGTCACGGGATCGACAGTTGCGGTCATGACGGGCCTCCAACGATCCTGAGATGGTTTTTTGCCTTCGCCGGCTCCTCCATCTCGCGCAGTGCGGCGCGCGCCCTGCCGATGCGTGACATCAGCGTGCCGAGCGGCACGCCGCTGGCATCGGCGGCCTGTTGATAAGAGAGGCCTTCGATGGCGACGAGGTGCAGCGCTGAACGCTGTTCTTCCGGCAGGCTGAAAAAAGCCTCGCGCACCTGCGCTAGGCGCACCGAATGTTCCTGTGGTGCCGGCGTGCTGCCGTCGGCCAGGTATCCAGCCTGTTCGACGCGCGACGCTTCGGACTTGCGGGACCGCATCTTGTCGATGAAGGTGTTGTGGACGATCGACAGCAGCCACGCGCGCAGGTTTCCGCCGGAGCGGAACGTGCTGCGCCGCTCATAGGCGCGCACCAGCGCGTCATGGACAAGATCCTCGGCGTCGGTGCTGTCGCGCGTCAGCGAGCGCGCATAGCGACGCAGCGAACCGAGCTGTCCTAGGATGTCAAAGCGTGGCATCGACGGTTTCATGTCCTGTTTACGGAGCATGTGGGGATTTTAATCCCTGCCCTGCCAATTTTTTCCCTTTGAGGACATCGTTCGCCTCTACCCTCGCCTCGCAGCATCGAGCGGCTATCCCTGGAACCGCATGATGAAGCCGAGAAATACAAGCTCCCGGAATCGTTGTGCGGGTGATTTCCATCGGTGCATCGACGGCAGGCATGGCGGCAGTGGGCCCAATGTGGCGACTGGAATGCAGTAGATCGTGCCTACTTCACACGCCTCTTCTCCAGCTTCCTCGCCAGCGTCCGGCGGTGCATGCCCAACCGTCGTGCTGTCTCGGAAATGTTGAAGTCGGCCTCCACCAGCATTTCGTGGATGCGCTCCCATTCGAGGTTCTTTATCGAGGTTGGTCGCTCGGCGAGCGGCACCGAAGCATTGCCCTCGACCTGGCCGAAAGCGGCTTCAATGTCGTCGGTGTTGGCGGGCTTGGCAAGATACTGGCAGGCGCCGAGCTTGATCGCCTCAACAGCGGTGGCGATGCTTGCAAAGCCGGTCAACACGACGATCCGCATTTCAGGATCGTGCTCGTGCAGCGCCCTGACGCATTCCAGGCCCGAGCCGCTGGCAAGCTTGAGATCGACGACGGCATATTGGAAGGCAACGGTGCCGATCAGCGCATGCACGCCGTCGACGCTCCGGCAGCTATGCGTTTCGTAGTCACGCCGTTCGAAAGACCGGCGCAGTGCGTTGGCAAAGGCGATGTCGTCCTCGACGATCAACAGCGTGCGTTTAGTCGGCATTGTGCCCTCGCGGAGACAGAGCAGCCAGCGGCAGATGCAACGTAACCGAAGCTCCCCCCTCGGTTCTATTTCTTACGGTGACGCTACCCCCCAGCTTGCGGATGACATTGACGACCAGAAACAGGCCGAGCCCGCTACCTGGCCGGTTTTTGGTCGACGTATAGGGCTTGCCGAATTCAGCAAGCATGGCTTCTTCAAATCCCGGTCCCGCGTCGACAACTTCGACGATAAGATCGTCCGCGTGGCGGCTGACGATCAACCCGACCCATAGAGGCGACGCTTCAAGTGCGTTGTCCAGTACATTGAACATCACCTGTTTGAGCGCAGGATCGGAGACGATCTCCTGGTTGGCGCCGAAACGCCTGGTGTATTCGAAACCTTGCGGCAGCCGTGTCGATTTCCATTCGGCCACCAGCTCCGCCAGGAAGGTGTCGACGGAGGTGCGAACCGTGCCTTCGCCGCGCAATTCGCCCGACGACATCAGGATTCCCGAAACGATCTTCTTGCAACGGTCCAACTGGCCCTGCATCTCCCGGATTTCCTGCGCCAGATCCGGATCGGCCTCGAGAGCCGGCATGCGCTGCCAGTCGTTGAGGATGACCGAAAGCGTGGCCAGCGGCGTGCCGAGCTCATGCGCGGCGCCAGAGGCGAGCAGGCCCATCCTGACGATGTGAGCCTCCTCCGCCGACTGCTGGCGCAAATCCGCAAGATGGGCGTCGCGGGTGCGAATGTTGTTCTGGACCCTGGTGATGAACAGCACCAGAAGCGTTGCCGCCAGGACGAAACAGATGAACATGCCTTGGATGTGCAAGCTGAACAGCCCGGCACCGTGTGCGGCGGGCAGGCTGATCTCACGGTAGAAAGTGGTCAGCGCGATGAAGCACGTGCTTGCAATGAGAACAAGGGCCCAGACCGACCATGTCTCCAGCAGCACCGCGCCCAGGATGACCTGGAGCAGGTAAAGCGAAATGAAGGGATTGGACGCGCCGCCGCTCAGGTAAAGCTGGACCGTCAACGCGGTGACGTCGAGCAGCAGCCCAAGAAACAGCTCGGTGTTGGTGATCGCGTCCTGGCTGCTGTGCCGGCGCAGGCTGGCGACATTGAGAGCGATCAGCAGCAGGATCACCACCGCCATCGGCACCAGCGGCAGGCCGATGCCAAGCGCGTAGCGGACGAACAGGATCGTCACGATCTGACCACCGACCGCGATCCAGCGCAGTTGGATCAGAAGCAGGAAATTCTGTTTGTTGGTCTTGTCGTGCAGAGTCATTGGGCCGGGAGGTCCCCAGCCCTGGCCAAGCAGGTCACTCAAGCGGGCGTCCGATCCAGGCGCTGGTTGAGCCTCAGCGCCAGCAACGTGCACAGCGCTCCCGACAACAGATAGGCGCCTGACGAGATCAGCCCGAAATGGGCGGACAGGAACAGGGCGACTATGGGGGCGAAGCCGGCGCCGAACAGCCAGGCGAGGTCCGAGGTCAGCGCAGCACCTGTATAGCGGTAGGTCTTTGAAAAGTTCGAGGCGAGTGCTCCTGAAGACTGGCCGAACGACAGGCCGAGCAGGACGAAGCCCAATACCATGAAGACGGACTCTCCGACGAAGCCGCCATCGAGCAGCTGTGGCGCGAAACCGCTGAAAACGGCGATGGCCACCGCCGAGCCTCCTAGCAAGGGCCAGCGCCCAACCCGGTCGGCGACGAAGCCCGAGATCGCGATTGCCGCCAGGCCGAAGAAGGCTCCGATCGTCTCGATGACCAGGAACCGGGCCGGTCCCTCGCGCGTGAACAGGAAAATCCAGGACAGAGGAAACACCGTCACCATGTGGAACAGGGCGAAGCTCGCCAGCGGCGCGAAGGCGCCGAGCACGACAGTGCGCCCTTCGGCGCGCAATGTCTCGCGGACGGAAGTCGGCTCCAGTTCCTGGCCTTCGAACAGTTTGGTGTATTCCGGCGTCACCACGATGCGCAGCCGTGCGAACAGGGCGACGACATTGATGGCGAAGGCGACGAAGAAAGGATAGCGCCAACCCCAGCTGAAGAAGTCTTCGGCCGACAGGTTGCCGACGAAATATGCAAACAAGGCGCTGGCAACGATGAGCCCGAGTGGTGCGCCCAGCTGCGGGATCATCGCATACCAGCCGCGGCGCTTTTCGGGCGCATTCAACGCCAGCAGCGAGGCAAGTCCATCCCATGTCCCGCCCAGCGCCAGTCCCTGACCGATCCGAAACATGGCCAGCAGCCAGGCCGAAGCCGGGCCGATCTGGTCGTAACCGGGCACGAAGGCGATCGACACGGTCGAGGTCCCCAGCAGGAACAGTGCGATGGTGAGCTTGGCGCTGCGGCCGTAGGCGCGGTCGAGCGCGGTGAAGATCGCCGTCCCGATCGGCCGCGCGATGAAGGCAAGCGCGAAGATGGCGAAGGAGTAGAGCGTGCCGGTCAACGGGTCGGCATAAGGAAATACGAGCTTCGGAAAAACGATGACGGAAGCGATCGCGTAGACGAAGAAGTCGAAGAATTCCGACGTCCTGCCGATGATGACGCCAACGGCGATTTCGCCGGGCTTCACCTCATGATGGCGCGCGTTTATCCGTCTTGCGTCGGCTTCGATCTTCGAAGTTGGGCTCACAGCATTCTCCGTCGCCCCGCCGCGGTCTCATACGATCGCTTGCCATGTGCGCGGGCCAGGTGCTTTGATGACGCCTGCCGCGTCATTGCGGCATTGGACAAATTGTCCAATGCCTTCATTGCCGCGGTACGGCTAGCACTGGGGGGAACAACCGACAGGTCAAACATTGAGCCGTCTCCGTACCCTTTTCCTGCTGCCCCTGCTGGCATCGCTCGGCTCCTGCAGCATGGTCGTCATGAACCCTGCCGGCGACGTTGCCGCGCAGCAGCGCGACCTGCTGATGGTGTCCACGGCACTGATGCTGATCGTCATCATACCGGTGATGGCTCTCACCATATTCTTTGCCTGGCGATACCGCCAGTCCAACCGCGAGGCGCGCTACGAGCCGGATTGGGACCACTCGACCCACCTCGAACTCGTCATTTGGGCTGTGCCGCTTCTGATCATCATCTGCCTGGGCGCAGTGACCTGGATGGGCACCCATCTGCTCGACCCCTATCGTCCGATCGGACGTGTAGCGGCCGGCAAGCCGCTGCCGCCGGACGTGCGCCCGCTTGAGGTCGAAGTCGTCGCGCTCGACTGGAAATGGCTGTTCATCTATCCGGACTACGGGGTCGCCATGGTCAACGAACTGGCTGCGCCGGTCGACCGGCCGATCAGCTTTCGCATCACCTCCGCATCGGTGATGAACTCCTTCTACATTCCAGCACTGGCCGGCCAGATCTATGCAATGCCGGGTATGGAAACCAGGCTGCACGCCGTCATAAACAAGTCCGGCGACTATGAAGGGTTCTCCGCCAACTACAGCGGCGCCGGCTTCTCGGGAATGCGCTTCGCGTTCCACGGCCTAGACGATGCCGGTTTCCAGGCATGGATCGCGAAGGCAAAGGACGGCGGCGGCAAGCTCGACCGAAACGGCTATCTGGAGCTCGAACAGCCCAGCGAGAACCAACCCGTGCGCCACTATGCGGCGGTGGATGCCGATCTCTACAAGGCGATCCTCAACATGTGCGTCGAGCCCGGCAAGATGTGCATGAGCGAGATGTCGCAGATCGATGCCAAGGGCGGTCTGGGAATGGCCGGCATCCGCAACACCCTGCCGCTGCTGTATGACAAGTTCGCCCGGCGCGGCACGATATTCGGCCCTGCCCCATCCTATGTCGCCAGCATATGCACGACCGAAGAAGCACTGGCGGCTTCGAAGGCCGATCAATCCGTCACGCCGATGACCTCGACGCCGATAGTCGGCGCTGGTCTGCAACGGCCACCGCCCCTGTCGATCCGACTGCCGTCACCTTCCGCAACCGGCACGCTTCGGTCGCCCTTCAACTCCTGAGGCGCCACGCAAGACATGTTCGACAATCCTGCTCTTCTCAAGGCGATCTTCGGCCGGCTCACGCTCGAGTCGCTGCCGCTGCACGAACCCATCGTGGTCGCGACCTTCGTAGTCGTCGCGCTGGGCGGCATCGCCCTCGTCGGCGCGCTGACCTATTTCAAGCTCTGGGGCTATCTGTGGCGCGAATGGTTCACCAGCGTCGACCACAAGCGCATCGGTGTGATGTACATGGTGCTCGGCATCGTCATGCTGCTGCGCGGCTTCAGCGACGCCATCATGATGCGGCTCCAGCAGGCGATGGCCTTCGGCGGTTCGGAAGGCTACCTCAATTCGCATCACTACGACCAGATCTTCACCGCGCACGGCGTGATCATGATCTTCTTCGTGGCGATGCCGCTGGTGACGGGCCTGATGAATTTCGTCGTCCCGCTGCAGATCGGCGCGCGCGACGTGTCGTTTCCGTTCCTCAACAATTTCAGCTTCTGGATGACGGTCGGCGGCGCGGTCATCGTCATGATGTCGCTGTTCGTCGGCGAATTTGCCCGCACCGGCTGGCTTGCCTATCCGCCGCTGTCGGGTATCGGCTACAGTCCCGATGTCGGTGTCGATTATTATATCTGGGCCCTGCAAGTGGCGGGCGTCGGCACGCTGCTGTCGGGCGTGAACCTGGTCTGCACCATCGTCAAGATGCGCGCGCCAGGCATGACCATGATGAGAATGCCGATCTTCACCTGGACCGCGCTCTGCACCAATGTGCTCATCGTCGCCGCCTTCCCGGTGCTGACGGCGGTGCTGGCCCTGCTGGCTCTCGACCGTTATGTCGGCACCAACTTCTTCACGAACGACTTCGGCGGCAATCCGATGATGTACGTGAACCTGATCTGGATCTGGGGCCACCCCGAGGTCTACATCCTGATCCTGCCGGCCTTCGGCATATTTTCCGAAGTGACCTCGGCCTTCTGCGGCAAGCGGCTCTTCGGCTACACATCGATGGTCTATGCAACCATCGTCATCACCATCCTGTCCTACCTGGTCTGGCTGCATCACTTCTTCACCATGGGATCGGGAGCGAGCGTCAACTCGTTCTTCGGCATCACAACGATGATCATTTCGATCCCGACAGGCGCCAAGATATTCAACTGGTTGTTCACCATGTACCGCGGCCGCATCCGCTTCGAACTGCCGATGATGTGGACGGTCGCCTTCATGCTGACCTTCGTGGTCGGCGGCATGACCGGCGTGCTGCTCGCGGTTCCGCCAGCCGACTTCGTGCTCCACAACAGCCTGTTCCTGGTCGCGCATTTCCACAACGTCATCATCGGCGGCGTGCTGTTCGGCCTGTTTGCCGGCATCAGCTACTGGTTCCCCAAGGCATTCGGATTCCGGCTTGATCCGTTCTGGGGAAACATGTCGTTCTGGTTCTGGGTGGTCGGCTTCTGGTTCGCCTTCATGCCGCTCTACATCCTCGGCTTGATGGGCGTAACGCGCCGGCTGCGCACCTTTGAGGATCCCTCGCTGCAGATCTGGTTCATCATCGCCGCCTTCGGCGCCTTCCTGATCCTGCTTGGCATCCTGTCCTTCCTCATCCAGATCTTCGTCAGCGTGCGCCGGCGCGAGCAGCTTCGCGACGATACCGGCGATCCGTGGGACGGGCGTACGCTCGAATGGGCGACGTCCTCGCCGCCGCCGGCCTACAATTTCGCCTTCACCCCGGTCGTCCATGATCTCGACACCTGGGCGGACATGAAGAAGCGCGGCTACCAGCGCCCTCTGACGGGCTTCCGTGACATCCACATGCCGCGCAACACCGGAGCCGGCGTCATCCTGGCCGGGTTGAGCGTGGTGCTTGCCATGGCGCTCATCTGGTACATTTGGTGGCTGGCGATCGTCAGCTTCGTCGCCCTGATCGGCTACGCCATCGCGCATACTTTCAACTACGACCGGGACTTCCACATTCCGTCCAGTGACGTCACCCGCGTCGAGGACGAGCGGACACGCCTGCTCGCAGCCACCAGCCAGGCGGGATAAGCACCATGGCACACGCCGACACGGTGATCGACGACACGGTCTTCCACCTGGAAGACGACCACGGCCATGCCGAGAGCGGCAGCAGCACCATGCTCGGCTTCTGGATCTATCTGATGAGCGACTGCCTCATCTTCGCGATGCTGTTCGCGGTCTACGGCGTGCTCGGTGGCAATTACGCGGCCGGACCCGCGCCGAAGGACCTGTTCGATCTTCCGCTGGTCGCGCTCAACACCACCATGCTGCTCCTGTCCTCCATCACTTACGGCTTCGCGATGCTGGAGATGGCGAAGGGAAGGGTGAAGCCCATGCAGGTGTGGCTGGTGATCACTGGCCTGTTCGGCCTCGCCTTTCTCAGCATCGAACTCTACGAATTCGCCCATTTCATCCACGAGGGGGCGACGCCGCAGCGCAGCGGCTTCCTGTCGTCGTTCTTCACGCTGGTCGGAACGCACGGCCTGCACGTCACCTTCGGCCTGGTCTGGCTGGTGGTGCTGATGGTGCAGGTCTCCAGGCACGGGCTGATCGCCGCGAACCAGCGGCGCCTGATGTGCCTGAGCATGTTCTGGCACTTCCTCGACGTCATCTGGATCGGCGTCTTCACCTTCGTTTATCTGATGGGAATGTTGCGATGAGCGCCGGGCACCAAACAGACACCAGCGACCAGAGCCACGCGCATCACGGCGTCGATCACGGCTCGCTGCGCGGCTATCTGACAGGCTTCGGCCTGTCCGTCGTGCTGACCGCCATTCCCTTCTGGCTGGTCATGACCAACGCGCTCGGCAATCAGATGGCGTCGGCGATTGCCATCATGGCCTTCGCCGTCGTGCAAATCATCGTCCACATGGTGTTCTTTCTGCATATGAACACCAGGTCGGAGAGCGGCTGGACCATGATGGCCCTGATCTTCACCCTCATCCTGGTGGTGATCGCGCTGACGGGCTCACTCTGGGTCATGTACCATCTGAACGTCAACATGATGCCCGGCCATGACATGAGTCAGATACCCTGAGAGAGGGACCTGGCTTTGGACGAACAGGCACGGACGATACCGCATTCGAATACAGGCGACGGCCAAAGGGTTACGCGTTCACCATGGACGCTGTTGGTGCTTTGCCTTTGCGGGGCCATCGGCATCACCGGCTTTTCGGCGCTTGGTGTCTGGCAGCTGGAGCGCCGCGTCTGGAAACTCGACCTGATCGAGCGTGTCGACCAGCGTCTCAAGGCAGTACCTGTGGCCGCCCCGGCGCCTTCGGCCTGGCCAGCGATCAACGCCAGGGATGGCGAGTATCGCCAGCTTGCCGTCACGGGCCGGTTTCTCGGTGATCGCGAGACCCTGGTCCAGGCGGTCACCGATCTCGGCGGGGGCTTCTGGGTAATGTCGCCGTTCCGAGCGGATGATGGCTTCACGATTCTGGTGAACAGGGGCTTCGTGCCGACGGACAAGCGCGATCCGGCAACCCGCCTCGCAGGCAAGCCCTCGGGCGATCACACCGGAATTCACGGCCTGTTGCGCATCAGCGAACCGAAAGGCGGCTTCCTGCGTAACAACGATCCGGCCGCCAACCGCTGGTATTCGCGCGATGTGCAGGCGATCGCCACGACGCAAGGCCTCGGGCAGGTCGCTCCTTATTTCATCGATGCCGATGCCACGCCCAATCCGGGAGGGTGGCCGGTCGGCGGCTTGACGGTGGTTTCGTTCCACAACAACCATCTGGCCTATGCCCTGACATGGTTCGGGCTGGCCTTGATGGTGCTGAGCGCGGTCGCCTATCTGTTGCGGCAGGCTGTGAAAGACAGGCACGGTGGGGGCTGACCACTGGCCGTGGCAAAGCCGAAATTTGCGCACAGAAGCGCTCATGCCGACGCGGACGATGGCGTGGTGGCGCTGTTAATGCCGGCTGGTCATTTTCCCACGCGCATCAATGGGTTCCGCATCAAACCCCGTCCACATCACAGGAGCGTGCAGAGCAGGCTTCCCGGCACCCCCGTCTAGGGCTGGATCACCCAGCTAAAACCGCTGGCGAAACGTGACCGATTTGCGTATCACTCCGCCGCCATTGGAGCCGTATCGATGTTTGAAGCCCTGCAGCCCGCCCCCGCCGACAAGATCCTGGCCCTGATCGGCCTTTATCGCGCCGATCCGCGCCCCGACAAGGTCGACCTCGGCGTCGGCGTCTACAAGGATCGCGACGGCAAGACGCCGGTCATGCGCGCCGTGCGCGAAGCCGAAAAGCGGCTCTTGGAGGGTCAGGACACCAAGACCTATCTCGGCCTTGCCGGCGATACCGGCTTCAACACAGTGATGGCCAAGCTCGCCTTCGGTCCAGGCGCCGACATGACGCGCATCCGCGCCGCACAGGCGCCCGGCGGTTCCGGCGCGCTGCGGCTGGTGGCGGAACTGCTGAAGCGGACGCGCTCGGATGCAACCATCTGGCTATCGGATCCGACCTGGCCGAACCACATGCCGGTGATGCGCGCCGCCGGCCTGCAGATCCGTGAATATCCCTATTTCGATGCGGCCTCGGGCGCCGTTCGTTTCGACGACATGCTGGCCGCGTTGCGGACGGCAAAGAGCGGCGACGTCGTGTTGCTGCATGGCTGCTGCCACAACCCGACCGGCGCCAATCTGGATGCGGCACAGTGGGCAGCCGTTACCGATCTGGTCGTCGAGCGCGAGCTGCTGCCGTTTGTCGACATCGCCTATCAGGGCTTTGGCGATGGCCTTGAGGCCGATGCCCTCGGCTTGCGCCTGCTGGCGGCGAAAGTTCCGGAGATGGTGGTGGCGTCGAGCTGCTCGAAGAATTTCGCCGTCTACCGCGACCGCGTCGGCGCGGCGATGATCCTGGCCAGGGACGGCGCACAGGCGGATGTGGCGATGAGCCAGATGCTGTCGGCGGCGCGCGCCATGTATTCGATGCCGCCGGACCATGGTGCGGCGGCCGTGCGCATCGTGCTCGAAGACGCCACCTTGCGCGCCGACTGGGAAGCCGAGCTCGAAGAGATGCGGCTGCGCATGCTCAGGCTTCGGGTCCAGTTCGCCGAGGCGCTGCGCCGGCAGTCCAATTCCGACCGTTTCGATTTCGTCGCCAGCCATCGCGGCATGTTTTCTCGCCTTGGCCTCACCGAAGCGCAGGTCGAGCGGTTGCGCGCCGAGCACGGCATCTACATGGTCGGCGACAGCCGCATCAACGTCGCCGGCCTACCCGAGGACGGCATGGACGAACTCGCCAAGGCGATCGTTTCGGTTCTTGATTGACGCGGCTCATCTGTGGACAAGGCTCCCGCGCCGGCTGACAGCGTTGGCCGCGCGGCCGGTCGCGGGATAGCATCCGATAGACTGTTTTGACGCAATTCCGGACAGAAAACCGTTTCACACTTTTCCTGGAATAGCTCTAGATGACGCCATCGAAAGACATTTCGCGCCTGATCGAGATCATGGCGGCGCTGCGGGCGCCGAAGACTGGCTGCCCCTGGGACATCGAACAGGATTTCTCGACCATTGCGCCCTATACGATCGAGGAAGCCTATGAGGTGGCGGACGCCATCGCGCGCGGCGACCTCGACGATCTGCGCGACGAGCTCGGCGATCTTCTGCTGCAGGTCGTCTACCACGCGCAAATGGCCGAGGAAGCCGGTGAATTCGCCTTCTCTGACGTGGTGCAAGCCATCACGACGAAGATGATCCGCCGCCATCCGCATGTCTTCGGTGACGAGAAAGCCCGCAGCGCCGGCATGGCCAAGGGCATGTGGGAAAAGATCAAGGCCGAAGAGAAGGCTGAGAAGCGAAGCGCTCGCCTCGCCCGCGGTCTCGATCCCGAAGACAACGGCAAGGGGTTTTTGGACAGCGTGCCGGTCGCCCTGCCCGCGCTGACCCGGGCACTGAAACTTCAGGAGAAAGCCGCCCGCGTCGGCTTCGACTGGAGCGAGGCAGCGCCCATCCTCGACAAGATCGAGGAAGAGATCGGCGAGTTGCGCGAGGCACTGGCCAAAGGCGACACCGCCTCGATCAAAGACGAGTTCGGCGACATGCTGTTTGCCGTCGTCAATCTCGGCCGTCATCTCAAGCTCGATTCCGAAGCAGCGCTGAGCGGCACCAACGAAAAATTCCGCTCGCGTTTCCATTATGTCGAACAGGCACTGGGAAAAGCCGGCAACACGCTGGACAAGGCTGATCTGGCCGAGATGGAAGCGCTCTGGCAGGAAGCAAAGACCGCGAAGTAAGTTACATTAGCCGTTGTTTTTACGACGCAATCTGCTTTCGATCTCTTCGCGGGCGCTTTGCGTGGCCTTGAGCGAGATGGTGGCGCTGCCGTCATCATTGTCGCTTCGCGAAACGACATCGCCATTGCGGTAAAGCCAGTCGACAAGGCCGAACTGTGCCGGCTCGATCGTCACGGTGAGGTCTTCGAGTTCGCCCGCCATCCGCGTTTCGATGATCGCCTTCAGCGCATCGATGCCCTCGCCGGTCACCGCCGACACCGCGATCGGCGGCGCCTTGTTGGCATCGGCGCCGTCGGCAAGCAGCCGGGTCCGGTTGCCTTCGTCGAGCCGGTCGATCTTGTTCCACACTTCGATCACCCGCTTGGCGTCGCCGGCGTCAACACCGAGGTCGGCCAGGATACGCTCGACATCTTCGGCCTGGGCGGCCGTGTCCGGATCCGAAATGTCGCGCAGATGAAGCACGAGATCGGCCTCGACTACCTCTTCCAGGGTGGCGCGGAAAGCCGCGATCAGATGCGTCGGCAGGTCCGAGATGAAACCGACAGTGTCGGAGAGGATGATCGGCGTGCCATGTGGCAGGCGCACGCGGCGCAGCGTCGGATCGAGCGTAGCGAACAGCATGTCCTGCGCCAGCACGTCTGCTCCGGTCAGCCGGTTGAACAGCGTCGACTTGCCGGCGTTGGTATAGCCGACGATCGCCACCACCGGGAACGGCACCTTCCTGCGCTTGGCGCGGTGCAGGTCGCGCGTGCGCCGCACCGTTTCCAGCTCCTGCTTCAGCTTGATGATCTTTTCCTGCAACTGCCGCCGGTCGGATTCGATCTGCGTTTCGCCGGGGCCCCCGAGAAAGCCGGCGCCACCGCGCTGGCGCTCCAGATGGGTCCAACTGCGCACGAGGCGGCCCTTCTGGTAGTTGAGATGGGCGAGCTCGACCTGCAGCGTGCCTTCCTTGGTGCGCGCGCGCTCGCCGAAGATCTCGAGGATCAGCCCGGTGCGGTCCAGCACCTTGGCGTTCAGCTCCTTCTCCAGATTGCGTTGCTGCACCGGGGTCAGCGGATGGTCGACGACGACCACCTCCGCGTGTCCCTCTTTGACGATTTCGGCGAATTCGGCGACCTTGCCGCTGCCGAGCAACGTCGCCGGGCGCGGATCGTTGATGGTAACCACCGCAGTGTGGACCAGGTCGAGGTTGATGGCGCGGGCAAGGCCAACTGCCTCGTCATGACGAGCATCAGCCGAACGCATCAACCGAGGACGGTTGGTCTCGTCGTCGTTGCGCTGGTGGCGGGTAAGGACGGGCACAATGACAACGGCCCGGGTCGGGCCCTTGGCTTCCGTCCCGGGATGATGTGTTGGTTTTCCGCGAACGGTGGCGTCCGCGTCTTTCTCACGTGCCAATCAGGCGCCCTGGCTTTCCTCGCCATCGAACATCTGAACCGGCTGGCTCGGCATGATCGTGGAAATGGCGTGCTTGTAGACGAGCTGGGAGTGACCGTCGCGGCGCAGCAGGACACAGAAATTGTCGAACGAAGTGACCACGCCGGTCAGCTTCACGCCGTTGATGAGGAAGATGGTGAGCGGGTTCTTGCTCTTGCGAACTGAATTCAGGAACAGGTCCTGAAGGTTTTGCGATCGTTCCGCCATTGTTCTTGTCTTTCGCCGATCCCCTTCGGTTTGCAAGCCAATGCGCCAAATTAACGGGCGCATGTCAAGCTCGCAAACACCGTCTTGTCGTCAGTAACGACAAGCAGAACGAGATATATTGATGTTCATTCCACCTGTGCGGTTATCAGGCTGGACTTTTTTCCGCAATGTCAAAAAAGGCCTGCCGCAAGGAAAGTGTTATTGAGCCGGGGTGCCCGTTGGCGACCGTATCGCCGTCGATGCTCACCACCGGCATGGCGATTGTCGTTGCGGAGCTGATGAACGCCTCGCGTGCCGCCTTGGCCTCGGCGACGGAAAAGCCGCGCTCCTCGATCTTCAGGCCAAGCTTGGCCGCCACTTCGAACATGGTCGTGCGGGTGATGCCGCGCAAGATGCCGTGCTCGGCCGGCCTGGTGACCAGGACGCCGTCCCGGGTGACGATCCAGGCATTGGACGAGCCGCCTTCTTTTACGTTGCCTTCATCGTCGACGAACCAGGCTTCCTGCGCACCGGCTTCCTTGGCCTTCTGCTTGGCCAATACATTGGGCAGCAGCCCGACGGTCTTGATGTCGACGCGGTCCCAGCGGTTCTCCGGCACGGTGATGACCGCGATGCCGGTCTCGGCTCGCTTCGCTCCAGCCGCTGCGTCGGCCTTCCTGGCGGTGACTACCAGGGCCGGCTTCGTGTCGGCGGAAGGGAAGGCGAAGTCGCGGCTGGCCACGCCGCGCGTCACCTGCACGTAGACCAGGCCATTGGCGACCTGGTTGCGATTGACCACCTCGCGCAGAATGAGTGGCAGCACGCGGGAGGTGACCGGCCAGGCGATCGACAATTCGGTCAGCGAGCGGTTCAGCCGGGACAGATGGCGCGGCATGTCGACGATGAAACCACGCGCCACCTCGCAGACCTCATAGACACCGTCGGCGAACTGATAGCCACGGTCCTCGATATGGACGGCGGCATCGGCGTGCGTGACATAGCGCCCGTTGACATAGGCAATGCGCGGCATGGGCAACCTCTAGATATTCTCGGGGCTTTCTTATGCGATTCCACCGCCGCCGTAACCGGCAAATGCTCGGCCCGGGCGCGGCGGCTGGATATGTCGCGCTCAGACGCCCAGCGACTTCAGCTTGCGATGCAGAGCGGAGCGCTCCATGCCGATGAACTCGGCGGTCTTCGAGATGTTGCCGCCGAACCGGTTGATCTGGGCGATCAGGTAATCCTTCTCGAACTGCTCACGCGCTTCGCGCAACGGCAGCGCCATGATGTGCTGGTCGGATTGATTCGGCGTGCGCGGCATGACATCGCCGATCTCGGCCGGCAACAGGTCGGCGGTGATCGGCGCATCGACGTCGTCGCCGCGCGCAAGGATCATCAGGCGCTCGACATTGTTGCGCAGCTGGCGAACGTTGCCCGGCCAGTTGTGCGCCTGCAGCACGGCCAGCGCGTCGTCGCCGATGCGGCGCGGCTTGATGCCGGCCTGGCGGGCGATCTGCTTCATGAAATTATCGACGAGGTAGGGAATATCCTCGCGCCGCTCGGCCAATCCCGGCACGATGACCGGAACCACCGCGAGGCGATGGTAAAGATCCTCGCGAAAACGCCCGTCGGCAATCATCGCTTCGAGGTTCTGCGAGGTCGAGGAGATGATGCGGACATCGACCTTGACCCGCTTGGTTCCCCCTACCCGCTCGAACTGCTGCTCGACCAGCACGCGCAGGATCTTGTTCTGCGTCTCGCGCGGCATGTCGGCCACCTCGTCGATGTAGAGGATACCGCGATGGGCCTCCTCCAGCGCCCCGACCTTGCGCTCGACGCCATTCGATTCGGTGCCGAACAGCTCGATCTCCATGCGCTCGGGCGTGATGTTGGCGGCGCTCAGCGTCACGAAAGGTGCGCTCTTGCGCGCCGACAGCGTGTGGATGGCGCGCGCGGCCAGTTCCTTGCCCGAGCCAGACGGTCCGATGATCATCACGCGGCTGTTGGTCGGCGCGACGCGTTCGATCGTCTGGCGCAACTGGCTCATCGCCGACGACATGCCGATCAGATCGAAGGTTTCGCCGCTGCGCAGCTTGAGGTCGGAAACCTCGCGCCGCAATTTCGAGGTCTCCAGCGCACGCTCGGCAATAAGGATCAGCCTGTCGGCCTTGAACGGCTTTTCGATGAAGTCATAGGCGCCGCGACGGATGGCGGAGACCGCCGTTTCGATGTTGCCGTGGCCGGAAATCATCACCACCGGCAAGGTCGGATGCATGGTCTTGATCTCGTCGAGCAGCGCCAGCCCGTCCAGGCGCGAGCCCTGCAGCCAGATATCGAGGAAAATCAGCCGCGGCGCGCGATCAGCTATAGCAGCGAGCGCGCTGTCGGCATCGAATGCCGTGCGGGTTTCGTGACCTTCGTCGCTCAGTATGCCCGCGACGAGTTCACGGATGTCTTCCTCGTCATCGACGATGAGAATATCAGACGCCATTACCGACCTTTTCAGTTTCTCTTTCGTTTTCCGCCCTGCTTTCGCCGCGCGGAGCCGTTGCGGCCGCAGGCGGCAGGATGATGCTGATCATCGCGCCGCGCCCATCGTGGAAGTCCGCTGGAGCATCGTGTAGTTCCAGCCTGCCGCCATGGTCCTCCACGATCTTCTTGACGATAGCGAGGCCAAGTCCGGTGCCCTTCTCGCGTGTGGTCATGTAGGGCTCGAGCAGCCGTTGGCGATTCTCGCGCGGCAGGCCTTTGCCATTGTCGATGACGTCGATTCGAATCGCACCATTCTGGCGCCCGGCTTGAATCCGGATTATGCCGTGCGAACCGTCCTTCTGTTCCAATCCGTCGATGGCCTCGGCGGCGTTCTTGATCACATTGCCGAAAGCCTGCGCCATCAAGCGGCTGTCGAAAGTGCCCTTTAGCGGCTCCGTGCCGAAAATCCGCTCGAAAGTGATGTCGGCGCGGCTGACCTCGACCAGGAACGAGGCCTCACGCAGCGATTCGCGCAGATCTATCGCCTTCATCTCGGGCTTTGGCATGCGCGCGAACGCCGAGAATTCGTCCACCATACGGCCGATATCCTCAACCTGACGGATGATGGTGTCGGTGCATTGGTCGAAAACCTCGCGGTCCTCGGTAATCACCTTGCCGTAACGGCGCTTGATACGTTCGGCCGAGAGCTGGATCGGCGTCAGCGGGTTCTTGATCTCGTGGGCGATACGCCGCGCCACGTCCGCCCAGGCCGACGAGCGCTGCGCCTGAACCAGGTCGGTGATGTCGTCGACCGTCACCACATAGGATTTTTCCTCCGAGCCGTCGTCGCCGGCCTCGATCGTGATCTGCACGTTGAAGGTCCGCTCGGCACCGGCGCGGTAAAAGGTCACCTGCTCACGATAGACGGGTTTGCCGGACTTGCGGCCGATCTCGAAGACGCGGCCGACATGCGGCAGCACGGCGGAAAGATTCTGCCCAAGGGCTGCGCTGGCCGAAATCGCCAGCATCGCCTCGGCCGAGCGGTTGACGATGGTGACGATGCCGTAGGGATCGACGCCGATGACGCCGGCGGTAACGCCGGCAAGCACGGCTTCCGAGAAGCGGCGCCTCTCATCGATCAGGTCCTTGGCGGACAGGATCTCATTGCGCTGCGATTTCAGTTCGAGAAGCATCTTGTTGAACGTATCGCCGAGCGACGCGACATCGCCGTCCGAAGGCCTGACGGGAACCGCGACGTCGAGATTGCCGGTCGCGACCTCGTCGGCGGCGCCGATGAGCTGGCGAATGGGCCGCACCAGACGGTCGGCGACCGCAATGCCGGTCCAGATCGCGGACAGGATAATGATGAGCGTCAACGACAGATAGGGCAGCGCGAAGGCCACCTGAGAGGTACGGCGGTTATCTTCCAGCCCCCGATATTCGTCGGTGTTGGACCTGACGATCTGCCTTGCCTTGATCACTTCGGGGTCGACGAGCCGAATGGTGTAGAGGTAGAGTCCTTCGATCTCCCGCAGCTTGACGATGGCACCCATGATGTTGCGCGTTTTCGGTTCGATCAGCACCGGCTTGCCGTCGGTAGCGCTGGCCACCGCGCCTTCCGGCGGCTCGGGCATGGCGAAATCCGTATCGGTCTTGGCGCTCATGACGAAAGAGCCGTCCGGCTTGATCAGCGCCGCATGGGCCAGCGAACGGCCCACGGCTTCCTTGTTCATCAGGTCGAGAAAGCCGGTACGATCAAGGCCGTAGAGCGTGCGCGACGCATCGAGATCATAGGCCATGGACAGCGTCGTGCCCTGGAGGTTGCGGGCATTTTCCTGGACATAGGCGTCGGCGATCGACAGCGATGAATTGACGATCGTCTTGGTGCGGATCTCGAACCAGCGGTCGAGGCCGATGTCGAGCGTGATCGACGCGATGATGGCCACCATGATGGCTGGAATGGCAGCAACCAGGGCGAACATGGCGACAATGCGCACATGCAGCCGCGAAGCGGCCTTGCCATGCCGGCGCGCCATCAGGATGCGGTGCACCTCACGCCCGACCAGCGCGATAAGAAACAGGACGAAAGCCGTGTTGAGGGCAATCAACGCCAGCGTAGTCGACTCGTTCGGTGTGATCGGCGTGGCGCCAACGAGGATGGCGAACGAGATCGCCGCCGTCATCAGCGCGCCGACGACCGCGATCACGCCTGGCAGCGCAAGCAGCCGGCGCCCGTCACGAGCGCCGGGTTCGCTGAAAAGCGGTTGGTTTGTTGTCGGTGCCTGCGGAGCCATGTCGCCGTCTAGAGCCATGATTGCGTCGGATGTATGCAACGCATTGTGGCGATTATGCAACAAGTGTGACCGAGACGGAAATCTTTCGCGAGCCGATCCCCTGAAAAGAGCGCGGGCTCAGATCAAGGCTCAGCCCTGCCGCGATGATTTGTAGACGTTGACGCCGAGCTCGCGAATCTTCTTGCGCAGCGTGTTGCGGTTCAAGCCCAGCAGTTCCGCAGCCTTGATCTGGTTGCCACGCGTTGCCGTCATCGAGGCCAGGACAAGCGGAAACTCGACCTCGGACAGGATGCGCTGATAGAGCCCGGCAGGAGGCAAGTCGCCGGCAAACGACGCGAAATAGCGCTGCAGGAAATGCTCGACCGCCTGGCCAATCGACAAATCGTCGGGAATGAGGTTACCGCCTCCCGGCACTACGGGGCGCTCGCCGGTCTTCAGCTCGGCCTCGATGATCTCGGCGGAAATTTCGTCCTGCGAATAGAGCGCGGCAAGCCTGCGAACCAGGTTTTCCAGTTCGCGAACATTGCCTGGCCACGGATAGCGCTTCATCAACTCGATGCCGCCGGAAGAAATGCGCTTGGTCTGTAGGCCTTCCATTTCGCCGAGCTTGAAGAAGTGGCGGACGAGGTCCGGCACGTCCTCGGAGCGCTCGCGCAGCGCTGGCAGCCGGAGCGGCACGACATTGAGGCGATAGAAAAGATCCTCGCGGAAAAGCCCCTGGTTGATCAGCGTGCGCAGATCCTTGTTGGTGGCGGCGACGATGCGCACGTCGGTCTTGATCGGCGTGCGTCCGCCAACCGTCGTGTATTCGCCCTGTTGGAGCACGCGCAGCAGCCGCGTCTGCGCCTCCATCGGCATGTCGCCGATTTCGTCGAGGAACAGCGTGCCGCCTTCAGCCTGCTCGAAGCGCCCGGTCGAGCGATTCTGTGCGCCGGTGAAGGCACCCTTCTCGTGACCGAACAGTTCCGATTCGATCAGGTCGCGCGGGATCGCCGCCATATTGATGGCGACGAAGGGGCCGCCGCGGCGGCGGCCATATTCATGCAGCGCGCGCGCCACCAGCTCCTTGCCGGTACCGGATTCGCCCGAGATCATCACCGTCAGGTCGGTCTGCATCATGCGCGCCAGCATGCGGTAGATGTCCTGCATGGCGGCCGAGCGGCCGACCAGCGGCATTGCATCGGGCTGCTCTTCCGGCCGCGCGTCGATCTTCGGCCGACGCGGCTCGGAAAGCGCGCGGTTGACGATGTTGAGCAGTTCGGTCAGGTCGAACGGCTTAGGCAGATATTCATAGGCGCCGGTTTCGGAGGCGCGGATCGCCGTCATGAAGGTGTTCTGAGCGCTCATGACGATGACCGGCAGCTCCGGCCTCGCCTTCTTGATGCGCGGCAGCATGTCGAAGGCGTTCTCGTCCGGCATGACCACATCGGTGATGACAAGGTCGCCCTCGCCCGCCGCCACCCAGCGCCACAAAGTCGAAGCATTGGAGGTGACGCGCACCTCGTGGCCGGCGCGCGAAAGCGCCTGGTTGAGGACGGTACGGATCGCCGCGTCGTCGTCGGCGACGAGAATATTGCCGCGAACGGTCATTTGCGGTCTCCTTCACCGTCATCATCGGCGCCGTTTGGCGCTTCTTTCCAGGCCGGCATCAGGATGCGGAATGTGGTGCCGCGCGGCGTCGATTCGCATTCGATGATGCCGCCATGCTCGCCGACGATCTTGGCGACCAGCGCAAGACCCAACCCGGAGCCGTTCGGCTTGGTGGTGATGAACGGGTCGAACAGGATCGGCAAGATGTCTTCCGAAACGCCGGAGCCGTTGTCGCGCACGCAGAATTCCAGCGGCAGCGACACGCGGTCCTGCGTGCCCGGAACGGAAACACGGATGCCTGGCCGGAAGGCGGTCGACAGCACGATCTCGCCCTGCGGGTCGCTGCCGATCGCCTCGGCGGCGTTCTTGACCAGGTTGAGGAACACCTGGATCAACTGGTCGCGGTTGGCAAACACCGGAGGCAACGAAGGATCATAATCCTCCAATATCTTGATTCTCTTGGCAAAACCGTTCTTGGCAATCGCCTTCACATGGTCGAGAACGACATGGATGTTGACGGGGTAGCGGTCGATCGGCCGCTCGTCGGAAAATACCTCCATGCGATCGACCAGCGACACGATGCGATCGGTCTCGTCGGTGATCAGCCGCGTCAGCGCGCGGTCTTCGTCGGAAGCCGACAGTTCGAGCAACTGGGCAGCGCCGCGGATGCCTGAGAGCGGGTTCTTGATCTCATGGGCAAGCATCGCCGCCAGACCGGTGACCGAACGTGCCGCGCCCCGATGCGTCATCTGCCGGTCAATCTTGTCGGCCATCGACCGTTCCTGGAACATAACCACCACCGAGCCCGGAAATTCCGGTACCGGCGCGACATAGAGATCGACGACCTTCTCGATGCCGAGCCGCGGCGACGACACGTCGACGCGGTACTCGTTGACCGGAGCCCGGCGCTCGCGCACCTGGTCGACCAGTGTCAGCAGCGGGCTGCCGAAGGGAATGAGTTTTGACAGCGTGTTGCGGGCGAGCATGGTCGCGCTCGAGCGAAAAAAGTCTTCCGCATCGGCGTTGGCGAAGGTGATGAACCCCTCCTCGCTGATCATGATCACCGGGCGGCGGATGGTGTTGAGCACGATTTGGGCGGCATCCGCCATTTCGGCGCCCTGGCCGGCGGCGGCGTTCATGCGGCGCTCCGCAGGTTCAAGGGTTGCGGATCGCGCGAAAACACATCGCGCAGCAAGGCAATAACGCGCGCGGGCTCGAATGCGGTCAGTATAGCCTTTCGGCTGTCGTCGGCGACGCCGCCGGCATGCCGATCAAGATACCAGCCAAGATGCTTGCGCGCCTGGCGCAGGCCGCTTTCGGCGCCGTAGAGCGCCAGCATGTCCTCGTAGTGGGCCACGATGTAGTCGGCGACCGCGGTCGAGTCCCGTGGCATGTTTGGCGTCGCCTCGCCGGTCGCCGCGGCCGCAATGCCGCCTGCGATCCAGGGCGCGCCATAATGGGCACGGCCGATCATCACGGCGTCGGCACCCGATTGATCGAGAATGTCGGCCGCTTCCGCCGGCGAAGAGACGTCACCATTGGCGACGACCGGGATGGACACGGCTTCCTTGACGCGGGCGATGGCGCGCCAGTCGGCCTTGCCCTGGTAGAACTGGCAGCGCGTGCGGCCGTGCACGGTCACCATGCTGACACCGGCCTGCTCGGCGCGGCGCGCGAGCATCGGCGCGTTGAGCGCGCCTTCGTCCCAGCCAAGCCGCATCTTGACCGTCACTGGCACCTCGACCGCGCCGACAACGGCGTCGATCAGCGACAGTGCGTGGTCGAGATCCAGCATCAATGCCGAACCCGCATAACCGCCGGTAACCTTCTTGGCCGGGCAGCCCATGTTGATGTCGATGATGTCGGCCCCCTCACCGGCTGCGATTCTGGCACCTTCGGCCATGTGCATCGCCTCACGGCCTGCAAGCTGAACCATATGGACGGGCAGGCCGGAGTGGCGTATGCGCAGGTTGAAACCGGCCCTGCCCTTGGCGAGCTCTCCGCTGGCAACCATTTCGGACACGACCAGGCCTGCTCCATGCGCGTGGGCACGCTGCCGGAACGGCTCGTCCGTAATCCCCGACATTGGTGCGAGGAACACGCGATTGCGGAGTCTCACACCGCCGACATCAAGCGGCCCTGCCAATTTGGTCAAGTCAGGCAATTTGGTCAAGTTAACCATGCACAAAAACCAAGCATCTTCATTCGTTGCACATTCTCTAGCCAGAACCGGCGCAATGTGCAACGCGGAATGACGCCACATTTAGGCGCAATTGGGAAAATGCTGGCCTTCGGCTTTGGCCGCGACCAAAGCGCCGCGCGTCCCTCAGGACGCGCAAAGGACGCTTTGGAATTTCATACTTAGCGCACGATCTTTCCGAAAACCGATTACACTTTTCGGGATCGTGCGCTAGGACCAAACGGGCATGACTGACGCAAGTGAAAATCACGTTTCGGATGCGGATGGCAAGGTCGCGGTGGTGATCGTTGCGGCCGGCCGTGGTGCGCGCGCCGGACAGGCCAACGGACCGAAGCAATATCAACACATTGGCGGCTTTGCCGTCATTGCACACACGCTGGACATTTTTCTGGCCCACCCGCGGACCAGCGAGATCGTCGTCGCCATTCATGCCGATGACCACGAGCTGTTCCGGCAGGCGGCGGGCGCCAATGTAGAGCGCGTCACCGCCATCATGGGCGGGGCGACGAGGCAGGAATCCGTCCGGCTCGGCCTGCTTGCCCTTAGAGGCCACGCGCCGGCGCAGGTTCTGATCCACGACGCCGTCCGCCCGTTTGTCGATGCGGACCTGATAGATCGCACCATCGCCGCCATCGGCGAGCGCGAGGGCGCGTTGCCCGCTTTGCCCGTCGCCGACACGCTGAAGCGCGAATCGGCCTCCGGCGTGGTTGGCGAAACCGTTTCGCGCAGCGGTCTTCACGCGGCGCAAACGCCACAGGGCTTTCCGTTCTGGCCCATTCTTGCCGCGCACGAGAAAGCCCATCATCTGGGAAGAATGGATTTTACCGACGATGCCGCGATCGCCGAATGGGCGAATATTCCGGTCAAGATCGTTCCGGGCTCGCCGGACAATGTCAAACTCACCTGGGCACGGGATATTGCGATGGCGGACCAGCGGCTTTCCGGCGAACGCGTGCGCTTTCCCGATATCCGTACCGGCAATGGCTACGACGTCCACGCCTTCGAACCGGGAGACCATGTCACTTTGTGTGGCGTCGCCATTGCACACGACAAGAAGCTGTCCGGCCATTCCGACGCCGATGTCGGTCTGCACGCCTTGACCGATGCGCTGCTGGCGACTTGCGGCGCAGGCGACATCGGCACGCATTTTCCGCCATCCGACCCGCAGTGGAAAGGCGCTGCGTCGCGCATATTCGTCGAGCATGCGGCAAGGCTGGTGCGCGCGCGCGGCGGCCGCATCGCCAATGCCGACATCACGCTGATCTGCGAAGCGCCGCGCGTCGGGCCGCATCGCGAGGCCATGACCGCAGCCCTTTCTCAGATGCTGGCGATTACGCCGGATCGCATCTCGATCAAGGCCACAACCAATGAGAAGCTCGGCTTTGTCGGGCGCGAGGAAGGCATAGCGGCGATTGCCACCGCCAGCGTGGTGTTTCCCGGCGAGGTGCCGGAATGAGCAACAACGAGCTGGCAAATGCGCTGCTGCAAGCCTGCCAGAAGCGCGGCATCATGCTAGCAACGGCGGAAAGCTGCACCGGCGGCATGATCATCTCCGCGCTCACCGACATCGCCGGTTCCTCGGCCGTGGTCGATCGCGGCTTCATCACCTATTCCAACGAGGCCAAGATGGACATGCTCGGTGTCTCCGCCGCCACGCTTGAGGCGCACGGCGCGGTTTCGCGCGAGACGGCGATCGAGATGGCAACAGGCGCGCTTGTCCGTTCGCGCGCCGGGCTGACCCTGGCGGTCACCGGCATTGCCGGGCCTGGCGGCGGTTCGGCGGGAAAACCGGTCGGCCTGGTCTGGTTCGGGGTTGCGCTGGACGGCCGACCGATTGTCGCCGAGCACCAGCTCTTTGCAGACAAAGGCCGCGATTTCATTCGTCGCGAAACGGTCCGGCAAGCGCTGGAACTGGGCCTACAAGCACTCGGATAGGGTTATAAAAACGTTGGGCGGGCGGGCCCGAAAGCTGGATTGCGGTTACGTTTTCGATTCCGGGCTGCTTTGCCCTAAGCGTGGCTCCGTCCCAGCCAGCAGCCGCTGAATGTTGGCACGATGGCGCGCAATCACGTAGATGCTGCCCGCAATCACCAGCAACCGATAGGCCAACGGTTGCTCCAGGCCACAGATGAGGGCGATCGCGGTCAACGCCGCTACCATCGAACTCAGGGAAACTATCCGAGACGTAGCCAGCACAGCACCAAAAGCCGCCGCAGCCCCCACACCTACCGGCCAAGACAGAGCCAGCAACACGCCAAGCCCCGTCGCAGCGGATTTGCCACCTGTAAAATTCAGCCAGATCGAACGGCCATGTCCCAACAACACGGCAATTCCGGCCAGGCAAACAGCCCAAGGCACCCAGGTTTGCAGGTCAAGCGGGGTCGATGGCGTAACCAACGGCAACGTGATGAACCAGGGATAGAACCAGCGGGCAAAAACGATCGCCGCCGCGCCTTTCAGCACATCCAGCAGCAACACCACCAACGCAGGCCATTTTCCCAAGACCCGCAAGACGTTCGTTGCCCCGGTGGATTTGGAGCCATGCTCCCGGATATCGATGCCCTTGAGCAGCTTCCCCGCCAGATAACCCGTGGGCATGGTACCGAAGAGATAGGCGATTGCCAGTCCAACGGTGCTCGCTATCCAGAAAAGCATGCGCAGGGCCTCAAGACGGTTTTGCACCGTAGATGACGTCGGCGCGCTTCTCAAAGGCTTCGGCGAACATGCGGAAGGCGCGATCGAACATGGTTCCCATGACCGCGCCCAGAATACGGCTCTTGAACTCGTAGTCGATGAAGAAGCGGACGGCGCAACCGGCGCCGTCGGGTTCGAAACGCCAGACATTGCTCAAATATTTGAACGGCCCGTCGATGTATTTCACGTCGATGGCGTTCTCGGCGGGCTTCAGCAGCACCTGCGTCGTGAAGGTTTCGCGGATGGCCTTGTAGCCGATGCTCATGTCGGCAAGCAGAACAGTGCGCCCGTCACGCTCCTTGCGCGAGCGAACCGTCAGCGCTTCGCAAAGCGGCAGGAATTGCGGATAGGATTCAACATCGGCGACCAAAGCGAACATCTGCTCGGGTGTATGGGATACGCGTCGGGTGGCTTCGAATTTTGGCATGGAACCAGCGAGTTAAGCTGATTTCTTGAGAATCGCTTCCCGTGCCGCGCGCAGCTTGGCAAAATCGTCGCCGGCGTGATGCGATGAACGCGTCAGCGGGCTAGATGCCACCAGCAGGAAACCCTTGGTCCGGCCGATCGTCTCAAAGGATTTGAACTCCTCCGGCGTGACGAAGCGGATCACCGGGTGGTGCTTCTTCGACGGCTGCAGGTACTGGCCGATGGTCATGAAATCGACATTGGCGGACCGCAGATCGTCCATCAGCTGCAGGATTTCATTCCGTTCCTCGCCCAGCCCCACCATGATGCCGGACTTGGTGAAGATTGACGGATCAAGCTCCTTGACCCGCTGCAACAGCCGGATCGAATGGAAATAGCGGGCGCCCGGACGAACCGTCAGATAGTTCGACGGTACGGTTTCGAGATTGTGGTTGAAGACGTCGGGCTTGGCGGCCACGACGATCTCCAGCGCGCCGTCCTTGCGCAGGAAGTCGGGCGTCAGGATTTCGATCGTCGTCGAAGGCGTCGCGGCCCGGATGGCACGAATGACTTCAGCGAAATGCTGCGCACCGCCATCGGAGAGATCGTCACGGTCCACCGAGGTGATGACCACATGGGTAAGGCCCATCTGCTTGACCGCATGCGCGACGCGGGCCGGTTCATCCGGGTCAAGCGCTGTTGGAATGCCCGTGGCGACGTTGCAGAAGGCGCAGGCGCGGGTGCAGATCTCGCCCATGATCATGAAGGTGGCGTGCTTCTTTTCCCAGCATTCGCCGATGTTAGGGCAGCCGGCCTCTTCGCAGACCGTCACCAGCTTGTGCGATTTGACGATTTCGCGCGTTTCGGCATAGCCCTTCGACACCGGCGCCTTGACGCGGATCCAGTCGGGCTTGCGCAGCACGTCCTGATCAGGCTTGTGCGCCTTTTCCGGATGCCGCAAGCGCGGGGCGTTGGCGATCGTATCGAGGACAGTGACCATCGGGAAACCTGGTTCATTCGCGACGCCAGTCAGGCGTTCGCTGTCATAACGTCATCTAAGACTTTTCAACGCAAAGAAAAAGGCCGCCACGGCGCATGCCGCAACAGCCTTTTTCGCATAGCAACTCTTCAGTGATGCTAACGGCGCACCAGACGCCCGGCCCAGATCAGCAGGCAGGCACCGATAAAGCCGGTGATCAGATAGGCAATCCAGCCGACGCCGAACGGGCCAAAATTGAGAGCCTGCAGAATGGCGTTCAGCACGACCGCGCCGACGATGCCCATGACGATGTTCATGAAGATGCCGGTGTTGCTCTTCATGAACATTTCGGCGAACCAGCCTGCCAGGCCGCCGATGATGATGGCTGCTATCCAGCCGACGCCATTCAGGTGCATATGCCTTCTCCTTGTGGGATACGTGAAAACGCATTCGCAAACGAAGTACCTTGCCGCCGGGTTCCATCTGTAGCAGCGCTTTCAATCTATCAGGCGTTGAGGGCGCGGCCATAGGCGTCGAGCACGCTTTCCTTCATCATCTCCGACAGCGTCGGGTGCGGGAAGATGGTGTGCATCAGCTCTTCCTCGGTCGTCTCCAGGTTCATCGCCACGACAAAACCCTGGATCAGTTCGGTCACTTCGGCACCGACCATGTGGGCGCCGAGCAATTGACCGGTCTTCTTGTCGAAGATGGTCTTGATGAAACCCTGATCCTCGCCGAGCGCAATGGCCTTGCCATTGGCGGCGAACTGGAAGCGCCCGACCCGGATGTCCTTGCCCTCGGCCTTGGCCTTGGCTTCCGTCAGGCCTACCGAGGCGACCTGCGGATTGCAGTAGGTGCAGCCCGGAATCTTCAGCTTGTCGGTGGCATGCACGCCAGGAAAATCTGCGATCTTCTCGATGCACACGACCCCCTCATGTTCGGCCTTGTGAGCGAGCATCGGCGGGCCGGCGACATCGCCGATGGCGTAGATGCCCGGCACGTTGGTCTTGCCGTAACCATCGATGACGACGCAGCCACGCTCCGTCTTCACGCCAAGCGCCTCGAGTCCGAGGCCCTCGATGTTGCCCTGGACGCCGACGGCCGAGATCATCCGATCGGCGGTGATCTTCTCGACCTTGCCGTCCTTCATCTCGACATGCGCGGTGACCGAGTTGGCACCCTTCTCGACCTTGGTCACCTTGGCTTCGAGGATGATCTTCATGCCTTGCTTCTCGAACTGCTTCTGCGCGAATTTCGAGACTTCGGCATCCTCGACCGGCATCACCGCCGGCAGCAATTCGACCACCGTCACTTCGGCGCCCATGGTGCGGTAGAAGGAGGCGAATTCGATGCCGATGGCGCCCGACCCCATGACCAGCAGCGACTTCGGCATCTCCTTCGGCACCATGGCTTCAAAATAAGTCCAGATCAGTCTGCCGTCCGGCTCGATGCCGGGCAGCGCGCGCGGCCGGGCGCCGGTCGCCAGGATGATGTGCTTGGCGGTATAGGTGCCCTCGCCCTTGACGCCTTTCGGCACTGGCGGCTGCGGCTCCATCGGCTTCTTGGCCGTCTTCGACACGACGATCTCGCCCGGCTTCGAAAGCTTGGCCTCGCCCCAGATGACGTCGACCTTGTTCTTCTTCATGAGGAAGGCAACGCCGCCATTGAGCCGCAGCGACACCTTGCGCGAGCGGTCGACCACGGCTGACGCATCGACGCTGACCTTGCCGTCGAGCTTCAGCCCGTAATCCTTCAGGTGGTCCGAATAGTGCATGATCTCGGCCGAGCGCAGCAGCGCCTTGGTCGGGATGCAGCCCCAGTTGAGGCAGATACCGCCGAGATGCTCGCGCTCGACGATCGCCGTCTTGAAGCCGAGTTGCGCGGAACGCACCGCGGTGACATAGCCGCCAGGGCCGGAGCCGATGATGATGACGTCGTAGTTCTCAGCCACGGTTTTTCTCCTTCACAATTCCAGCATGACGCGCACGACGGGTGCCAGCGCCTTGCCGATGTTTCGCGTGTTTTCGGCATCGAGATGGACGCCGTCGAGCGGGGTGGTTTGCGCCACGCTGCCGGCGTCGAAGAAGCCGCAGCCGGCCTCATCGGCAAGAGCGGCATAGAGCGGCGCCAACCGCGTCGAAGCCTCGTCACCGCCGGCGAACATCTCCTTGAATTCGGCATTGTCTGTACGGCTGACCACAGGCGGCGAAACGATCAGGATCTGCGGCGCCGGCCAGTCGAACGGATAGTCGTGACCGCGCACGATGTCGATCAGCCGCTGGATGCCCTGCTTGGCCGCGACGGGATTGCCGTGGATCCACGGCTTCATGTCGTTGGCGCCGAGCATGATGACAATCAGGTCGATCGGCGCATGGGTCGTCAGGACGGTTGGTAGCAGTTTTGCACCGTTGCGGTCCGCACCGGCCAGATGATCGTCGAAGGCCGTGGTGCGGCCGTTGAGGCCATCGGCAATCACTTGCACGTCGGCGCCTAACGCTGCCTGCAGCACGCTCGGCCAGCGGTCTTCCAGCGCATGGCGGCCACCTTCGGCATTGTAGCCCCAGGTCAGCGAGTCGCCGTAACAAAGAACCGTCTTCATGCGCCCACCTGTGCGTTAATCGAGCCGCGCCTCAACCGCCAGCGCACGAACAGCCAGTGAACCAGCACAGTGGCCAGGTTCGGCAAAACCAGGCCGGCGACGATCGGCAGGTCACCTTCCCACTGGCGCTTATCGACCGGCTGAGAGAACGTCCAACCGATCAGGCCGAGCCCGATCAGCACGAACAGGACAATTGCGCAGAGGCCCAGCCAGTTGATGATCGACGGTGCGTTCGAAAAAAGCTGCGCGATGAAAAACACGATCGTCGCGACAATGGTGACAAGCACCGACGTCATGAACACCAGAATGTATTCTTCCTGCGCATGGGTTGCGACCGCCAGCTGTTGAGCAACCAAGCCGCCTGCCAATCCTGACAGGAAAAACGCCATAAGGGAGGTGAAGAAGATCCGCACCGCCCTCTCCGTCCTAAACCAGCATGCTCATCGGGTTCTCGATCAGGCGCTTGAAGGCGACCAGCAGTTCGGCACCCAGCGCGCCGTCGACGGCGCGATGGTCGGTCGACAGCGTCACCGACATCACGGTGGCGATTTTGATCTCGCCGTTCTTGACCACCGCCCGCTCCTCGCCGGCACCGACGGCAAGGATCGTCGCATGCGGCGGGTTGATGACGGCGGCAAAGTCCTTGATGCCGAACATGCCGAGGTTGGACACCGCCGTGGTGCCGCCCTGATACTCTTCCGGCTTCAGCTTGCGGCTGCGCGCCCGGCTGGCCAGATCCTTCATCTCGTTGGAGATGGTGGACAGCGTCTTTTCGTCGGCATGCCGAATGATCGGTGTGATCAGGCCGCCCGGGATCGACACGGCGACGCCGACATCGGCATGCTTGTGCTTGACCATGGCGCTTTCGGTCCATGAGGCATTGGCATCCGGCACCGCCTTCAGCGCCATCGCCATCGCCTTGATGACCATGTCGTTGACCGACAGCTTGTAGGCGGGCGCATCGCCTTTGTCGGTCTTCTTTACCGGGGCTGCGGCGTTAATCTGCGTGCGCAATGCGAGGAGTGCATCGAGCTCGCAGTCGAGCGTCAGGTAGAAATGCGGGATGGTGGTCTTGGCCTCGACCAGGCGGCGCGCAATGGTCTTGCGCATATTGTCATGCGGGACGAGATCGTAGGAGCCAGCCTCGAACAGCTTCAGCACCTGATCGTCGGACATCGCCTTCACAGCAGGAGCAGTTGCCGGAGCCCCGGCGGGTGCTGCCTTGGCGGCAGGCTTGGCGCCGCCACCGGCAATCGCGGCGTCGATATCTGCCTTGACGACGCGGCCATGCGGGCCGGTGCCGGTCACGGCAGACACATCGACGCCGGCTTCCCTGGCGATGCGACGTGCGAGCGGCGAGGCGAAGGTGCGCTCGCCGGCCGCATGACCATTGGCAACTGGAGCCGCCTCTGCCTTGGGTGCGGTCGCGACCGGTTCCGCCTTTGATGCTTCCGCCTTTGATGCTTCCGCCTTTGGTGCGTCAGCCTTGGGCTCCTCCGCTTTCGGCGCCTCGGCTTTCGCTGGTGCGGCACCGCCACCGCTTTTCGCGACGGCGCCTGCATCCTCGCCCTCTCCGGCGAGCACGGCGATCAGCGCATTGACCTTGACGCCCTCGGTGCCGGCGGGAACGACGAGCTTTGCAACCGTGCCCTCATCGACAGCTTCGACTTCCATCGTCGCCTTGTCGGTCTCGATCTCGGCAATGACATCGCCCGGCGAAACCTTGTCGCCTTCCTTGACGAGCCACTTGGACAGATTGCCCTCTTCCATCGTGGGCGACAGGGCCGGCATGGTGATGTTGATTGGCATTTTGTCCTCCCGCCCGGTTCAGCGATACGTGACGGCTTTGACCGCCTCGATGACTTCGCCGACATTCGGCAACGCCAGCTTCTCGAGGTTGGCCGCATAAGGCATCGGCACATCCTTGCCGGCGATGGTGATGACCGGCGCGTCCAGAAAGTCGAAGGCGCGCTGCGACACCTGGTTGGCGATATGGTCGCCGACCGAGTTCTGCGGATAACCTTCCTCCACCACCACCAGGCGGTTGGTCTTCTTGACCGAGGCGATGATGGTGTCGAGATCGAGCGGCCGGATCGTGCGCAAGTCGATGATCTCGGCATCGATGCCAAGGCCACGCAGTTCCGCTTCAGCCTTGACCGCATAGGTCATGCCGATGCCGAAGGAGACGATGGTGACATCCTTGCCTGATTTATGGATGCGCGCCTTGCCGATCGGCAACACGAAATCGTCCAGCTTCGGCACGTCGAAGGACTGACCGTAAAGGATTTCATTCTCGAGGAAGATGATTGGGTTCGGATCGCGGATCGCTGCCTTCAGCAAGCCCTTGGCGTCAGCGGCGGTGTAGGGCATCACCACTTTCAGGCCCGGAATGTGGCTGTACCAGGCGGCATAGCACTGCGAGTGCTGGGCAGCGACGCGTGCGGCGGCACCGTTCGGTCCACGGAACACGATCGGCGCGCCCATCTGGCCGCCGGACATATAGAGCGTCTTGGCGGCCGAGTTGATGATCTGGTCGATCGCCTGCATGGCGAAGTTGAAGGTCATGAACTCGACGATCGGCTTCAGGCCGGCCATCGCCGCACCCACGCCAACGCCGGCAAAGCCATGCTCGGTGATCGGCGTATCGACGACGCGCCGCGGCCCGAATTCCTGCAGCAGGCCCTGCGTGATCTTGTAGGCGCCCTGGTATTCGGCAACCTCCTCGCCCATGACGAAGACATCGCCGTCGCGGCGCATTTCCTCGGCCATCGCATCGCGCAGCGCTTCGCGCACCGTGGTGGAGACCATCTCCGTGCCGGCCGGAATGTCCGGATCGGCGGCGATCTCCGTCTTCGGGGCGGCAGCCACCGGTGCGGCGGCCGGCTTTGTGGCCTCCGCCTTGTCCTCTGCTGCGGCCGGAGCCTCTGCCTTTGCAGGTGCTTCCGCCTTGGCGGGCGCCGCAGACCTGCCGATATCCCCGGCACTTTCGCCGTCCTGCAGCAGCACGGCGATCGGTGTGTTGACCTTGACGCCTTCGGTACCGGCGGCGATCAGGATCTTGCCCAGCGTGCCTTCGTCAACAGCTTCGACTTCCATCGTCGCCTTGTCGGTCTCGATCTCGGCGATAACGTCGCCGGCGACGACCTTGTCGCCCTCGTTCTTCAACCACTTGGAAAGATTGCCCTCTTCCATGGTCGGCGAGAGAGCGGGCATGAGAATTTCGATCGGCATGTCCTTGCCCTCCCGTTACAATACGATATCGGTCCAGAGCTCGGACGGATCCGGCTCCGCGTCGTTCTGGGCAAATTCGGCGGCGTCGGCGACGATGTCGCGGACCTCCTTGTCGATGGTCTTGAGCTCGTCCTCGGTCGCCCACTTCTTTTCCATCAGCCGTGCCTTGACCTGCTCGATCGGGTCATGGTCCGAGCGCATCTTCTGCACTTCTTCCTTGGAGCGGTATTTTGCCGGATCGGACATCGAGTGACCGCGGTAGCGGTAGGTCTGCATTTCGAGAATGATCGGCCCGTTGCCGGCGCGGCACCATTCGGTCGCCTGGTCGGCGGCAGCCTTGACAGCGCGCACGTCCATGCCGTCGACCTGGATGCCCGGGATCTTGAACGAGGCACCACGATGCGAAAAGTTGGTTTCCGCCGAAGAGCGCGACACCGAGGTGCCCATCGCATAGCGGTTGTTCTCGATGATGTAGATCACCGGCAGCTTCCACAGCGAGGCCATGTTGAAGCTTTCATAGACCTGGCCCTGGTTGGCCGCGCCGTCGCCGAAATAGGTCAGCGAGACATTGTTGTTGTCGCGGTAGCGGTTGGCAAAGGCGAGACCAGTACCAAGAGACACCTGCGCACCGACGATGCCGTGGCCGCCGTAAAAGTGCTTTTCCTTGGAGAACATGTGCATGGAGCCGCCCTTGCCCCGGGACAAGCCGCCCCGACGCCCGGTCAGCTCGGCCATGACGCCGCGCGGCGACAGCTCCATCGCCAGCATGTGGCCGTGGTCGCGATAGGCGGTGATCATCTGATCGCCGTCGATCAGCGCCATCTTCATGCCGGTGACGACCGCTTCCTGGCCGATATAGAGGTGACAGAAGCCGCCGATGAAACCCATGCCGTAAAGCTGGCCGGCCTTTTCCTCGAAACGACGGATGAGCAGCATGTGCCGGTAGGCGGCAAGCTCTTCATCCTTGGTGAACTCGGCGGGCTTGGGGGCGGAAAGCCCCGATTTGCCGTCGGATTTGGATTTGGCAGGCGCTTTTCTGGCTGCGGTGGCCATGCATCACTCCCTGTTGGCGTCTCTTCGTGGACATTAGAGCAGGATGAAATCTGCTCTGGGGAGATCAGCTCCTCCCCACCGATTTTAGGGAGGCTAACACGCGTCAAAGCGTTGCGCCATGCCGAATTTGCATAGCTGGCATGCGCCTAAGCAATTAAAATCGTTGAAAATATTGGCGATTAACTGGAAATCAGTTATTTCACCGAGGTCGGCAACATAATGGTGATTTCATCGGCTTGGGACAGATTGAGCGCCTTGCGTGCCTGCTCATCGAGCATGTCCTTCTCGAGCGTGCCTTCATGCATCAGCCGAACGCGGCGCTCGAGTTCCATGCGGCGCGCCTTGATCGCATCGAGCTGGCCTTGCAGCGCAACCGTCTGGGCTTCCAGCTGATATTTCGAATAGATGCCGAATTCGCCATGATAGGCGTGAAAGCCGAAATAGGCCAGGAACGCCACGCAAAGCGAGGGAATGATCAGCCGGCCGGTGTTTCTCTGCTTGTGCTGACGCGTCCACATCGCCCGATTCCTCTAGAGCGTGATGCCGAAAAGTGTGAAGCGGTTTTCGGACGACATGCGCTATCTCTTTGATTTAGAGTCGGATTCAGATTTCAGGTCGAACAGACCTGAAATCATCCGGCTCTAGCCCGCGAACTCAGGCGGCTCACGATCTTTTTCGCCCGATTGTGCTTAACGGACGGTTACGGGAGACCTGTTTGGCGGCACCGAAACGAAAAAGGGCGGGAATGCTCCCGCCCTTTTGTCCGGTATCGATGAGCCGGTGTTCCGGATCAGCCCTTGATCACCGACTTGCCGGCATAGCTTGCCTGCTTGCCGAGTTCTTCCTCGATGCGGATCAGCTGGTTGTACTTGGCCATGCGGTCGGAGCGCGACAGCGAGCCGGTCTTGATCTGTCCGCAATTGGTGGCAACCGCGAGATCGGCGATGGTCGAATCCTCGGTTTCGCCCGAGCGGTGCGACATGACGGCGGTGTAGCCGGCCTTGTGCGCGGTCTCGACGGCGTCGAGCGTTTCCGTCAACGAGCCGATCTGGTTGACCTTGACCAGGATCGAATTGGCAACGCCCATGCGGATGCCGTCGCGTAGCCGCGCCGTGTTGGTGACGAACAAATCGTCGCCGACCAGCTGCGTCTTCTTGCCGATCAGGTCGGTCAGGTACTTCCAGCCTTCCCAATCGTCCTCGGCCAAGCCGTCCTCGATCGAGATGATCGGAAAGTCGGCGGCAAGCTTGGCCAGGTATTTGGCCTGGGCCTTGGGATCGCGCGTCTTCTTCTCGCCCTCATAGACGTAGTTGCCGTCCTTGAAGAACTCGGTCGCGGCGCAATCGAGGCCGAGCGCGATCTCGTCGCCCGGCTTGAAGCCGGCCTGCTCGATCGATTCCATGATGAAATCGAGCGCCACCGGGGCGCTTTTCAGGTTCGGGGCAAAGCCGCCCTCGTCGCCGACATTGGTGTTGTGGCCGGCATCCTTCAGCTTCTTGCGCAGCGTATGGAAGATTTCCGAACCCCAGCGTACACCTTCGCGCAGCGTCGGCGCGCCGATCGGCAGGATCATGAATTCCTGGAAATCGATCGGGTTGTCGGCATGCGCGCCACCATTGATGATGTTCATCATCGGTACCGGCAGGAGATGCGCCTTGGTGCCACCGACATAACGGTACAGCGGCAGGCCGGCGGCATCAGCGGCCGCCTTGGCCACCGCCAGCGACACACCGAGAATGGCGTTGGCGCCAAGCCGGCTCTTGTTGGGCGTGCCGTCAAGCTCGATCATGGTCTGGTCGATATGGATCTGGTTTTCGGCTTCCATGCCGCCGATGGCCTCGAACAGCTCGCCGTTCACCGCTTCGACGGCCCTGAGCACACCCTTGCCGAGATAGCGGGCACCGCCGTCGCGCAGTTCGACGGCCTCGTGGGCGCCGGTCGAAGCACCCGATGGCACCGCCGCGCGGCCCATCGAGCCATCTTCGAGAATGACATCGACCTCGACGGTCGGATTTCCACGGCTGTCCAGGATTTCACGCCCGACAATGTCGATGATGGCGGTCATTTGCGATGTCCTCGATTGATCTGAAGAATGCCGCACGTCTTAGCCAAAGTGCTGCAAAAGGCAATCGGCCGGCTGGCAATTATTGCCGCGGCATCAGCCTCCGAACGATTCACGAAGCGCAAATCGCTGTCATCATAAGTCATGTACGGCAGGCCGGGTTGTGGCTATGGTGCGGGGGCGCGGGGCGAAACAGGAGGAGTTTCGCCATGTCCCAGTTGAGTGGTATCGTGAGTCTGTTCCTGATCGCGGCGGCATTCCTGACGTCGTGCGACAATCAGCAGTCGCCGCCCAAGGCGATGGCCCCCTTACACGTCAGCGAATAAGCCGGAATCCAAAGCGGCCCCGTCTCTCGACGGGGCCGCTTTATCGTTGCTGTTAATGCCAGTAAGGCGTGACCTTGTAATAATTGTAGGATTCGTCGCGGGCCGCCTCGCCATCCGCCCCGGTCAATTCGTTGATCGAATAAGCAGGTGCCGCCCTGAGTTGTTCCTTGGAAAACGGCACGACATACCCGCCTTTGTCCTCATCGTAGTCGAGGCTTGCCCACGGAATGGCGTGATATTTCTCGCCGATACCGAGGAAGCCGCCAAAACCGATGACCGCGAACATGATGCCGTTCGTCATCTTGTCAAGCATCACATCCTCGATGCTGCCGATGCTCGTGCCTTCGGTATTGTAGACCGATGTGCCGATGACCCGCGAAGCGGCGATGGCTTGGGTGTGACCTGTCTGGGTTGCCATGATTGTGCTCCTCATTGTGGTTTCGAACCATACTTGGACAATGAGGGGCGCGGGCGAAGGTTCCCGACTTTTTCGGCGTCGACCGTTCACTCCGCGAGGATGAAGGTAACCTTCATATTGACGCGATAAGCAACAATCTTGCCGTCTTGGACGACGATCTTCTGGTCCTGGATCCAGGCGCCCTCGACGTTCTTCAGGGTTTTGGATGCGCGCGCAATTCCCTGTTCGATGGCGTCCTGAAAGCTCTTGTTCGACGAGGATGTGATTTCGGTGACGCGGGCGACGGACATGGCTTCCTCCTGCCAAAACGCTTATTTGCCAGCCAAGCGTATAGCCGGCTCGTGCCTTCCACAAGCGCCGGCAGTCGGCGGAGTATGCGTCCGCCCTTAGAGGCCCTTGGCGATGCGGTCGAATGCCATCAGCCGCTCGAGCAGGGCCGGCATGTCCTTCAACGGGAGCATGTTCGGGCCGTCGGAAGAGGTCGAGTTGTCGGGATCCTGATGGGTCTCGATGAACACGCCGGCAACGCCGACAGCGACTGCCGCGCGGGCCAGCGTCTCGACAAAGCGGCGCTCGCCACCCGAGGAACCACCCTGCCCGCCCGGTTGCTGCACCGAATGCGTGGCATCGAAGATCACCGGCGCGCCGATCTCGGCCATGATGGGCAGAGCGCGCATGTCGGACACCAGCGTGTTGTAGCCGAAGGACGCGCCGCGCTCGGTGGTCAGCACATTGGCATTGCCGGATCCGGTGATCTTGGCGACGACGTTCTTCATGTCCCAGGGGGCGAGGAACTGCCCCTTCTTCACATTGATAACCTTGCCGGTCCTGGCGGCGGCGACCAGCATGTCCGTCTGGCGCGACAGGAAAGCCGGAATCTGCAGGACATCGACATGCGGCGCGACGATCGCGCACTGCTCCTCGGTATGGACATCGGTCAGCACGGGGAGCGAAAATTCCTTGCGCAACTCGTCGAAGACGGGAAGGGCTGCGTCCATACCGGCACCGCGCGTCGCCGACAGCGAGGTGCGGTTGGCCTTGTCGTAGCTGGTCTTGTAGACGAGCCCTATGCCGAGCCTGCCGGTCAGTTCCTTCAGCGCGCCGGCCATATCGAAGGCGTGCTGGCGTGATTCAAACTGACAAGGGCCGGCGATCAGCGACAGAGCCGCCTTGTTGTCGAAGACGACATTGCCGACGGTTACCGACGAATTGGGCGCCATCGAATTGGACGCTTGCGGCTTGCTCATGGGATCTCCCGGAAGATGAAGGCCGCGCCCTGTCCGGGTGCAGGCCGCACGACGATATCATTGCCCGCTATATCGTGTTGGACGGAATTGGCTGCAAGCAGCCTCGATGTCACATCGGCGTTCCGAACCGAAAAGACCACCGCTGCGAAGCGTAGATCTGTCGGCGCGCCGGCAGGCAGGCCGAAGCGCGCGGTGAAAGCCGCGCCGTCAAGCACGCTCAAATCTGCATTCGGCAAGGGAAACATGCCGCCCTGCCTGTCGGCGGCCGGATCGTCCACCGCCACGGAAATCAGCCCATGCTGCTTTCCGGGCGCATCGCTGATCGCCAAGATCTCGACAATTCCGGTCGCGCCGTTGGCGTGGGCCTGCAAAGCCGTACGGTCAACATCAGGCGCGTTGACGCGCTCGCAGGCAAACAGGAAGGCGTCCGTGGCTTCGGCTCCGGCCGCGAAGGCGAGCTTGAACGATGCGATGTCGCTTTTGCCGGCAGGGTCGGTGAAGGCGCGCGAAAAGCCCAGCATGTCTCCCGCCGAGATGCCGGCATCGACATAGCGTGCATGGTCGGCATCGGCATTGCCCGTGCTTAGAACAATGGCGGAAAATCCCTCGTCGCCGTTGCTGTCGCGATAGGCGCGATCACGCGTGACGAAGACATTGCCGTCTGCGATAGCCTTTGTCGCCACCTGTTCGTCGCCGACCGCGAGCGGTTCGAGATACGTGCCGTCGGCCAGGAAAACACAGCAGTTTTCCGTTCCGAAGGGATGGATGCCGGTCGGGGCCACGACGAAGCCAAGCGCGGTGAGCCGGGCTCGCGCAACCTCAAGGCTCTGCGTCGGCAGCACCAGGTGATCGAGCGGATGAGTGCCTGCGGCTGCGGTTTGGGTCATGCAGGCGCGATGTGCATCATTCCGCAAGTCGGTTCAAGACTTGATCGCAATCCCGGCCAGTTCGCCCAAGTCAGTTCACCGGACTTCGAAAAAGGCACCACCTGGACAAGGCATCAGCTTCCGGCAACGACATCGGCGGAATAGCGCAGTTCCCGCATCGGTTTGACCTTGCTGGTGGTCTGCGCATAGAGCGGGTGCGCCTTGTAGGCGGCCAGCGCGGCGTCGTCGGCGAACTCCGCATAGACGACCACGTCGACCTCATCGGACAGTGGATCGACCTTGGTGTTCAAGGTGACCTCGAAAAGGCTGGAATGAGGAATGTCGCCGAGCGCCAGCAAGCCGGTGCGCACAGCCTCGGCATCCTCTTTTCGCCGCGCGCTGAAGAAAACGATATGCCGGATCAACCCCGCCTCCTCGATCAAAGTGCTGGGGTCTTTTGTGACGGCAGGACGTTGGCGTCAATCGACAAGGATGTCGCGGCTGCAGCCGCCGGAGCTAAACCTTGCCGGTAGCATATCGCACAATGCGGCTAAGTTCTCTCACCGTGGTGTCGAGATACCGGCCCTGATTGTACATGCCATCCCAGATCAGGAAAAACGCGATTGCGGCAATGACGATTACATAACGCATGGCTAAATCTATCGCACAAGGAATTCTGCGGCCATAGGCGTTTTTTAACGCGCTGCGCCTTGGCTGTCCAAAGGCACAGATGCCCGCCGGCGCGAGCAATCTGCTTGGCACAGCCCCGCTTGCAGCCTGCCCCTTGAAGTTTCCCCGCATGACGTGGAAGATTGTCGCACGGATTCACCGGGAAGCGCTGAAGCTCTGGTAGGGGCGCGCACTTCATTCGAGCCCGCTCGCCGACGAACCGGTCGCGGCGGCGTTCGAAACTGGCGAATGGTCCAAGAGAACCGTGGCTCGGCAATCTGCCCCGACACCGCGGAAATCCAGGGGGCATGAGATGGCACAAAAGGAACTTTTTGGTGCAGCATTGAGCGACGCGGTCAGGCTCGATGAGTTCAATTTCGCCGAGATCGTCAAAGGTCTGCCGGCGAAAGCGCGCATGGTGCTGTCGGCGGCGATGAACCTGCCGCGCGGTTCGCTCAAGGTCAGGCTGCCGGACGGCCGTGCCGTCTTCGTCGGCGGCAAGGGACCTGGCCCAGATGCCGAACTGGTGCTGAAGAATTGGCGCTTGCCCGGCCGCGCCTTTTCCGGCGGCACGATCGGCGTTGCCGAATCCTATATGGACGGCGATTGGGAAAGCCCTGATGTGACCAGCTTCCTGGAGCTGTTCGTGGTCAATTCGGTCATCGGCGAGCGTATCGCGGGCGGCACCAGTTGGCTGATCAACACCGTCCAGCGCATCCGCCACTGGTTCAACCAGAACACGCGCACCGGTTCGAAACGCAATATCTCGGCGCATTACGACCTCGGCAACGCCTTCTACAAGGAATGGCTCGATCCGAGCATGACCTATTCTTCGGCGCTCTACACGACCGGTGCCAACGACCTGGAAGGCGCCCAGGCCGCCAAATATCGCGCTCTGGCGAAGGATACAGGGATCGGTCCGAAGGACCATGTGCTGGAAATCGGCTGCGGCTGGGGTGGCTTCGCCGAATTCGCGGCGCGCGAGATCGGCTGCCGCGTGACCGGGCTGACGATCAGCCGCGAGCAGCACGATTTTGCCACGGCTCGCATCGCCAAGGCTGGCCTTGCCGACAAGGTCGACATCAAGCTGCAGGATTATCGCGACGAAACCGGCACCTATGACCGCATCGCCTCGATCGAGATGTTCGAGGCGGTCGGCGAGAAATACTGGCCGGTGTTTTTCGGCAAGATGAAGGCCTGTCTGAGGCCTGGGGGCACTGCCGGCCTGCAGATCATCACCATCAACGAAGCCGCCTACGACACCTATCGCGCAAGGCCGGATTTCATCCAGCGCTACGTCTTCCCGGGCGGCATGCTGCCGACACCGTCGATCCTGAAGGCACTGGGCAAGGATCATGGCCTTGCTCATCTACGCGAGCGCGTGTTTCCGGATGACTACGCGCGCACGTTGGCCGAATGGCGCCACCGGTTCCGGGCGTCATGGGAGAAGATCGTTCCGCTCGGCTTCGACGACCGCTTCAAGAAGCTCTGGGAGTTCTACCTGCACTATTGCGAAGCCGGCTTCCGCGCCAGCTACATCGACGTGCGCCAGGTGGTCTACAAGGCGTAAATCGACACGCTCTTCGATTTTTCATTGCCGCTGACCAAGCGATGTCGAGCACGATCTCGACATGGCCGCGCGGTCGCCGTCACCCTTCAAAGCAGGATGCGGTATTTCGCGAAGCCTGCCTCGCCCTCGCCCGCCGGCTCGATCTTCAGCGATTTCACCTGCGCAATGAAATCCTTGGCCTTGGGGCCGGTTTCGAACACGGCGCTGGCTCCAGGCAGCGGTGCGAACGACCAGTTGTCGTCCGCCGATGGGTTGATCATGCCCTCGCTGACGATATAGCGAACGATGACGTCGCGATTGGTGTCCGGCGCTTCGTAGATGATCTTCGAAGCATTGATGTCGGGGAAATTGCCACCGCCGCCAGCCCGGTAATTGTTGGTCGCAACGACGAATTTCTGGTTGGGATCAATCGGTTTTCCGTCGAACATCAAGTCGACGATACGATTGCCGCCGGCATTCGCCAACCCGCCCTTGGCATCGTATTTCGGCGGCTGCGACAGGTCGATCTTGTAGGTGACGCCGTCGATGATGTCGAAATTGTAGGACGGAAAATCGGTGTTGATGAGGGCTTGGTCGGCCTTATCAGGCTCGATCCGGTTGAAGATGCCGGCCGACATTTCCAGCCACTCCTTGACCTGCGCACCGGTTATTTCGACCGCCCGCACGGTGTTCGGATAGAGATAGAGGTCGGCAACGTTCTTGATGGCGATGTCGCCTGCCGGCACGTCGGTATAGTAGTCGGCGCCGTTGCGCCCGCCGGCCTTGAAGGGAGCGGCGGCCGACAGCAGCGGCACGTCCTTCCATTGCGTGTTCTTGAGAATTTCCTTGAGGTACCAGGTCTGCGCCTGGCTGACGACCTGCACCGACGGATCGTCGGCGACCAGCGCGAAATAGGAATAGAGCGGCGCGGAGGTCTTGCCGACAGGGCGGCGCACATAGGCCAGTGTCGCCTGGTGGTCCTGTTCGAGGGCCGCGATGATGCGCTTGTCGTCCGGGACAGTCGGCTTGTTCTTGTTGTCGACGCGTTCGAAGATCGGCCGCGCCTCGGAAGTGGCTGAAACGACCTTCCATTTCGACCCGTCACGTTCCAGCATCAGGTCGACCAGCCCCATATGCGAGCCCCAGAAGCCGCCCATGACGGCGGGCTTGCCCTGCAGCGTGCCTTTCTGCGTGTCGACACCATCGAGCGACTGGAAATCCTTCTTGCCGGGGAACACCAGATGCTGGTGACCGGTGAACACCGCATCGATGCCGTCGACACCGGCGACGAAGAACGAGGCGTTTTCCATCATCTCGCCCTGCTTCACGTCGATGCCGGAATGCGAGAGCGCAATGACGATGTCGGCGCCCTCCTCTTTCATCTGCGGCACCCAGGCCTTGGCCGCCTCGACGATGTCGCGCGTCTTGACGTTGCCTTCCAGGTTCTTGAGATCCCAAACCATGATCTGCGGCGGCACGAAGCCAATGATGCCGATCCTGATCGGCTGCTCGGCGCCCGCGCCGTCCTTTATCTTCTTGTCGAGGATGACATAGGGCTTGAGATAGAGCTTGTCGTCGCGCGGGTTAGCGGCAAGCTCGGTCCCGCGGATCAAATTGGCGCAGACGAAGGGAAAATTGGCACCGGCCAGCACCTTGTCCAGGAACGACAGGCCGTAGTTGAACTCGTGGTTGCCCAGTGTCGAGCACTCGTAGCCGAGCAGGTTCATGCCTTTCATGATCGGATGCAGGTCGCCGTCCTTCAGCCCCTTCTCATAGGCGATGTAGTCGCCCATCGGATTGCCCTGCAGCAGGTCGCCATTGTCGATCAGCATCGAATTCACGGCTTCCTTGCGCACAGCATCGATGAGAGACGCCGTGCGCGACAGACCCAGCGTGTCGTTCGCTTTGTCGGCGTAGTAATCGTAAGGCAGCACGTTCACATGGATGTCGGTGGTTTCCATGATCCGAAGATGGGCCTGGTTGCCTTGAGCGCGGGCGGAGAACGGATGCAGCATGATCAGTGCCCCTGCGGCGGCGGCACCCGCAAGGAGATCGCGGCGGGATACGGGATGGAGCAGTTGCGACATGTTTTCTCCTCGACAACCTGACAAAGCCCTGCCCCGAAGCGAACTTCGCTCTGAAACCTGCTTAAGTCCATTCAACAAGTCGCGCGCATGAAGCCGTCAGTCCATCAGCAACAGATTGACGTGCGCATGAACGATCGGGGCGAAGAAATCAGCCCTTGTCGTCGTCGCCCTGGGTGATCAGCCGCGCGCTACGTTGCCCCGTCGCGTAGATCCATAGCCAGCTCAGCGAAACCGCAAGCCGGTTGCGAAAGCCGATCAGGAAATAGATGTGCGCCACTCCCCACAGCCACCAGGCGAGCCAGCCGGTGAGCTTGATCCAGCCGAAATCGATGGCAGCGGCGCGTTTGCCGATCGTCGCCAGATCGCCGGCATGCCTGTAGTGGAAAGGACGCGCGGTCGTGTCGCCGCCGAGCCTGGCCTTGATGGTGGCCGCAACATGTCGGCCCTCCTGTTTGGCGGAAGGCGCCACGCCGGGAACCGGCCGCCCGTCCGGCCGCAGCACATGAGCGGCGTCGCCGATGACAAAGATCTCCGGGCTGCCGGGCACGCTGAGGTCAGGCTCGACCAGCACCCTGCCCGCGCGGTCCGCCTTCGCTCCCAGCCATTCAGCGGCTGGCGAAGCGGCAACGCCGGCTGCCCACAGGATCGTTCGGGCTGCCAGTTGCTTATCGCCAAACACAACACCTTCGGCGTCGCAGCGCGTGACGGCCTGGCCGAGCTCGACCGTCACGCCGAGCCGCTCGAGCGCTTTGCTGGCATAGTCGGAAAGTTTCAGTGCGAAATTGGCCAGAATGCGGTCGCCGGCCTCGATCAGCACCACGCGCGTCTGCCGCGTGTCGATGTTGCGGAATTCGCCGCGCAGCGTGTCATGCGCCAGCTCGACGATGGTGCCGGCAAGCTCGACGCCGGTCGGTCCGCCGCCGACGATCGCAATGGTCAGCAACGCCTGGCGTTTGGCGGGATCGGTCTCCCGCTCGGCCTGTTCGAAGGCCAGGAGAATGCGGCGCCGAATGGTGGTGGCGTCCTCCAACGTCTTCAGGCCAGGTGCGAACGGTTCCCATTCGTCATGGCCGAAATAGGCGTGGCGGGCACCGGTGGCGAGCACCAGCGTGTCGTAGGCGACCGCGCTGCCGTCATCGAGCAGCACGCGCTTGCCGGCGCGGTCGACACCGGTGACATTGGCGAGCAGCGTCGTCACATCCTTGCGCTTGCGCAGGAGGTGGCGGATCGGCCAGGCAATCTCGGAAGTGGCCAGCGCCGTCGTCGCCACCTGGTAGAGCAGCGGCTGGAAGAGGTGATGGTTGCGCTTGTCGATCATGGTGATACGGACCGGCGCGCCAGCAAGTGCACGGGTGAACTCGAGGCCGCCGAAACCCGCGCCGACAACGACGACATGATGCCTAGCTTCGTTCATTTCGTTCATTTCGTTCACCCCGATAGCAAGATTGCCTGTCCTGGATGTAGGTATTTTTGTGCAATGCAACAACAGATGGACAGTGCCCGAGACTCGTCGTTGCATGTCGTGAATGCACATGTTGTATCGTATCGCGAGGTATAGCGTCATCGAACACGCGATGAGGTGAGGCATGGCCAACGATCGTGACGACGATGCTCCGGCGCAATATTCTTCGCCGCCCTGTTTCATGCACGAACTCGATCGGCAATTCCGTGCGCCTTCGAGCGACTGGACCGATGTGAGACGCTGGCGCAAAGCCGAGCGCGAACGCCTGATCGCCGCGCGTCTTGCTGTTTCGGCCGACGCCCGAACGGTAATGTCGCAAAGCATTGCGGAAAGCCTCGACGCGATGATCGGCGAGATCGCCGGGCGCATGGTCAGTCTCTATTGGCCGTTTCGTGGCGAGCCGGATTTGCGGCCTTGGATGGCGTCCATAAACGAACGCGGCGGCCGCACCGCCCTGCCCATCGTCATCGAGAAGGGGCAGCCGCTGATCTTCCGCGTCTACAAAGCGGGCGACCGGCTGGAGAAAGGTGTCTGGAACATCCCGATCCCGGCCGAGGGCGATCCGGTGCTGCCGGACATCGTCATCTCGCCGATCGTCGGCATCGATCCCCAGAACTACCGCCTGGGGTATGGCGGCGGTTTCTTCGACCGTACGCTGGCAGCGATGCCGTTCAAGCCGCTGGTCATCGGCGTCGGCTACGAATTGCAGCGCATCGCGACCATCTACCCGCAGCCGCACGATATCCCAATGGATCGGGTGGTAACGGCGGTCAGCTAGCCCCGGCCCCACAGGGTAGTTAGCGGCCTGTCAGCAGCCAGGTTGTCATGGTTCGTCTCGATGGATCGCAGAAGCATTCGGGATTGACCCAAGGCACCCACCTTCGTCATCCACGGGCGAAGCAGGAGCGAAGCTCCGTCGCGGAGACCCGAGGATCCATGCCGTGACCTTGACCAAGGAATGCAGCCGAGCAGAACTCTGCACCGTAGTGACGCTTTGAAGTCGCGGCATGGACCTCGGGTCTGCGCTGCGTCGCTACACTCCTTGCTCCGCCCGTGATGACGAAGTGACGCCCGTTTCCGCAAATCGAAGGCAGGTGGTTTGTCTATGCAGCGACCCGTCAGAACTTCTGTGTCGAGGAACTAGGCCATCTCCGGCTTCATGCCCATGGCCGTACGGTCGACGATCTCACGCAAGGCGAACGACGAATTGATCTTGGTCACATGCGGCATCGCCGACAGCCATTCCTTGTGGATTCGCTCATAGTCGACGAGATCCTTGGCCGCGATCCTCAGGATGTAGTCATATTCGCCCGACATCAGATGGCAGGACAGCACGTTCGGGCAGCGTTTGATCGCCGCCTCGAAATCCGACAGAGTCTTCTCGAACTGTCCCGACAGCGATATGTGCACGATCGCCGTCATCTGGTGGCCAAGTGCTGTATTGGAAAGCCGGGCATGATAGCCACGGATGGTTCCGGATTTCTCCAGATTGTCGAGCCGGCGCGAACAGGCCGACTGCGATAGGCCGACCTTTTCGGCAAGTGCCGCGTTGGGTATCCTGCCATCCTTCTGCAATGCCTCAAGAATGGCGATATCAATCCTGTCGAGCGTCATTATTCGTGAATCCTGCGAATATCTTGTTATTTCGCGCAACGATTATCGAAACCGGCCGGTTGGCGCAAGCGCATTCGCAAACACCTGCGCAACGATTCGTGGTTCACTCCATCCAGACAGGGAACGAGCCCAAAGGGCCGGATCAGGAGAAGAAAATGCGCGTCGGCTGCCCCAAGGAAATCAAGAACCACGAATACCGCGTCGGCCTCACTCCCGGCTCGGTCCGCGAATATGTCGCCCATGGCCACGAAGTGCTGGTCGAGACCGGCGCCGGGGCCGGCATCGGCGCCGATGACAACGCCTATCGCGCCGCCGGCGCCACGATTGCCAAGACGGCCGCCGAGGTGTTCGCCAGGTCGGACATGATCGTCAAGGTCAAGGAACCGCAGCCCAGCGAATGGGCGCAGCTTCGCGAAGGCCAGATCCTGTACACCTACCTCCACCTGGCGCCGGATCCGGAGCAGACCAAGGGCCTGCTTGCGTCCGGCGTGACGGCAATCGCCTACGAGACTGTGACCGACGACCGTGGCGGCCTGCCGCTGCTGGCGCCGATGTCGGAAGTTGCCGGACGCCTGTCGATCCAGGCCGGCGCCACGGCGCTGCAGAAGGCCAATGGCGGCCGCGGTTTGCTGCTGGGTGGCGTGCCCGGCGTGCTGCCCGGCAAGGTCACCGTGCTCGGCGGTGGCGTCGTCGGCCTGCACGCGGCCAGGATGGCGGCCGGCCTTGGCGCCGACGTCACCATCATCGACCGCTCGATCCCGCGCCTCCGCCAGCTCGACGACCTCTTCGCCGGCCGCGTCCACACCCGTTACTCGACTGTCGAGGCGCTGGAAGAAGAGTGTTTTTCAGCCGACATCGTCGTCGGCGCGGTGCTGATCCCGGGTGCCGCGGCACCAAAACTGGTTTCGCGCGAAATGCTGTCGGGCATGAAGAAAGGCTCGGTGCTGGTCGACGTCGCCATCGACCAGGGCGGCTGCTTCGAGACTTCGCACGCCACCACTCATGCCGAGCCGACCTATGAGGTCGACGGCGTCATCCACTATTGCGTCGCCAACATGCCGGGTGCCGTGCCGGTCACTTCGGCCCACGCGCTCAACAACGCGACGCTGCACTATGGCCTGCAGCTTGCCGACAAGGGCCTGAAGGCGCTGGTCGACGATCATCACCTGCGCAACGGCCTCAATGTCCATAAAGGCAAGATCACCAACCGGGCAGTCGCCGAGGCGCTCGGCTACGAACTGGTCGAGCCGAAAGCCGTTCTTGCCGCCTGATTTTTCGCGAAAACAGCTCCTTTCAATCCAGCCCGCCGGTTCCAAGCCGGCGGTTTTTTTCTTGCGAGCCTGTTTTTCAGGCAAAGCTTGGTGTCGAAACACGTGACGCAACGGCACTTTGCTCATCATTGTTGCATATTTGTCATTCCCGTACCGGCCGACTCCCTGCTAGAGACATTCTGGGTTTATTCATTGGGGTACGGGCATATGTTCATTCGCACATCCGCGAAATCTTTTCTTCTTGGTGCTGTTTCTGCTGTAGCTTTGATGTCTGCTGCTCATGCAGCTGACGTCGTGCAACCGGTAGAAGAAGCTGCCGGCTTTAACTGGAGCGGCCTCTACGTTGGTTTCGGCGTCGGTGCCGGTGCCAACGTACACAAGCTCGGCAGCGATTTTATTCCAATCTCGCTGAACGGCATTGGTGGCGAAGGCGTCTATGGTGAGCTGACGGTTGGCTATGACTATATGGTCTCGCCCCGGTTCCTCATCGGAGGTCTGCTGGACGCTCACGTCGGCAACATCGGGACCACGCTGGACATTACGGGGTTCGACGCTTCGATCAAGGAAACCTACGGTTTCGACGCTGGCCTGCGTCTCGGCTACCTCTTGACGCCGAACACTCTGGGTTACGTGCTGGGTGGCTATTCCTGGCAGAAGTACAAGCTCGATACGAACGCCGGCTTCGACTTTGATTGGGATCAGAGCGGGTATTTTGTCGGAGGTGGCATCGAAACGGCCATCAACAGCAATTGGACGATCAAGACTGAGTATCGCTATACGCGCTTCGGGACCAAGGACGATCTTCTTTCCGACGCTGGCCTTGTCGGAGTTCCGGACGGTCTCCTCAATCTTGACACCTCGCGCCATACCTTCCAGATCGCAGCCAATTACCGTTTCGGTGCGCAGAACGGCGGCGGTGCTGCCTTCGAGACGCCAGCCTACAACTGGACCGGCTTCTACATCGGCGGCGCTGGTGGCGCCGGTGCATCCGTGCATCAGATCAACGTTCCGCCGCTCGGCGACCTGGAATTCAATGGTCTCGGTGGCGAAGGTGCCTTTGGTGAACTGAACGTCGGCTACGATCATGACTTCGGCAGCTGGGTCGCAGGCGTCATGGTCGATGCACGCTACTCCGGCATGACTTCCGAACTGGAGCTCGGCGGCGGATCGATCAACGTCGATACCGACTATGGGTTCGATGTGTTGGGCCGCGTCGGCATGAAGATGAACGAATCGACCCTTGCCTATGCGCTTGCCGGCTATAGCTGGCAGCATTTCGATCTGAACGCTTCCGATCCGATCGGCGACATTCTCGACTGGGGTTCCAGCGGTTTCTCGGTTGGTGGCGGCCTTGAAACGGCTCTGTCCAGCAACGTTACCGTCGGTCTCGAATATCGCTATTCGCAGTTCGCCAAGAAGGACTTTTCTTCGGAATTCGGCGCACCTGACGACACCCTTACCGCGACTTCCTCTTTCCACACCGTGCGTCTCGGCGCGAAGTACAAGTTCAACTAAAAGGCCCTCCAGCCAAACAGTTGCAGCCCGTCGGCCATGCCGGCGGGCTTTTTTGTTGCGCGGAATACCTCGGCGCAAAGCCCAGGCAACAAAAAAGCGGAGCCAAAGCCCCGCTTCCTCGATGTCGAGATTTGCCGCCGGTTCATCCGCGGTCGGCAAATCGATCGACAATGGCTTTCTATCGCGATTATGCGACGGGAGTACGACAACTGTTCCCAGCGGCTAATCTCAGCCTCAAGCGCGCTCGATACGGCACTGGTAGCAATTGTTGCGCGCCGAACGGACATGGACGTAGGCGATCTCGTCGCGTTCGAACAGCGTCTCGGCCCGTGCAGCAATTGCCGTGGTCGGGATGACGCCGCCGCTGCCATAGACGATACGATCATCCCTGCCATAGCCGCGCACGATGTAGTCAGGGCTATCGAGAACCTCGGGCAGCGCCTCGCTCTCAGCGGCACCATCGCATTCCTCGGCATGCAGGAAGATCGGCCCCGTTTCGGCGTAGGGCTGAAGGCTAGGGAATGGCCTGTATGCCAGAACAAGGTAGGCATCGCCGGCTCCTATATTCTTCAAGCAATGCCGGCAAGGCATGCCGTCACCGTCGGAGATCTTTCGCTCGGGCATTTGGCCATAAGCATCGATCCCGCTGCGCTGCAACGTCCTGACATCTTCGGTCGGCAAAGCTTTGAACTGGATGGTCATCGAAAAATCTCCGGTGTCGTGACTGGAAATTATGTCCTTGAACCCTCGCCGCCCACCCGATTCCTGCCAAATGTCGAAGAGCCGGTCGCCCCTCGGCGATCGGCTCTCATCAAGTCCCGTCGGAGCTGCGGCTCAACGGATGAAATCGTCGAAGCGGCGGAGCGTCACCCGGCGATTCTGCCAGTTTTCGGTCTGCGTCCGCACGAGCAAAAACTCCTCGCCGTAACCAACAGTTTCCAGGGCATGGCCGGGCACGCCGAATTCGCGCACCAATGTGCGCTTCAGCGAAGCGGCGCGCTGTTCGGACAGAGCCTGATTCGACTGGAAGGAGCCGACGGCGTCGGTATGGCCCTCGATCAGCACGCGGGCGCCGCGATCGCGGCGCAGGATGCGCCGCAGCGCGTCGGCAATGGTCTCGATCTTGTCGTATTGCGAACTGGAAATGGCCGCCGAACCGAAGGCGAAGTTGATCGACTGGATATCGATCGAGCGGGCCATGCGGCGCAAATCCGGGCGCCGCTTGAATTCGCGGATGGTGACGCGCTCGTTCGGCCGCAATTTCACACGCGGCGCCGCCTCGAGCTTCCGCTCGATCGTCGCGGCCGAAGGCGTTGTCGCCTGGGCTGCGGCCAGGCTTGGCATGGCAATTGCCGCGATCAGCGCGGCGGCAAGTGTACGGCGGGTCAGCATATCTTCGTCTCCTTCGGCCTTGGCCGCATTGATGGTGCCGGCAACATGCCAAAAACAGCCTGAAGGGCCGATGAACGACGGGTTCAGATTCGAGCTGGTATTAGCTTCCGGCTAGGGCCGCATGACGCTGGCCGCGCGCTCGGTGAAAGGCAGCGGATGGACGATTTCCCTCTTTTGCGCCACCGGTGCGAAGCCGAGCTTCTGGTAGAGCGGCAGAGCCGCCGGATGATCGAGCGTGCAGGTCTGCACCGTCACCCGCTTCGGCCCATGCGACCATGCGGCGGCGATCGCGGAGCCCAGGAACCAGCGGCCGATGCCTTGCCCGGTGGCATGTTCCATCATGCCGAAATAGGCAAGCTCGACTTCCTCCGGCAGATGCGGCTTGAGGTCGAAGAAGCCGGCGGGGGCGCCATCGAGGTAGAGCACCCTGATGTCGCGGTCCTCGCGATGGATGCCGGCCGAAAGCTCGTCGTCATCCAGTCTCAGCACATTGACCCAGTGCCATTTGCGCCCCACCCGGTCCATCAGATAGCGGTAGAAATGCAGCGGAATGTCCTTGGTCTTCAGCAGCGCGACCTGACGGTTATACGGCACAGGCGGCGAATAGGCCGGCGGCACATGCATCTCGAGGAACGTCACCGTGACGTCAATGTCTTCCAGCGTGCCGTTTTCCATCGTCTTCATTCCTTGCCGGTCACCACAGGCGTGTCGGAAAGCCCGCCCCACTCCGTCCAGGAGCCGTCGTAAAGCCTGTTGTTCGTATGGCCAAGCGTTTCCAGCGCCAGCGTCACCACCGCCGCGGTAATACCGGAGCCGCATGAAGTGACGACAGGTTTCGACAGATCGATGCCGGCCTCCTCGATCACCTTGCGCAGGCGGTCCTTCGACAACAGCTCGCCATTTTCCGACAGCGCCGAATAGGGCAGATTGCGCGCGCCAGGCATATGGCCGGAGCGGATACCCGCGCGCGGCTCAGGTTCAGTGCCGGTGAACCGGCCCGGCCCCCGGGCGTCGGCGATCTGGCTTGCCCTGGTGTCGACGATCCGGCGCATGTCGGCGAGGCTGGCGACGCGCCCGGGGTCGAAATCGGCATGAAACACGCTTGGCGCGATCTTGGTCGGCTCAGCCGTCACCGGCCTGCCGGCGGCTTTCCAGCCATCGAAGCCGCCATCCAGAATATAGGTCTGGAAGACGCCCATCACCCGGAACATCCACCACGCCCGGGGCGCCGAGAAGAAACCCGGACCATCATAGACGACGATGGTGTCATCGGCCGAAACACCCATGGCGCCGACATACTGGGCAAAATGCTGCGGCGACGGCAAGGTATGCGGCAGGGGCGAATCCGGGTCCGAAACGGCATCCTGATCGAGAAATCGTGCGCCCGGGATGTGGGCCGACTCATACTCGCCGCGCGCATCGCGCTTCTGCGCCGGGAGATACCAGGATGCGTCGATGATCGTCAGGCCCGGCTCGCCGAGTCGTTGCTGCAGCCAGTCTGCGTCGACGGTGAAGGGGCTGTCCTCGGCCATTTTGTTCTCCTGCTCGCTTTTTGGCGATCACTGTCCTGTTCAGTTTGCCGTCATCGGCCCAAAGCGGATGCGGAAGCGCCGGTTCTCGCGGCCCTTCTTCTCGATCTTGCCGATGTGGATTTCGCCGACTTCGCCGGTGCTCTTCACATGGGTGCCGCCGCAGGGCTGGCTGTCCACCGAGGCGTTGTCGCCGATACAGACCAGGCGGATCTTGCCGGTGCCGACCGGCGGCCGAACGTTCTTGGATTTCACTAGGCCGGGATTGGCAGCCAGATCCTCGTCACTGATCAGCCTGACAAAGATCGGATGATCGGCCCGCACCAGTTCCATCAGCCCGGCGGTGACGTCCTCCTTGGTGAAGCCGGCATCCGGAGCGTCGAAGTCGACACGGCTGTCGTCCTCGGAGACCGAGGCACCGGTGATCGGGAATGGACAGACGACGGTGAGCAGGTGGCAAGCCGCGTGCATGCGCATCAGGAGATGCCGCCGCTCCCAGTCGATCGCCAGCCTCAGCGCCTCGCCCACCTGCGGAACCGCCTGCTCCGGCGCTGGCACGTGTATGATCTCGTCCTTGGTCTCACCGGTGAGGGTGGCGGCAATGGCGATGCGGCTGCCGTCGCCACGCTCGAGATAACCGGTATCGCCCGGTTGGCCACCCGAAGTGGCGTAGAAGATCGTGCGGTCGAGGATGATACCGCCGCGATCGTTGACGGCAACGACCGTTGCGTCCGCCGTCCGCAGGTAGGCATCGTCGCGAAACAGGGCGTCCGTCCTGTTTGCCATCACGCGACCTTTTCGAACGGCACCGGAATTGTGCTCTTCAGCTCCATCCAGCTTGGCACCGGCAGCTGCTTCTCGCGCAGGAATTCCGGGTTGAACAGTTTTGATTGATAGCGCGTGCCATAATCACAAAGAATGGTCACGATGGTGTGGCCGGGACCCAATTCCCTGGCCAGACGGATCGCGCCGGCTATGTTGATGCCGGTCGAGCCGCCGACGCAAAGGCCCTCTTCCTGGATCAGGTCGAAGACGATCGGCAGCGCATCCTCATCGGGGATCTGGAATGAAAAATCCGGCGTGAACCCTTCGAGGTTGGCGGTGATGCGCCCCTGCCCGATGCCTTCGGTGATCGAGCTGCCTTCGGACTTCAGCTCGCCGCTGGTGTAGAAAGAATAGAGCGCGGCCCCCAGCGGATCGGCGAGCGCGATCTTCACATCCCGGCTTTTGGCTTTCAGTCCGGAGGCGACGCCGGCCAGCGTGCCGCCCGAACCGACCGCCGAGACAAAGCCGTCGACCTTGCCGCCGGTCTGGTTCCAGATTTCCTCCGCCGTGGTGCGGATATGGCCGTCACGGTTGGCGACATTGTCGAACTGGTTGGCCCAGATGGCGCCGTTCGGTTCTGTCTTTGCCAGTTGCTCGGCCAACCGCCCCGACAGTTTCACGTAATTGTTGGGATTCCTGTAGGGCACGGCCGGCACTTCGATCAGTTCGGCGCCGAGCAGTTTGATCGTGTCCTTCTTCTCCTGGCTCTGTGTGTCCGGGATGACGATGACGGTGCGATAGCCGAGCGCCTTGGCGACCAACGTCAGCCCGATGCCGGTATTGCCCGCCGTTCCCTCGACGATCACACCGCCGGGCTTCAGCAGCCCACGCTTCTCGGCGTCGCGGATGATGAACAGGCCCGCGCGATCCTTGACCGACTGGCCCGGATTCATGAATTCGGCCTTGCCCAGGATCTCGCAACCGGTTTGTTCCGAAGCTTTGTTGAGGCGGATCAGAGGCGTGTTGCCGATCGCGTCGATCACAGAACGGGGCATTCAGGATTCCTTGTGTAGGTGCGCCGAAACCCTAGAAACCCGAAGCTGCGGTTTCAAGGCAAGAATTTGTCTGGTCCAGTCGCATTTGCGGCACTGTTATCGCGCCAACGCTTCTCAACATTGCCTTCATGCCCCACAGTTCATTTCCGCACGGCGATGAAAAGCACCCTTTTCATTCGATTTCTTCACCGCTAGAGCAAAGCACCAACATTTCGCAGGGCGCAGCATGACACTCTACCGGGCCAACCCGAAGCACGGCGTCGCCTGGATCACGGGCGGCTCAAGCGGCATCGGCCGAGCGCTGGCCAGGGATCTTGCGTCCCAGGGCTATGCCGTCGCGGTGACGGCGCTTGACGACGATCCGATCGACACGCTTGTCGTCGAGACCGCGCAGATGCCGGGCAGTGTCACGGCCTTTCCTTGCGATGTCACCGACGAGCCGCGCATGGCAAGAACCGTCGCCGCGATCGAGAAGGAACTCGGTCCCATCGTGCTCGCCATCTTCAATGCAGGGAACTACATTTCGACGCCGGGGGAGAATCTTGTCGTCAACGACTTTCGGCGGTCCTTCGAGGTCAATTATTTCGGCATCATCAACGGCCTCGTGCCCGCGGTCGAACGCATGCGTGTGCGGGCGCGCGGCCATGTCGTGCTGGTCGGCTCCGTGACATCCTATTTCGGCTGGCCGACAACGGCCGCCTATGGCGGCACCAAGGCGGCCATCAACATCCTGGCCGAGTCGCTGAAGTATGATTTCGACAAGATGAACGTACGCATTCAGGTGTTCAATCCCGGCTTCATCGACACCCCGCTGACCGAGAAGAACATGCTGCCGATGCCGGGACTGATGCCGGTCAGCCGCGCGTCGCGGCGCATGGCGCGGGGCATCAAGTCCGGCGGCTTCGAAGTCCATTTCCCGCGCCGGACAAGCTGGCCCCTGAAACTGCTCGGCCTGCTGCCGAGGCCGCTGTGCAGAGGGTTTATCAGCCTGATGACCAGTTGGAAGGCGCGGCCGCTACACTACGACCGCAAGCCGCCGATCGAATAGGACGCCTGCGAAATTGGCAGGCTCCCCGTTTCGGGCCGCCGTCGCCATGGTTGAGACAAATGCCGCGTGGAGTCTGCGATGGGGCGACGGATCGTGCTTGCTGTGCTGGGCCTTGTCGCCATTCTCGCACTGGCCTTCGTGCTCGGCCCGCGCGTTCGCGTCGACACCACGATCCGTTTCGATCCCTCGCTCATTGCTGACGATCCGCAGGCCTATGTGGCAAAGGCGGAAGCCGCCATCCCCGGAATCCGTGACGGGCTGGAAAAAGAGATCGTCTGGGCCGATCCGTTGGTGCATGCCAGGACCCCGCTGTCGATCGTCTACATCCACGGCTTTTCCGCATCGAAGGGCGAAATCCGCCCGCTGCCGGACGAAGTGGCGGAACAGCTTGACGCCAATCTCTTCTACACACGCCTTACCGGTCACGGGCAGGATGGCGCGGCGATGACGCAAGGCAGCATCAACGCCTGGATCAACGACTATGAGGAGGCACTCGCCATTGGCCGGGCGATCGGCGACAAGGTGATCGTCATCTCGACGTCGACCGGCGGCTCGCTGGCGGTCTGGGCGGCAACGCAGCCCGGTGCATCGGACGGGGTGGCGGCGATCGCGTTCATCTCGCCGAATTTCGGCGTCAAGGCTTCGGGCGCCGAGATCCTGACCATGCCGTGGGGCAAACAGATCGCCAGGCTGGTCGCCGGCAAGGAACACAGCTTCGTGCCGCGCAACGCGCTGCATGAAAAATTCTGGACCACCCGCTATCCGATCGAAGCGACCTTGCCGATGCAGGCGCTGACCGAGCTTGCCTATGGCGCGCCGGTGGAGAAGGCGACCACCCCTGCACTGTTCATCTTTTCTGATTCGGACAAAGTGGTGCGGGCCGATCGCACCCGCGAGATTGCCGGGCGCTGGGGGGCGCCGCATGAACTGGTTCCGGTCGACGACACCGGCGACCCGGACAATCACGTCATTGCCGGCGGCGCGCTGTCGCCATCGACCACGGCGTTTCTGGCGCAAAGGATCGCCGTCTGGATCGAAGCGGTGGTGAAGTAGGCAGACGAAAAAGGCGACCGAAGCATCGCTTCAGCCGCCCTTTCCTTGGTCTGTCCCGGCAGTCAGCCAGCCTGAGCTTGATTGACTACAGCGCTGCCTACTTACGCAGCCCGCGCCGCCGGACGCTTGCCGCCGAAGCGGCGCTTGTTGTTGCCCTTGAAGGCCGGCTTGGCGCCATCAGGCTTGCGCTCGCCTGCGAAGGCCGGCTTGTCGCCGAAGCGCTTCTTGCCAAAGCCGTTGCCCTTGTTCTCGCCACCGGGCCGCCTGCCGTCGCGACGGCCATTGCGGTCGTTGCGATCATTGGCCGGCTCGAATCGCTCGTTCTTTTCAGCCGGATTGCGCAGCGGATCGGGGCTGCCGAGATGGTCGGCAACGATCGGCAGCTTGGTGCGGATGATGCGCTCGACCTGGCGCAGCTTGCTGTTCTCGGAAGGATCGCAAAGCGTTATCGCGATGCCGTCCATGCCGTTGCGGCCGGTACGGCCGATGCGGTGGACGTAGCTCTCGGCTTCATCAGGCAGGTCGAAATTCACGACATGGCTGATGCCGGGCACGTCGATGCCGCGCGCCGCGATGTCGGTCGCCACCAGAATGCGCACCGAGCCGTCGCGGAAATCGTTCAGCGCTTTCTGGCGGGCGTTCTGCGACTTGTTGCCGTGGATGACGGCGGCCTTGAAGCCATCGCGCTCGAGGTCCTTGGTCACCCTGTCGGCACCATGCTTGGTGCGCGAAAAGATGATGACGGACTTCATCGCCTCGTCGGCGAGCATCGTCGACAACACCTGGCGCTTCTGCTTGGTGCGGGCAAAGACGACGCCCTGCACGATCTCGGCCGCCGCCGTGCTTTGCGGCGCGACTTCGACACGAATCGGGTTCTTCAGCAGGCCCTTGGCCAGTTCGGCGATTTCATTGGGCATGGTCGCCGAGAACAGCACCGTCTGACGGTCGGGCGCGGTCGCCTTGGCGATGCGCTTGACGTCGTTGATGAAGCCCATGTCGAGCATGCGGTCGCCTTCGTCCAGCACCAGCCATTTGGTGTCGGCAAGCACGAGATCGCCCTCACGCACAAGATCGGTCAACCGGCCGGGCGTGGCGATCAGGATGTCGACGCCGGGAGCAACCTTCTTCACCTGGCTGAAGCGGGACACGCCGCCAAGAACGAGCGCGGTCGAGACATGCGCGCCCTTGGCGAGGATCTTGATCGTGTCTTCGATCTGCACGGCGAGTTCGCGCGTCGGCGCCAGGATAAGCGCACGTGCCGTCTTCGGCCGGCGCTTGGTGCCAAGCGCAATGATCTTCGACAAGATCGGCAGCGCGAAGGCCGCAGTCTTGCCGGAGCCGGTCTGGGCAATGCCGAAAATGTCACGGCCTTCCATCTGCGGCGGGATCGCCTGTGCCTGGATCGGCTTCGGCTCGGCGAAGCCGGCGTTGTGGGTGGCCTTGAGCAGCGCGCCCGTAATACCCAGTGCCGCGAAACCGGTGAGTTCCGCAGTGCTACCGGGCAAAGTGTTTTCGTTGGTCAAAATAATCTTCTTTCACGCGGCTTCTGGCCGCAAACATCAATGGCGGCAGGGCGCAACCTGCCGTCGAAAAATCTGTGATGAACGACAAGGCGGGCGGACGTATTCGTCCACTCGGCTGCGCTGTCGTGCCCGCAGGCATCATGCCACGGGGCTTTTTCGCCGCTTTGTGATTTACCGGAAAAAGGGCCGATATACCGGAAAGAGGGAAAACAGACGCAACCAGTCTCATTCGTCGAGAAGGCCGGATTCGTTCCCGGCCCAAGCGCCTATGGGCTGCATATGGCTGAGTTCGCCCTCAATTGCAAGGGGCTTCATGTTGCAGCGCAGCAAAGCCCGTGGCGCAAGCGCCGCTTGCGCTCGCTTGCCGGCACGATTACGACGAAATGCCGCTGGCTTGGGAGGTAATCGATGAAAGACGTTCTCAAGGAACTCGAGCGCCGCCGCGAGATCGCCCGCATGGGCGGCGGCCAGGTCCGCATCGATGCCCAGCACAAGAAGGGCAAGCTCACCGCGCGCGAACGCATCGAGGTGTTTCTCGACGAGGGCTCGTTCGAGGAATTCGACATGTATGTCGAGCACCGCTCGACCGACTTCGGCATGGAGAACACCAAGATCGCCGGCGACGGCGTCGTCACCGGCTGGGGCACCGTCAACGGCCGCCCGGTCTACCTCTTCGCCAAGGACTTTACCGTATTCGGCGGCTCGCTGTCGGAAGCGCATGCCGAGAAGGTCATCAAGGTGCAGGAGATGGCGCTCCGCAACCGGGCGCCGATCATCGGCCTCTACGATGCTGGCGGCGCGCGCATCCAGGAAGGCGTGGCAGCACTCGGCGGCTATGCCGAGATTTTTCAGCGCAACGTGCTGGCCTCAGGCGTCATTCCGCAGATTTCCGTCATCATGGGACCGTGCGCCGGCGGCGACGTCTATTCGCCTGCCATGACCGACTTCATCTTCATGGTGCGCGACACTTCCTACATGTTCGTTACTGGGCCGGATGTGGTGAAGACTGTGACCAACGAGACGGTGACCGCCGAGAGCCTCGGCGGCGCCTCCGTCCACACGACGAAATCCTCGATCGCCGACGGCGCCTATGACAATGACGTCGAGGCGCTGTTGCAGATGCGCCGGCTGGTCGACCTGTTGCCGGCCTCCAACACGTCGGAGCTTCCCGAGATCGAATGCTACCAGTCGGTCACCGACCATGATTTGTCGCTCGACCGGCTGATTCCCGACAACGCCAACAAGCCCTACGACATCAAGGAACTGATCATGAAAGTTGTCGACGAAGGCGACTTCTTCGAGATCCAGCAGAACTTCGCCAAGAACATCGTCACCGGGTTCGGGCGCGTCGAGGGCCGCACCGTCGGCTTCGTCGCCAACCAGCCAATGGTATTGGCCGGCGTGCTCGATTCCGACGCCAGCCGCAAGGCGGCCCGTTTCGTGCGCTTCTGCGATTGTTTTTCGATCCCGATCGTCACCTTCGTCGATGTCCCCGGCTTCCTGCCGGGTACGGCGCAGGAATATGGCGGGCTGATCAAGCATGGCGCGAAACTCCTGTTCGCCTATGCCGAGGCCACCGTGCCGAAGATCACCGTCATCACCCGCAAAGCCTATGGCGGCGCCTATGACGTGATGGCGTCAAAGCATCTGCGCGGCGACATGAACTACGCCTGGCCGACCGCGCAGATCGCGGTGATGGGCGCCAGGGGAGCGGTCGAGATCATCTACCGCAAGGACATCGGCGACGCGGAAAAAATCGCGGCCCACACAAAGGCTTACGAGGATCGCTTCCTGTCGCCTTTCGTCGCTGCCGAACGCGGCTATGTCGACGAGGTGATCATGCCGCACTCGACCCGCCGCCGCATCGCGCGCGCGCTGCGCATGCTGCGCAACAAGGACATGCAGAACCCCTGGAAGAAGCACGACAACATCCCGCTGTGAGGCGTGGCTGGGCATCTATCCGAGGAGGTAACCGTCGGGCAGCTCACTCCTCTTCCGCCGCACCAAACCCCGCTCCCATCGTGGCACGGACAGGGCTGCCCCATGGCGTTGCGTGGTTGTCGATGCGCATCTGGAAGATGAAATAAGTCGGCGAGCAGAAGCCGATGCCTTTCACTTTGCCGATGCCCGGCGTGTCCGGCGGCAGCGACTGGCACATATAGTCCTCGCGGCAGAAATGATCGGCCGAACAGGCCGGCCGGTTGCCGCGATTGACGGCGCCGCCAAGACATTGGTCGAAATTATTGGTGGCTACGCAGATATCGAATTTCTTGCCGCCGACCAGCCCGCAGATCTCGTGCGGCAGAGGCTTGCCGACTTTGAAGGCGGCAAATGTACGGTCCTTGTCGTTGCAGCCGCGATAGGCAATCCCGGCGGGCACGCCGATCTTCGGCGGCCGGCAGGTGTAAGCGGTGCGCGAGACGTCAGGCGCGAAGGCCGCGAACTGGCCTGATATGCTGTAGCGGTCGTTGAAAGGCTGCGCCGCGTTGCTGGCGATCGAGCCGGTCAGGCAGGGATGGCCGGAAAACATTTTTTCGCTGTCCTTGGGCAGCAGGCATTGCGCCAGTTTCGTGTGCACGCCCGAAGCGGTGGCCAGCGGCGTGCAGATGGTATCACTGCTGCACTGCCAAGTCGCGCCGAAGCGGGTCGCATCTTCCTGCATCAGGCACGGCATGGCCATCTCCGCCGGCGCGTAATCGACCGCGCCGGCGTTCGTCCAGACCGCCGGCGGCGCAAAGGAGAGCGGACGGAAGCGGTTCGGCTGCTTGCCTTCGGCCGTGGCGGCCAGCCACGCCTGGCGCCGCGGGATCTCGGCATGAAGATGCGGCGAAACCCCGACCTCGATGCGGTTCAACGGCGATGTCGTCTTGTCGTCTAGCCCGATGAAATGGAAACCGGCGGTCGAACCGGCCTGATGGCACCCCTGGCAGGCGCCATTGTCCAATCGTTCGACCAGCGCTTCCGGCGTGCGCACGAGTTTCAGCGCGGAATAATCGAGCGATGCGAATTCCTCAGGTCGGAATAATTGCGTAAACGGGTGATTGGCCTGCCGCGCACTGCCGAAGGTCGACCATGAAATAATCTTTCTGGCCAGGAACTCGTCGGGAATTTCATAAACGCCTTCATCGACCGCCGGCAGATTGGCGCCGACATAGGCGGCAAGCCGTGCTTTCAGCGCCGCGTCCTGCGAGAGCCGTGCGGTGTCGGGCGTGTTCTCCAGCGGCTTCTCGCTGATAGCAGCGCCATCGATGCCGAATACCCGCATGAGATAGGCGGCTTGGCCACCGAACTCGGTTTCCTGTCCGGAGGGGAAGCGCACCACCTGCGCGTTGAGCTCCAGCTGCTTGAAGGTCAGCCCGGCCTTCTCCAGCGGCCCGCCGGTCAGCCAGCCGGCATCGACGCTCTCGTCAAGCTGTGGCGTCCAGCGTCCGGCAGTACCGACGCAGCCGCCGTCGGCATCGGGCGCGGCGCTGTAGACGGCATTGAAATTGAACGGCAGGCGCGATGCCAGCAGCTTGCCGTTCTTGCGAAAACTGTAGGCCAGGCGGTAGACGAAGCGCACCTCGCCGCAGTTCCTGTCGCCTTGCAGCCGCGTGAAATCGCGACGGTCGAGCCGGTTGACGATGCCGACCAACCGGAGGCGCGCGGCATCGGTCTTCAGCCAGCGCATGTCCATGATGCGGCCGACATTGCCGTCGGTTATCTCGTAGAGCGGCCGCCCACCGGCTTTCATCTCGGCGCGCAATGCCGCAACATCAGAGGCAACGATGTCGACGATGGCGTGATAGGCGGGTGCCTCGTCGTAAAGCGTCTTTAGACCGTCCTCGCCGTCGACGCCGAAAACGTCGACGAAGCCGAAACCCTTGGCATCGAGTGCGGCGAGCACCGCCGGATCGTCGACGATGATCAAAGGGCCCTCGGCGCGCGCCGTCGACGCCACGAAGACGGCAAAGACTGTGGCAAGCAGCAGAGCCAGGGCGCGGTTCATGGAACAGCCATGCGCGCGTCGAAGAGTTCACGCAACACCGGCAGCAGCGCCAGCGGCAGATCCTCGGCGATCAAGCCGGGTCCGAACCGGCTGCCGGCTTCGGCATGCAGCCACACCGCCGCGCAGGTGCCCTCCAAGGGCGGCATGCCTTGTGCGAGCAAACCGGCAATGATGCCCGACAGCACGTCGCCTGACCCGGCTGTGGCCAGCCACGGTGCACCGTTGGAGTTGATCGCCGCTTTGCCATCGGGCGCTGCTATGACCGTGTCGGCGCCCTTGTAGACGATGACGGCATTGGCCCGCGCTGCGGCCGCCCGCGCCTTGTCCAATTTCGACATGGTTTTGTCCCCGGCGATATCTGGAAACAAGCGGCCGAATTCACCCTCATGCGGCGTGATCACCAACGCTGGCGCGTTCAGGTGACGGGCGGCTTCGAACAGCGACTGCGGCTGATGGGCCATAGATGTAATGGCGTCAGCATCAAGCACGATCGCTCCTCCGTGGTTTGCGGTTTGCGATGCGCGTGCACCCTCCGCCAAGGTCTTGATCAGTTGCAGGGCGAAATCGCCGACCTTGGGCTTTGGCCCGAGCCCCGGTCCAAACACCAGCGCCTCGGGATGGCGCGCCGTCAGAAATTCCTGCACCTCCTCAAGTGACCCCGCCTCTCGCAGCATGATCGAGGTCAGGTGTGTCGCGTTCACCTGCATGGCATTGCCAGGCGACAGCACGGTGACCGCCCCTGCCCCGCATCTAGCGGCGGCCATCGCCGACAGCCGCGCCGCGCCGGTAGCACTGGGACCGCCGGAAAAGACGCCGACATGGCCGCGCTTGTATTTGTGCGCATCGACCGCCGGCAGGGGAAATTCCCGCAACCACAGGTCCGGCACATTCTCGAAGGTCGAGACAGCGAGCTTGGCGATGATGCCGTCATCGATGCCGATATCGGCGAGCACGATTTCACCGCATTGCCCGCGCCCCGGCAGCAGCAAGTGGCCGGGCTTTTTCCGCGCGAAGGTGACGGTGACCTCGGCACGAAACGCCCTGCCCAATATTTCGCCGCTGGCACCTGAGACGCCCGACGGCAGGTCGATCGCGACCACAGGCAGGCGCAGGGCTGTCACGGTATCGACGGCCTTCGCGGCATCGCCGGAAAGCGGCTTGGACAGCCCTGCCCCATAGAGCGCGTCGATCACGATCGAGCCGAACTCGGCGTCGAAATCGGACAGCGGCCGGGACTTGATCAGTGATTCCGCGGCGGCGAGCGCCGCATCGCTTTCCGGCCTCGGCGCTCCGGATGACCAGATCGTTGTGCCGACGCCGCTGCCGGCCAGGAGGCGGGCGACGACATAGCCATCGCCGCCGTTGTTGCCGGGCCCGCACAGCACATGGATGTGCTTTGCCGAGGGATAGCGCTTGAGAACCTCGGCCGCGACCGCTTCGCCCGCGCGCCGCATCAGGCTGATTCCATCGGCCGGACCGGCCGCGATCGTCAGCCGATCAGCCGCGGTCATTTCGGCGGGGACAAGAAGTTCGTTGCTCATGGATTGCCGATCCGCATGCTATCAAGCATTGTCCAATTTCGATCCTAAGCAAACAAGGGGGAGTTGCCGAGATCTGCGGCCATAACGTCGGGACGAAGGCATCGCGGGCAGAAAATTGCCTGCGGGATAGGCGATGTGCCTGATTTTTGTGCGGACGCGGGTGTTGGCGCTGTGTAGGCTCTGGCAGCCCATGCCGCTTCCGGTGCAGTGAATGACGCGAATTTGCATCCCGGTGCGGCGCGGCTTTGAAATCTTATGAGACCGCTTAGAATCCGCTGAATTGGCACAGTTCGTGCTTGATGGAGGCGCAAGCGGGGGGTCACAACCCGTTTTTTTGGCAGTGGAGGCCACTTTTTACATGAAAAAGATCGAAGCGATCATCAAGCCATTCAAGCTGGACGAAGTGAAGGAAGCGCTTCAGGAAGCCGGACTGCAAGGCATCACTGTCACCGAGGCAAAAGGCTTCGGTCGTCAGAAGGGCCACACCGAACTCTATCGCGGCGCCGAATATGTCGTCGATTTCCTGCCCAAGGTGAAGATCGAGGTCGTGCTTGGCGACGACGCGGTCGAAGGCGCCATTGAGGCCATCCGCAAGGCGGCCCAGACGGGCCGCATCGGTGACGGCAAGATCTTCGTTTCCAATATCGAGGAAGTTGTGCGAATCCGCACCGGCGAAACGGGCATGGACGCGGTCTGACCTGACCGGCCCTCCTCCTGAAAACGTCATCAACAAAAAACGTCATCAAACAGGGATACATGACATGACGACAGCCAAAGACATCATGAAGCAGATCAAGGACAACGACGTGAAATTCGTCGACCTGCGCTTCACAGACCCGAAGGGCAAGCTGCAACACGTGACGATGGATGTCATCGAGGTCGAGGAAGACATGTTCGCCGATGGCGTGATGTTCGACGGCTCGTCGATTGCCGGCTGGAAGGCCATCAACGAGTCCGACATGGTGCTGATGCCCGATCCGGACACTGTCCACATGGACCCGTTCTTCGCGCAGTCGACCATGGTCATCCTGTGCGACATCCTCGATCCGGTTTCGGGTGAATCCTACAACCGCGATCCGCGCGGTACGGCCAAGAAGGCCGAGGCCTACATGAAGGCCGAAGGCATCGGCGACACCATCTATGTCGGCCCGGAAGCCGAGTTCTTCGTGTTCGACGACGTGAAGTACAAGGCCGATCCCTACAACACCGGATTCAAGCTCGACTCCACGGAACTGCCGTCGAACGACGACACCGACTACGAGACCGGCAATCTCGGCCACCGTCCGCGCGTCAAGGGCGGCTACTTCCCGGTGCCGCCGATCGACAGCGCGCAGGACATGCGCTCGGAAATGCTGACCGTGCTCGCCGAGATGGGCGTGCGCGTCGAAAAGCATCACCATGAGGTGGCGGCGGCCCAGCACGAACTCGGCATCAAGTTCGACGCACTGGTGCGCAACGCCGACAAGATGCTGATCTACAAATATGTCGTCCACCAGGTCGCCAACGCCTATGGCAAGACGGCCACCTTCATGCCGAAGCCGATCTTCGGCGACAACGGCTCGGGCATGCACGTCCACATGTCGATCTGGAAGAACGGCAAGCCGACCTTCGCCGGCAATGAATATGCAGGTCTGTCGGAAAACTGCCTCTTCTTCATTGGCGGCGTCATCAAGCATGCCAAGGCGATCAACGCCTTTACCAACCCGCTGACCAATTCCTACAAGCGCCTGGTGCCGGGTTACGAAGCGCCGGTTCTGCTCGCCTATTCGGCGCGCAACCGCTCGGCGTCCTGCCGCATCCCGTTCGGCTCGTCGCCGAAGGCCAAGCGCGTCGAGGTCCGCTTTCCCGATCCGGGCGCGAATCCCTACCTCGCCTTCTCCGCCCTGCTGATGGCCGGCCTCGACGGCATCAAGAACAAGATCCATCCCGGCCAGCCGATGGACAAGGATCTCTACGACCTGCCGCCGAAGGAGTTGAAAAAGATCCCGACCGTCTGCGGTTCGCTGCGAGAAGCCCTGCAGAGCCTCGACAAGGACCGTGGCTTCCTGAAGGCTGGCGGCGTCTTCGACGACGACCAGATCGACAGCTACATCGAGCTGAAGATGGCCGAAGTGATGCGCTTCGAAATGACCCCGCATCCGGTCGAATACGACATGTACTACTCCGTCTGAGGCTTCAATCTCAGCCTAAGATTCGCCATAACCAAGCCCTTGAAAGACTTCCCTCTTTCAAGGGCTTTTTGCTGCGCTCCAATAGGAATTGCCAGCCGACCGGCATGTCTCGCCTGCGCGGCAGCCGCATGCGCGCCCGTATCCGCCTTTCGTCTTCGGCGATCGCACGATGCCCGGATTCTTGGACCTACGGTCCATCGGAGCGGCCGGCTTGAGCGTCGGTCCGGTGACTTCAATCACTACTCGGCGATGTCCAGTGAAGATCAAGGCGGCCGCTCGGTCGCCAACGTTGGAGCCAGGAGCGAGCGGAGCACTGTCTCAGGCTACAGTGACCGCTCGTCCGGCGCCCACGCCAATGCCGCCGTTCAGAAAACCCCGCCCGTCCGAACAGCATTGCGTGACGTAACCCCAAGGCCTGCGAATACGCATGCCGTAGCGTGATCTGTCAACGTCGCAAGCCGGGCCGCGAATGGCCGATTCTGCTGTATGAACAGATGCTTATGGAAGGCCCTTTGCCCCGGATAAGGGCTGGAAAAGGCGCTTTTCCGGGCTTTATAGCGAGTGATCGCCGGAGGCTCACATGGCTGCGGCAAGAACTCCCGGGCGATTTGCGACCGCGTGAATTCCCTGACTTTTTCTGGGTATGTTTTCCCAGGAATGCCGTCAGCCGGGTAACGGCCAAAAAAGAACCCCGGCGCGAAACGCCGGGGTCTTCTTGTCATGCAGTCCGAAACGCTTACGCGGCGGCCGAAACCTGGGCGCTTGCCGGAACCGAGGCGATCGTCTTCAGGATCTGCGAGGCGATCTGGTAGGGGTCGCCCTGCGAGTTCGGACGGCGGTCTTCCAGATAACCCTTGTAGTCGCTTTTGATGAAGGAATGCGGCACGCGGATCGAGGCGCCACGGTCGGCAATGCCATAGCTGAACCGGTTCCACGGCGCGGTCTCGTGCTTGCCGGTCAGACGCTTGTCGTTGTCGGGACCGTAGACGGCGATGTGGTCCATCAGGTTCTTGTCGAAAGCCGCCATCAGCGCTTCGAAATAGGCCTTGCCGCCGACTTCGCGCATATAGGAGGTCGAGAAGTTGGCGTGCATGCCCGAGCCGTTCCAATCGGTGTCGCCGAGCGGCTTGCAGTGGTATTCGATGTCGATGCCGTACTTCTCGGTCAGGCGCTGCATGAGGTAGCGGGCCATCCACATCTGGTCGGCGGCTTTCTTGGAGCCCTTGCCGAAAATCTGGAATTCCCACTGGCCCTTGGCAACTTCGGCGTTGATGCCTTCGTGGTTGATGCCGGCGGCGAGGCAGAGGTCGAGATGCTCCTCGACGATCTGGCGCGCAATGGAGCCGACATTGGAATAGCCGACGCCGGTGTAGTACGGGCCCTGGGGTGCGGGATAGCCGCTCTCGGGGAAGCCGAGCGGCCGGCCGTCCTTGTAGAAGAAATATTCCTGCTCGAAGCCGAACCAGGCGCCCTCGTCATCGAGGATGGTGGCGCGCTTGTTGGATGCGTGCGGCGTCACGCCATCGGGCATCATGACTTCGCACATGACCAGCACGCCGTTGGTGCGGGCGGGATCCGGATAGACCGCAACCGGCTTCAGCACGCAATCGGAGCTGTGCCCTTCGGCCTGCTGGGTCGAGGAACCATCGAAGCCCCACAGCGGCAGCTGCTCAAGATCAGGGAATTCGGCGAATTCCTTGATCTGCGTCTTGCCGCGAAGGTTGGGGACCGGGGTATATCCATCGAGCCAGATATACTCGAGCTTGTATTTCGTCATTCTAGCCTCTCGTTGCTTGATCACCGAACACTGAACGGCGTCGACATGCGTCTGCCGTCAGCAGACGGCCTGCCGCACACTTAAAATGCAATTCGTGTGCCATTCTTGGTCCGGAGGGTGCGGCAAAATTGACGCGGCATCCGCTCGAAAGTCGGTGAGCGCCTAAGCAATGCGCCCGGATCCATCACAATCGTTATTTGCACAAATAGTGTGCAAATACTGGTCTTTTCATAGGCATATTGCCTAACTTGATTGCAGACCTTATCTTTGGACCAAGTTGAATCGAAAAGGTTCGGCGGAAGAAAGGAATCCGGCATGGAAATCATTTCCACACGACCGTCGGCCAAAATTCTGATGTTCCCGGCGGCAGCGCGCCTCTCTGCCTCAAATTTGAGCGGAAGGGCTAAGTTTGCGGCAGAGCTTGCCTCGCTGCGTGGTGCCCGCGCAGACTTCGGCGACGGCTGGTACCATGAGGCAGCCATCGAGGATGAGGCCCGGGGCCGCAAGAGCTGACACAGAGGGGCAGCAGCCCTCGTCAACGGATAATTGGCCTGAAAAGAGGAAGCCCGGCGCGATTGCTCGCGCCGGGCTTTATCTTTGTATGCTGGAGCTGTCAGCTACTGCTTGTCGTGCAGGTTGGTTCCCAGCGTATCCCTGACGAAGATCATGCCGATGATCAGCGACATCGCCGCGATCACCACCGGATACCAGAGGCCGTAGTAGATATCGCCCTTGGAGGCGCTGAGCGCGAACACGATCGCCGGCAGCAGGCCGCCGAACCAGCCATTCCCGATGTGATAGGGCAGCGACATGCCGGTATAGCGGATGCGGGTCGGGAACATCTCGACCAGGATCGCCGCGATCGGCCCGTAGACCATGGTCACGTAGAGGACCAGGATGAACAGGATGCCGATGACCTTTGCCCAGTTGACCGCCGCCGGGTCGGCAAACATCGCGAACGCACCGGCCGCCGGAACACTGTAGACGGTCACGTCCGTGGCGCCGGCAGCCTCATCGGCCGTCAGCAGCTTGTCCTTGACCGCCTGGGCGAGCGGGACAGTGGCCTTTTCACCGGCGCGAATGGCTGCCGCGTCGAGCTTCAGTTCGGGATTGGCCGCGACAAAGGCGTCGAGCTTTTGGTCAGCAACCTTGGCGGCAGCACGCTTCAGCGGGTAACCGCCGTCCTGAAGCGCCAGGTTGATCGCCTTCTTGAAAGCCGCATCGCTTGGAGCAGCCTTATCAGCGGCCGCCACGGCGTCGTAAGACGTCACGGTCTCGGCGCCGATCTTGACGCTGGCCGCTGTTCCCGCTGCCGCTGTCGTGACGATATCATAGGGCACCGAGCTTTTGGCCAGGAAGTCCGTCGCAATATCGCACGAGGTGAGAGGCTTGCGTGTTCCGGTTGGATTGAACTGGAACTTGCAGTCCCCCGGAGCAGCGGTCACCGTCGCACGCGTGTTCTGCTGGGCGGTGGCGAGCGCCGGGTTGGCGGCCCATGTCAGCGCCTTGAACAGCGGGAAGGTGGTGACGATCGCCAGCGCGAGACCGGCCATGATGATCGGCTTGCGGCCGATCTTGTCGGATAGCCAGCCGAACACGACGAAGAAGACCGCGCCGAGCGCCAGCGCAATCGCGATCATGATGTTGACCGACTGTGGGTCGACCTTGAGCACATTCGCCAGGAAGAACAGCGCGTAGAACTGGCCGTTGTACCAGACCACAGCCTGGCCGGCGGTGAGGCCGAACAACGCGAGCAACGCGATCTTGGCATTCTTCCACTGGCCGAAGGCTTCCGTCAGCGGCGCCTTGGAGCCCTTGCCCTCGTCCTTCATGCGCTGGAAAGTCGGCGATTCGGCAAGCGACAGGCGGATCCAGACCGATATGCCGAGCAGTATGGCCGAGAGCAGGAACGGAATACGCCAGCCCCAAGCCGCGAAATCCTCCTTGCTCAGCGAATTCTGCACGACCAGGATGACGATCAGCGACAGGAACAGGCCGAGCGTCGCCGTCGTCTGAATCCACGACGTATAGAAGCCGCGGCGATCGTCGGGAGCATGCTCGGCGACATAGGTCGCCGCACCACCATACTCACCGCCGAGCGCCAGGCCCTGCAGCATGCGCAGCCCGACCAGGATGATGGGCGCCGCAATGCCCCAGTTCGCCGAGCCGGGAAGCAGGCCGACCAGGAAGGTCGACAGGCCCATGATCAGGATGGTGACAAGAAATGTGTATTTGCGGCCGACGAGATCGCCAATGCGACCGAACACCAGCGCGCCGAACGGGCGCACCAGGAAGCCGGCGGCGAAAACCAGCAGCGTGAAGATGTTGCGAGTCGCCTCTGGATAGGAGGCGAAGAATGCCGCGCCGATCGCTCCGGCCAATGCGCCGTAGAGATAGAAATCATACCATTCGAAAACGGTGCCGAGCGAGGAAGCGAAGATGACTTTCTTCTCCTCCCGCGTCATGCCGCGGCTTGCTCCGCCGGCGGTCGATGCGATTGCCATTGCGTTATCCTCCCGTGAGACCCGTTCTCGATGCTGCGCGACACCGTCCGCGTTCTCCTCCGAGCACGGACTCAACGACAGCCATTCGGAAAAATGACAGAAAGCGCCTGCCAAAGGCAGCGCGTCTTTGGGATTATGACTTTGGTATTAGGTGCACTGCGGGATGAATCCGGGCGAGCTGGGAAAACTCCTTAGCGCTTGAGCGCTTCCAGCAGGCCGACAGCAGCCATCATGTCGCGCTTGCGAGCCGCGCGGCGGGCAACGGCCTCCGCATCCTGCCCCCAATGCTCGATCTGCCAGTCCTCGTCGACATGGGCAGCGGCCCAGGCAGGATCGGCATCGAGTTCGCCGAAATCGACAGCCAGCGCCAGCAGAGCCGAACCGGTCAGCGACGTCATCACATGGATGGCGGCGAGCCGCAGCGGCTCTGTTCGCTGGGCAAGATGGCTGCCCAGCACGGCGATGGTCTCGCGCGGCTGCTCGACATGGATGATGCCCTCGGCGAGATTGAAGCGGACCCCGAGTGTTCCCCTCACCCAGTCTATCACCGGGTCCCAATGCTGGCTCTGCCGCTCCACCAGCCCTTGCGGTGCGTCGGCGCGATAGCAGAGCAGATCGGATGAGGCAAAGCGCAGGATATCCTCCAGCACCGCCTGGGGGTCGCTGGCGACACCGTCGATGGCGGTGTTGACGAGACGCATCACCGGCATGGTCACCGGATCGATGGTCTCGCTTTGGGCGGCGAATTCGTCGGCGACAAGCACTGCTGCTGCCTCGGTAGGCAGCGCCAGCAGCGCCTTGCTCGGGGTGCGCACCGGCTTGCCGTCGAGATGCACGGCAAACCCATTGTCGACAGGTGCGACAGAGGCGGCCTTGTAGAAGCGCTTCGGCAGATGCGTCTTCATCTGGATCTGGGCGCGACGCACCGGATCGGGATGGGAAAGATATTTGCCCGCTTCGAGGTCGTTGAGGATATCACGCATGAAGGTCTCTCTTACACCGGCGTCAGCTTGCGCGCCGGCCGGTTGACGATGATCAGGCCGGCGGCAATTAGGCCAAGTGCCAGGAAAATGCGCATGGTCAGCGGCTCATTCAAGAACATGGCGCCGCACAGCACGCCGAAAACCGGCGACAGGAAGGTGAAACTGGACAGGCCTGATGCCGGATAGCGCCGCAGCAGCCAGAACCACAGCACATAGGTGAAGGCGACGATGTAGACAGCCTGGAAAAGCAGCGCCAAAGTCGGCAGCACGGTCGGATCGCGAACGGGCGGGCCGGCGAGAGGCAGCACCAAGACGCCTACGATCGCTGCCCCGGCGAGCTGGTAAAGCAGAAGCTTTTCGGCGCTCGCCTCGACCAGCTTCGACCGCTTGATGAGGATGTTGGTCAAAGCCCAGAAGAATCCGGAGCCGAGGCTCAGGAGATCGCCGAACAGCATGTCTCCGCCGCCGCCGAGCTTGTCGGAAAACACCGCGGCAAGACCGGCAAAGGCCAGCAGCAGGCCAAGGAATTTTCTCAACGTGATCTGCTCGCCAAGCAGGAAATGGCCGCCGAGCAGCATCCAGAACGGCATCGTGTTGACCAGCAGCGTGTTGCGGGCAACGGTCGTATGCTCCAGGCCGACATAAAGGCAAAGGAACTCGATGCCGAAAAGCGCGCCAACCGCGATGCCGGCGAGCAAGGTCCCGTCGCGCGTGAAAAGCGCGATGCCGCGCCACCGGCACCAGGCAAAGACACACAGGCCGCCGATGATCGAGCGCGCGATCGATAGGAAAACCGGATCATAGCCAGCGTAGGAGATCTTGGCGGCGACGTAATTCAGCCCCCAGGAAAAGGTCAGCCCGACCATGATGGCGGCGGCGGCCATGTCGACCGTGTCGCGACGATCAAGCGTATCGGTGGCGAGCCCGTCGGTGGCGCCGCTCACGATCAGTCCTCCGCGCTGGCGTCGTCGAAGCCGATCAGGTTCCAGCTCTGTCGCATGTGCGGCGGCATTGGCGCGGTGACATCGATGACGCCCTTGTCGGGATGCGGAATGATGATGCGGCGCGCATGCAGATGCAGGCGGTTTTGAATGCCGCCGGGAAAGTCCCAGTTGGTGTCGGCCTCGAAATATTTCGGATCGCCCAGGATCGGACAGCCGATGTGGGCGGCATGAACGCGAAGCTGGTGGGTGCGGCCGGTATAAGGCTCCATCTCCAGCCAGGTCATCGTCTGCGCCGCCTGCTCGATGATGCGGTAGTAGGACACAGCGTGGTCGGCGCCCTTTTCACCATGCGCGGCGACCCGCACGCGGTCACCGTCCGGCGTCGGCTCCTTGATCAGCCAGGTCGAGATCTTGTCCTCGCGCTTGGGCGGCACGCCCTTAACCAGCGCCCAATAGGTCTTCTTGGTCTCGCGGGCGCGAAACGCTTCCGAGAGCTTCATGGCGGCCAGCCGGCTACGGGCGACGACCAGAACACCCGAAGTGTCGCGGTCGAGCCTGTGAACCAATCTGGGCTTCTCGCCCTTCTGGTTGCGCCAGGCTTCCAGCATGTCGTCGACATTGCGGGTGACGCCCGAGCCGCCCTGCACCGCAAGGCCCGCCGGCTTGTTGAAGACGAAAACCTTAGGGTCCTCATGGATCAGCATCTTGGCGAGAACATCGGCATCGCCCTGGTTGCGGATCGAGTGGCCGGTCAGCGCACTCTCGCCCTTCTTGTCGACCTCGAGCGGTGGGACGCGAACCATCTGGCCGGGCTCGACACGGGTGTCGGCCTTGACCCGGCCGCCGTCGACACGGATCTGGCCGGAGCGCAGAAGCTTCTGCAAATGGCCGAAACCAAGGCCCGGGAAATGGGTCTTGAACCAGCGGTCGAGCCGCATGCCCGCCTCGCCGGCCTCCACCGTGATCTGTTCAACGCCTGCCATGTTTTTTGTCGCTTATCCGTTTCCCGAGCGAAGCTCGGCCTGTTCTTGGCGCGGCAATAGCACTAAGGCAGGCTTCTTGCGAGCCAAAGTCCCAGAAACAGGGCGATAATGGCGCCAACGACGCTGGCAAGGGCATAAGCCAGTGCAGGCAGCGTGGCTCCCCGCTCCCACAGCGTCGCGAAATCGAGCGAAAAGGCGGAGAAGGTGGTGAAGCCGCCAAGAATGCCGGTAGCAACGAACAGCCTGACCTCGTTCGATCCGCCACGGCGCATCATGGAGGCGATGAACAGCCCCATGGCGAAGGAGCCGATGACGTTGATGGCCATCGTGCCCCAGGGATAGTTTGGGCCGACAAGGCGCAATGCGCCGATGTTGGTGAGGTGACGAATTCCGGCACCGATGCCGCCACCGACGACGACGAGAAGCAGATTGAACATGACCGTTTACTGCCCCCGCACGGCTGCCCGGTCAATCCCTTGTTGCGCGCGCAACCGCACGGATCGGCCGAGTTCGTCACCACTCAGGCGTTGCCCATCTCGGATATTTTTTCCTGAACTCGTTATAGAGGTCATCGATCTCCGCTTTGCCGATTGGGCGCACCTGTTCGTAGAGGTAGCCCTTGACGTCGCCGGACAGCTGGTACGCCGCGATGCGCCTGTATGCTGCGGCGATGCCTTTGCCCTCGACAATGTATTGGTCCGGTATCGAGACACAGAGCTGCGCGCCCGGCTGCAGATGGATAACGGGCGGGTCGGTCACGACAACGTATTTGGACTTCAACGTCGCCGGTCTGAATCGATCGCGACTATCGACCTGACAAGCCCACTCGATGCGAGGGTAAAGGTCCTTGTCCATTTCATACAGCAATGAATCGCTCATCATCCCGCTGGATGCAAACACCGACAACCGGTCCTCAGGTCCCATCTTTCCAAGAAGGTCATCGATAAGGCGCCTGTATTCTGGAAGATTGTCGAGGTGCAGCGGGAGCGTGGCTTCGCTGGCAAAGACGTAGCTGATCGGTGACAGCACCTGGCGGCCAGTCGGGAAAAAAGTACCGAAAAACGCCAGCCCGGCGGCAACGGCTATCGCGGCGTTCGACCATAGCGATCTCAGTGCCGGCATCGAAACGATCGCAACGATTGCCTGGGCGTAGGCAGGAAAGAGCCAAAGAAATACTGGCACCGAATGATGGCGATCCGGGTCCTGCATGCGGGTGAAGAGGACGAAGGTGAGTGCCGAAGCAACGGCACAGAACAGGGAAAATCTGTTTTTCGGCGTATGATGGAGATGTAAAGGCCAAATACGATCAACAGCCAGTTCACATAGCTGAGCCGCGATCCTACCTGGCCAAGCTGTGAACCGAAGTTTGTCTTGTATCCGCTGTAAAGGTCGCCATAGCTGGTTCCCAGTATCTTGAGGATCAGGGGTTGCTGGAAGGTCAGCGCGGCTCCGATACCACGAGGATCGCACACAGGCTCCCGACGGCGGCATTGCGGAGTGCCGGAAAGTCCCGGTCTTTCGCCTGCAGAAAACAGAAGAAGGCTGCGGAAATTCCGACCCCGATGACGGGATAGGCGTACCAGCGGCGCAGCACGAATGCCAACCACAGGCATACGCCGACACGTATTCCGCTGATCACCGGTTCATGGGTCAGGAACCTCGATTTCCAGAGAAAATAGGTTGCCGCGCAAAGCGCGAAACAGCCGGCAATGTCAGGCAACCCACGGAGCGTCGCCGCCCAGAAGGGCGTGTAGAGAAAGGCCGCAATCCATACGGTGAGCCAGCTTCGGCATGAAGATGTTCCGGTCGCCGCCTCCAGATAGCTTATTCTGCCGATGAGAAGAGCGGTCGGGACCAGATAAACAGCGACTGTTCCGGCGATGTAGGAAAACCTCGAATCGCCAAAAATGATGTGAAACGGCATCAGCGGCACCAGGATCGCCGCACTGTAGTCATCCGTGGCTATCGAGGTTCTCAGGTGGCTGAGCCATTCGAGAGGGCTCTGAACCAAGAGCGTGCCTTGCTGGCTGAACGTGTCGAAATAGGCAGCGAAGTCCCAGTAATAGACAGGCTGTTCAAGCCCTACATAGGTGAGAGCAAGAGCAACTCCCAGCAGAGCGGTGCACACATAGGTCGTTGCCCAAAATCCGAGAGATCTGTTCTTCGTCACTTGAAGCCGCCAGGAGGGGAGAGGCAGAACTGTCAAAGTCAGCCCGGGGCCGCCGTTCATGCAGCCAGGAGCCGTTCCGGCGCATGAGCGGCCACAAGGATGGGCCAAATCTCACATGCGGAGCACCCAAATGCCGCCGGCAGCGCCGGTTCTCTAAAGCTCAGGTCGTCCCGGCATTTTTCGGCTTGGTCGAGCCGATCATCTTCCAGTTCTTGTAGAACATGGAATTGATGCGCTCGACGCTGACCGAGACGATGGCGAGCATGCCCGCGATGAGACGGGGAACCGGAGACGGCCTGATAATGTCCATGAACACGCAGTAGCGGCGGCCGTCATACTCGTTGACCGAGCGATGCAGCAGCGTGTCGTCGAAGATGAACAGCGGATTGTCGTACCAGTAATTCTTGACGTTGCCGCACTCGACGAAAATCTCCGACTTCACCGGGATCAGATTGTAGAGGATGCGCAGGCTGAGCCGCAGCGGGCCGAAATGCCAGGACGTCGATTCGCGCTTGCTGAAGACGGAAACGGCTATGGTCTTGATATATTTGAAATCCTTGTTGAACTCGGCGACATTATCGATCCTGTGCTTGCCGTACCACTGGTAGACATACATGCCGCGCCGGCCGGCGCCGAAATTGGCGTCGATGTCGGCAATGATCTCATCCTTGCGCGCTTTGAAGATGTCCAGGACCTCGTTGACCTCGCGCTGATAGTCGGCGGGAAACTGCTCCAGCTTCCAGACGCCCGGATTTCTGTAGCACATGAGGTCGACCAGCAGATTGAACGGCGAAAGCAGCCAGGTGAACAGGCCGTTGCCGAGAAAATAGCCTGAGAACAGCGACAGATCCTTGCGGTCGTTGCGCAGCACGTCGATCAGGCCGCAGATGATGAAGATCGTCGTCAGGATGGGAATGAAATAGAAGCCAAGGGCGAGAAGCGGGATGGCAATGGCGAACTTGCGAAGGGATTTGCGAAGGGTTTTTGTCATTTTTCCACGCGCGAAGCGCGATCCTGTTGCGAATGAGGTGCCCAAATCAAGGCAACGGCCACCGCCCGGCCGTGCGCCTTGATAAGGTTTTTTGGGTTACCACACAACGGCCCTGCTATCGTGGCCGGCTGGCTGCCTGGCGGATCTGGTCAACGGCCTCACGCAAACCCGCTATTCCCGCTCCTTGCGCAGCTTCGCCCAATAGTCGAGCCGCTTCCTGATATCGCGCTCGAAGCCGCGCTCGGGCGGATCATAGAAGGTCTGGCGGCCCATCTTCTCCGGAAAATAATCCTGCCCCGAAAAGGCGTCCGGCTCGTCATGGTCGTAACGATAGCCGGCGCCGTAATCCTCCGCTTTCATCAGCTTTGTCGGCGCGTTGAGGATGTGCTTGGGCGGCAGCAGCGAGCCGTGTTCCTTGGCGGCCCGCGTGGCGGCCTTGAAAGCATTGTAGACGGCGTTGGATTTGGGCGCGGTGGCGAGATAGACGGTGGCCTCGGCAAAAGCCAGCTCGCCCTCGGGCGAGCCGAGATAGTCGTAGGCATCCTTGGCGGCATTGGCGACGACAAGCGCCTGCGGGTCGGCAAGGCCGATGTCTTCCATGGCCATGCGCACCAGCCGGCGGCCTAGATAGAGTGGATCCTCGCCCGCATCGAACATGCGTGCGAGATAGTAGAGAGCCGCGTCAGGGTCTGAACCGCGTACCGATTTGTGCAGCGCCGAGATCAGATTGTAATGGCCGTCCTGGCCCTTGTCGTAGATCGGAGCGCGGCGCTGGACGATGCGCTGCAGACCCTCGGGATCGAAGACCTCGCCGGGTTTGGCTGCCCGCCAGACTTCTTCCGCGAGCGTCAGCGACGCCCGGCCGTCGCCATCGCTCATGCGGATGAGCATGGCCCGCGCCTCGTCGTCGAGCGGCAGCGCCCTGCCCTCGGTCTCCTCCGCCCGCACCATCAGCTTGGAGATGCTCTCCTCGCCAAGCGAATGGAAGACCAGAACGCGCGCGCGTGACAACAAAGCGGCATTCAGTTCGAAGGACGGGTTTTCGGTCGTGGCGCCAACCAGCACGACTGTCCCGTCCTCCATGACCGGGAGAAAGCTGTCTTGCTGGGCACGGTTGAAGCGATGGATCTCGTCGACGAACAGCAAGGTCTGGCGGCCATTGGTGCGGCGCAATTTGGCCGCTTCGAACACCTTTTTCAGGTCGGCGACGCCGGAAAAGACAGCCGATATCTGCTCGAAGGCCAGGCTGGTTTCGCCGGCAAGCAGGCGCGCTACGGTGGTCTTGCCGGTGCCGGGCGGCCCCCAGAAGATCATCGAGCCGAGCGAGCCGGAACCGATCAATCGGGTCAGCGCGCCGTCAGGGCCGGTCAGATGCTCCTGGCCGACGACCTCGCCAAGGTTTCTCGGCCGCAGCCTGTCGGCCAGCGGCCGCCCGGGCGGGGTCTTTTCCGGTTCATCGACGCTGAACAGATCGGCCATGCACTTCTTTTTCGTTGGAGCATGAGCCCGAATGCACGGAGCCCAGCCCTAATAACGCAACACCTGACGCATTATCTGCCCGCCGCGCTCGACGGTAAAGCGCCACCAGCGCGTATCCGTCTTGGCCGCCAGCTCCAGGGTCGCCGCGGTATCGATGGTGGTGCCGTTCACCTCACGCACGATGTCGCCCGGCTGGAAGCCGAAATCGGCGGCCGGAGAATCGCGGTTGATGTCGACCACGGTGACGCCCTTGATGTCCGTGCGCAGGCCAAGCCGCTGCGCGAGCCGGGGCGACAGCTCCGCGACCTTGGCGCCCGAAAACGGGCTGCGGCCATGCAGCGTCACCTCGGCAGCCTTCATGCCTTCCGGAGCACGCTCCAGCGCTATATCCATCGCCGCTTGCTGGCCCTTGGTCAAAACCGCGAAATTGGCGGTGGTACCGATCGACAGCGTCGCCATCCGGTAGTCCAGCGCTTCGATGCTCTCGACCGGCTTGCCGTTGAGCTGCAGCACCACGTCGCCGGGCTTGAGCCCTGCCTTGGCGGCCGGACCGGTCGCTTCGACCGACGAGACCAGCGCACCGGTCGGCTTCTCCATGCCGAGCGATTCGGCGATCTGCGGCGTCACCGCTTCGAACTCGGCGCCGACATAGGGCCGCTCGAAGAAGTCGAGCCCGGCCTTGGCCGCGTCGGCAAAAGCGCGAACCATATTCGAGGGAATGGCAAAGCCAATGCCGATCGAACCACCGCTGCGGCTGTAGATGGCGGTGTTGATGCCCACCAGCTGGCCGCCCATGTTGATCAGCGCACCGCCGGAATTGCCCGGATTGATGGCGGCGTCGGTCTGGATGAAGAAGCTGGAATCGGAGACGCCGATATGGCTGCGGGCCAATGCCGAGACGATGCCGCTGGTGGTGGTTTGGCCGACGCCGAAGGGGTTGCCGATGGCCAGCAGCAGGTCGCCGACCTCAAGCGCGTCGGAATCGCCGATGGCGATAACCGGAAACGGCTTGTCCGAGGTGATCTTGAGCACGGCGAGGTCGAGTGTCTCGTCCTTGAGCAGCACCTTGCTGTCGAACTCGCGTCCGTCCGCCGTCGCCACCTTGACCCGGTCGGCATCCTTGATGACGTGGTAATTGGTGACCACGACGCCGGTCGGATCGACCAGCACGCCGGAGCCGAGCGAAGACTGCGCACGCGGCTGCGAGCGGCCGAAGAATTCCTCGAAGAACGGATCGCCGTCGAAAGGCGACGTCACCTTGGCGGTCTGCGAGGCATAGACGTTGACCACCGCCGGGGCTGTCTGCTTGACCAGCGGCGCAAAGGACAATTGCACCTCCTCGCGGCCGAAGGGTACGCGCTTGTCGGGCCCAGCCGTGGCGTTTTCGCCTTCCACGCCATGCAGCAGGTCGGTCAGCACATCGGACAGGCCGGGATCCGTCTTGGTATCCTCGGCCAATGCTTGCCTGACCACCGGTGCGGCCGCAAACGCCATGACGGCGAAAAGCAGAACAAAGGGCAGTCTTCTGGCGCGCATTCGCGAATCCTCCAAGGCAGGTTCGGGGGCATTGTCCCGACGATTGTGCAAAATGAAAGGCTAAGCCGCTGAAATCCGACTATTTTGGGCCAAAACCCCAGGGCCAAGCCAGGAAATCGGATTCCGCCGCGGTTTGCTGCTTTCAGAAAACAAAAAAGGGGCCCGCAGGCCCCTTTGAAGTCATTTGGGAAAACCGAGCCTTATGCGGCTGCGGCGTCCGCGTCAGCGCTTTCGGCTTCGATGCGAGCGCGGTCGCCTGCGCCCTTGGCCGAGACGTCGCGATCGACGAACTCGATGACAGCCATGGCGGCGTTGTCACCGTGACGGAAGCCCGCCTTCATGATGCGCAGATAGCCGCCATTGCGGTTGGCGTAGCGCGGCGCGATGGTATCGAACAGACGCTTGACGACGCCTTCATTGCCGATCTGCGCAATGACCTGGCGGCGGGCGTGCAGGTCGCCGCGCTTGCCGAGCGTCACCAGCTTCTCGACGATCGGACGCAGGTCCTTCGCCTTCGGCAAGGTCGTGACGATCTGCTCGTGCTCGAGCAGCGACACGGCGAGGTTGGCGAACATCGACTTGCGATGGCTAATGCTTCGGGCGAAGCGACGGCCTTTGAAACCGTGGCGCATGGCTCTTTTCCTTCTTCAGTTGTTCAAGAGGCCGTGGCCTCTGATGGTTTTCCGCATGACCGTCGGATCGAGCGGCCCACGCCGCCGATCCTTGGAATTCATGCTCAATATTGGTCTTCGTAACGCTTAGCGAGGTCTTCGATATTTTCCGGCGGCCAGTCCGGCACTTCCATGCCGAGGTGCAGGCCCATCGCCGCCAGGACTTCCTTGATCTCGTTCAGCGACTTGCGGCCGAAGTTCGGGGTGCGGAGCATCTCGGCTTCGGTCTTCTGGATCAGGTCGCCGATATAGACGATGTTGTCGTTCTTCAGGCAGTTGGCCGAACGCACCGAAAGCTCGAGTTCGTCGACCTTCTTGAGCAGCGCCGGGTTGAAGGCGAGCTCGGTGACGGCCTCGGCGGCGACTTCCTTTTGCGGCTCGTCGAAGTTGACGAACAGGCCGAGCTGGTCCTGCAGGATGCGGGCGGCGAAAGCCACCGCGTCCTCGCCGGTGATCGAACCGTCGGTGTCGATCGTCATGGTCAGCTTGTCATAGTCGAGAACCTGACCCTCGCGGGTGTTCTCGACCTTGTAGGAGACCTTCTTGACCGGCGAATAAAGGCTGTCGACCGGGATCAAGCCGATCGGCGCGTCTTCGGCGCGGTTGCGGTCGGCCGGCACGTAACCCTTGCCGGTGTCGACGGTGAATTCCATGCGGATTTCAGCGCCTTCGTCCAGCGTGCAGATGACGTGGTCGGGGTTGAGGATCTCGACGTCGCCAACCGTCTGGATGTCACCGGCAAGAACAGCACCCGGTCCCTGCTTGCGAACGACCATGCGCTTGGGACCATCGCCTTCCATGCGGATGGCGATTTCCTTGATATTCAAGACGATGTCGGTCACGTCCTCGCGCACACCGGCGATGGACGAGAATTCATGCAGAACGCCGTCGATCTGCACGGCGGTAACAGCCGCACCGCGCAGCGAAGACAGAAGCACGCGGCGCAGCGCGTTGCCCAGCGTCAGGCCAAAGCCACGCTCGAGAGGCTCGGCGACCAGCGTGGTCAGCGTCTTCTTCTTCGACGAGAACTCGATCTTGTTCGGCTTGATCAGTTCCTGCCAATTTTTCTGGATCATGATGCTTTCCTTCCGTTGACCCGCCACCATCCAATCGTGGCGGGCGACCTGGAATGCCGCGGAGGAGCGCCCAAGGGCGCTCGCGCGGCGTTCGATAAATGCTTAGACGCGACGCTTCTTGCGCGGGCGGCAGCCATTGTGCGGGATCGGCGTCACATCACGGATCGACGTGATGGTGAAGCCGGCGGCCTGCAGGGCGCGCAATGCCGATTCACGACCGGAGCCGGGCCCGCAGACCTCGACTTCGAGCATGCGCATGCCGTGTTCCTGGGCCTTCTTGGCAACATCCTCGGCAGCCATCTGGGCAGCGAACGGGGTCGACTTGCGCGAACCCTTGAAGCCCTGGGCACCGGCCGACGACCAGGCAATCGAATTGCCCTGCGCGTCGGTGATGGTGATCATCGTGTTGTTGAAGGTCGAATTGACGTGGGCAACGCCCGACGAGATATTCTTGCGTTCGCGACGGCGAACACGAGCGGCTTCCTTGGCCATGATAGTCCTTTCAGTTGATCTCTACACCGCCGTAATGCCAGCGGCTCCACCTTCGTAAGGGAGTAGGGGAATAGGGCAGTAAGGGAGTAGGGAAAAGTGCGGCCCGATTGATGGGCATTCCCTACTGCCTTACTCCCCTACTCCCTTATTCCCCTAACAAATTACTTCTTCTTGCCGGCGATCGACTTGGCCGGGCCCTTGCGGGTGCGCGCATTGGTATGCGTGCGCTGGCCGCGGACCGGCAGCGAGCGGCGGTGACGCAGGCCGCGGTAGCAGCCGAGGTCCATGAGCCGCTTGATGTTCATAGAGACTTCGCGGCGCAGGTCGCCTTCAACCTGGTAATCGCGGTCGATGGTTTCGCGGATCTGCAGCACTTCCGCGTCGGTCAGCTGGTTGACGCGGCGCTCGGCCGGGATGCCGACCTTGTCGACGATCTCCTGGGCGAACCGCTTGCCAATGCCGTGAATGTACTGAAGCGCAATGACAACGCGCTTGTTGGTCGGAATGTTGACGCCGGCTATACGAGCCATGTTCTTCCCTTCTCCATGTGGGCCGGCCAATCCTCAAAAACGAGGCGGGCACGGCGCTGTCTTAAGTTGCCCCGCGTCCGGTGGAGGCCGGCCCATGCGGGAGTTTCCAGTTCAATGCGGCTGCCTTGCCCTTGCGGACAAGCAAAGCTCATGCCTGATAGGAAGACGGGCCGCCATACCGCAGCGAACCGCTTCCGTCAAGTGCAATCGTTAATTTCCCCGCACTGCGTCCTTGAGCACCGCTTCGATCTGTTCCGTCACGGCGTCGATATCGGCCATGCCGTCGACACTGCGGAGCTTGCCCTTGGCATAGTAGTAGCCAATCAGCGGCGACGTCTTCTTGTAGTATTCCCTCAGGCGCTCTTCGAACACCGTCGGGTTGTCGTCCTTGCGAACGGGAAGGCCGGCTGCCTGCGCCTCGTCGGCGCGCTTGACGATCCGGCCAACCAGAGCCTTGTCGTCGACCACGAGCTCAATGACGGCGTCGAGGGCCTGGGAGCGATCCAACAGCATCTGCTCGACCGCATCCGCCTGCACCAGGGTCCGCGGATAGCCGTCGAGGATGAACCCCTTGGCGCAGTCGGGCTGATCGATACGCTCGGCGACGATCGCGTTGACGATCGCATCGGACACCAGTTCACCGGCATCCATCACCGCCTTGGCGCGCTTGCCGACTTCGGTGCCTGCCTGGACGGCAGCACGCAGCATGTCGCCCGTCGAGAGCTGGGGTATGCCGTGTTTTTCTACCAGTCTTTGTGCTTGCGTCCCCTTGCCCGCTCCTGGCGGCCCAAGCAATATCAACCTCATCTGGCTTTCTTCCCCCCGCGCAGCTTCGACTTCTTGATCAGGCCTTCATACTGGTGCGCAATCAGGTGGCCCTGAATCTGCGCAACCGTATCGAGCGTGACACTGACCACGATCAGAAGCGATGTGCCACCAAGGTAGAATGGTACGCCAGTCGCCGAGATCAGGAACTCCGGCAGCAGGCACACCAGCACCAGATAGATGGCGCCGACGACGGTGATGCGGGTGAGAACGTAATCGATGTAATCGGCGGTGCGCTCGCCCGGACGATAACCCGGGATGAAGCCTGAATGCTTCTTGAGCTGGTCGGCGGTGTCCTTCGGGTTGAAGACAATCGCAGTGTAGAAGAAAGCGAAGAACGCGATCATCGCCGCATAGAATGCCATGTAGAGCGGCTGGCCATGTCCGAGTGCAGCCAGAATGGTGCTTGCCCAGGCCGGCATGTTGGTCGTCTGCGAGAAACCCGCGACGGTGGCCGGCAGCAACAGCAGCGACGAGGCGAAGATCGGCGGAATGACACCCGACGTGTTGAGCTTCAGCGGCAGATGCGAGGTATCGCCCTGGAACATGCGGTTGCCGACCTGGCGCTTCGGATACTGGATCAGCAAGCGGCGCTGGGCGCGCTCGAAGAACACGATGAGTGCGATGACGACGACGGCCAGCACGATGATCGCCAGGATCAGGCCGGTCGACAGCGCGCCGGTGCGGCCAAGCTCCAGCGTGCCGGAGATGGCGTGCGGCAGGCCGGCGACGATGCCGGAGAAGATGATCAGGGAAATGCCGTTGCCGATGCCGCGCGCGGTTATCTGCTCGCCCAGCCACATCAGGAACATGGTGCCGCCGACCAGCGTGACAACGGTCGAGATGCGGAAGAACATGCCGGGATCGCTGACGATGCCGTTGCCGCCTTCCAGACCGACAGAAATGCCATAGGCCTGAACCAGCGCAAGCAGCACGGTGCCGTAGCGCGTGTATTGGTTGATGACCTTGCGGCCCTGTTCGCCTTCCTTCTTCAGCGCTTCCAGTGACGGGATGACCGAGGTCATCAGCTGCATGATGATGGACGCGGAGATGTAAGGCATGATGCCGAGCGCAAAGATCGCCATGCGCTGCACGGCGCCGCCGGCGAACATGTTGAACATGCCAAGCACGCCCTTGCTCTGCGAAGAGAATGCCTGGGCGAAGGCGTCGGGATTGATACCAGGAAGCGGGATGTAGGTGCCGAGGCGATAGACGAGCAGCGCGCCGATCGTGAACCAGATGCGCTTCTTCAAATCCTCCGCCTTGGCGAAGGCCGAGAAATTCAGATTCGAGGCTAATTGTTCAGCAGCCGAAGCCATGCCTGATTCTCCGCTTGGTAACGCTTGATGGCCCTGAGGTCAGGCGGCGCGTTTCACCGAAGCTCACGAGATAAGCTCCGGGCTCTAAACATGCAAGCGGCCGCGTTGACGCGGCCGCCTCGTTGAGCAGATCAAAGCGCAATCGTGAGCAAAAACGGATCCCACTCTTGCCGATCGCGCTTCAAATTGCCGTTACTCGGCAGCTGCCTTTTCCTGCGGCAGCTTGACCGAACCGCCGGCCTTTTCGATCTTCTCGATCGCGGCCTTGGAGGCGCCGGCGACGTCAAAGGCGAGCTTCGCCTTGATCTCGCCATCCGAGAGGATGCGCACGCCGTCCTTGACGCGGCGGATGACGCCGGCGGCAACCAGCGATTCAGCCGTCACGGTCGCCTTGGCATCGAGCTTCTTGGCGTCGATGGCCACCTGAATGCGGGCCAGCGACACGACAGTGAAGCTCTTGGCGAAGATGTTGTTAAAGCCACGCTTCGGCAGGCGCCGGTAGAGCGGCATCTGGCCACCCTCGAAACCGTTGACGGCGACGCCGGAGCGCGCCTTCTGGCCCTTGACGCCGCGACCGCCGGTCTTGCCCGAGCCGGAGCCGATACCACGGCCGAGACGCTTCTTGGAGTGCGTCGCGCCGTCCTTGTCACGCAGATCGTTGAGTTTCATCTGAGTTCTCCTGCGCTCTGGCTCAGCCCTCGTCCACGACGCGGACGAGATGCTGGACGGCAGCGATCATGCCGCGCACGGAGGGCGTATCTTCCAGCGTGCGCTGCTTGTGCATCTTGTTGAGGCCGAGGCCGACCAGCGTTGCGCGCTGTTCCTTCGGACGGCGGATCGGCGAACCGATCTGCTCAACGGTGATGGTCTTGGTTGCTTTCTTGGCCATGGTCAAAATCCCTGGTCAGATCGACTATTCTTCAGCCGCAACGGCGGTGCCGCGGCGGGCCTGAAGGGTCGAATACTTGATGCCGCGAGCAGCAGCCACATCCTTGGGATGCATCTGGCTCTTCAGCGCGTCGAAGGTGGCGCGAACCATGTTGTAGGGGTTCGACGAACCCATCGACTTGGCGACCACGTCATGCATGCCGAGCGTCTCGAAGACAGCGCGCATCGGGCCACCGGCGATGATGCCGGTACCTTGCTTGGCGGCGCGCAGCAGCACGCGTCCGGCGCCCCAGCGTCCTTCGACGTCATGGTGCAGCGTACGGCCCGAGCGCAGCGGCACGAAGATCATGTCGCGCTTGGCCGATTCAGTTGCCTTGCGGATGGCTTCCGGCACTTCGCGCGCCTTGCCGTGACCAAAGCCGACGCGGCCCTTCTGGTCGCCGACGACGACGAGTGCTGCAAAACCGAAGCGACGGCCGCCCTTGACGACCTTGGCGACGCGGTTGATGTGGACGAGCTTGTCCACCATGCCGTCATCGCGTTCTTCACGATCGCGGCCGCGGCCGCCATCCCTACGTTCCTGTGCCATATCCTGTTCCTTGTTTTTTTCCGGAAGCACGGTTGCTAATAAGATCCGGTGCCTCGCCCCGAATAAATCGGGAAACGGTCACCGGGGGCGAAATCAATTTCTTCGCATAATCCCTATCCGAAAAGTCTGCAACTTTTCGGGACTATGCTTAAAAGCTCAAGCCACCTTCGCGGGCAGCCTCGGCGAGCGCCTTGACGCGGCCGTGATAAATGTAGGCGCCGCGGTCGAAGACGACTTCCTTGACGCCGGCCTTGGTGGCGCGCTCGGCGATCAGCTTGCCGATCGCTGCGGCGGCGGCGGTGTCGGCGCCGGTCTTGAGCGAACCCTTGAGGTCCTTCTCGAGCGTCGAAGCGGCAGCGATGGTGTGGCCCTTGGCGTCGTCGATGACCTGCACGTAGATGTTCTTCGACGTGCGGTGGACCGACAGACGCGGGCGCTCGCCGGCGACCTTCTTGATCTGACGGCGGACGCGCTGCGCGCGGCGCTGCGTGGATTCCTTGGTACCCATGATGGTCTTCCTTGCCTTCAAAAAACGGGGGCCGCCATATGCGGCAGGCGAAAGCGCCTCCCGCGACCGCTCCCCGCGGCGTTACACTTCCCAGCTTGGCCTTTTCCGAAAAGTCTTGGACTTTTCGAGGCCAGGCCCACTACTTCTTCTTGCCTTCCTTGCGGACGATCTTCTCGCCAGCATAGCGGACGCCCTTGCCCTTGTAGGGCTCCGGACCACGATACTCGCGGATCTCGGCCGCAACCTGGCCGACCTGCTGCTTGTCGATGCCGGCCACGGTGATTTCGGTCGGCTTCGGCACCGTGATGGTGATGCCGGCCGGCGTCTCATAGACGACGTCATGGCTGAAGCCAAGCGCCAGCTGCAGGTTCTTGCCCTGAAGTGCCGCGCGATAACCGACGCCGGTGATCTCGAGCTTCTTCTCGAAACCGTCCTTGACGCCCTGCAGGATGTTGACGATCTGCGTGCGCGACATGCCCCACTTGGAGCGGGCGGTCTTGGTCTGGTCGCGCGGCTGGACAGCGATCTCGCTGCCTTCCATCTTGACCAGGACTTCGTCGTTCACCACGAACTTCAGCTCACCCTTGGGGCCCTTCGCCGTCACGGTCTGGCCGTTGACGGTCGCGGTCACGCCCTGCGGCAGCGAAACGGGTTTCTTTCCAATACGAGACATTTTGTTGTCCTCGTCACTTCTCTTGTTTCAGGTCTCTGTCTTCGGGAACGATCCGAAGACCGGATTCCACTTTGCGGTCAACTGCCAGATCAGAAGATCTGGCAGAGGATCTCACCGCCGACGTTCTGTTCACGTGCTTCGTGGTCGGCCATCACGCCCTTCGGTGTCGAAAGGATGGCGATGCCGAGGCCGTTGGCGACCTGCGGAATCGACTTGGCCGAAACATAGACGCGGCGGCCTGGCTTCGAGACGCGGGCGATTTCGCGCACGACCGGCGCGCCGTCGAAATACTTCAGCTCGATCTCGATTTCGGACTTGCCGTTGTCGAAGTCGGTCTGGCTGTAATCGCGGATATAGCCTTCAGCCTTCAGCACGTCGAGGACGCGGGTGCGCAGACGCGAAGCCGGCGTCGAAACGCTCGACTTCTTGCGGCCATACGCGTTGCGGATGCGGGTCAGCATATCGCCGAGAGGATCGCTCAATGACATGTTATGTCCTCCTTACCAGCTCGACTTGACCAGGCCCGGGATCTGGCCGTTATTGCCGAGATCACGAAGCGCGATGCGCGATACTTTGAGCTTGCGATAGTAGGCGCGCGGACGGCCGGTGACTTCGCAGCGGTTGCGGATGCGGATCTTGGCCGAGTTGCGCGGCATGGCGGCAAGCTTGAGCTGAGCGCGGAAGCGCTCTTCCATCGGCTTGGACTGATCCATGATGATCGCCTTGAGCGCAGCCCGCTTGGGACCGTACTGGTCGGCAAGCTTGCGGCGCCTGTTGTTCTTCTCGACTGAGCTGGTCTTTGCCATTTCAGATTTTTCCTTTTCTCGCTGCCGTTACTGGCGGAAGGGGAAGTTGAAGGCCTTGAGCAATGCCCTGGCTTCGTCGTCCGTCTTCGCAGTCGTACAAACGATGACGTCCATGCCCCAGATCTGATCAACCTTGTCGTAGTTGATCTCCGGGAACACGATGTGTTCCTTGATGCCCATGGCGTAGTTGCCACGGCCATCGAAGCTCTTCGGATTCAGTCCGCGAAAGTCGCGGACGCGCGGCAGTGCGATGTTCACGAGGCGGTCGAGGAACTCGTACATGCGTTCCTTGCGCAACGTGACCTTGGCACCGATCGGCATCTTCTCGCGGACCTTGAAGCCGGCGATCGAATTGCGGGCGCGGGTGACGACGGCCTTCTGGCCGGCGATCATCGCCAGGTCTTCGGCCGCGATCGAAGGCTTCTTCGAATCGGCGGTCGCTTCGCCAACGCCCATGTTCAGCACGATCTTGTCGATGCGCGGAACCTGCATCTCGTTGTCGTAGCCGAACTGTTCCTGCAGCGCCTTGCGGATGGTCTCGTTGTAGACCTGCTTGAGGCGCGGCGTGTTCTGAGCCTTGGACTGTTTGCTTTCAGCCTTGGGCTTCGTGGTTTGAGCCTTAGCCATTGATGACTTCTCCCGAGCGCTTGGCGACGCGCACCTTCTTGCCGTCCTTCTGGAAGATGAAGCCGACGCGGGTCGGCTTGCCATCCTTGGGGTCGGCCAGCGCGATGTTCGACAGCTGGATCGGCGCTTCCTTGGTGATGATCCCGCCCTCTTGGGACTGGGACTGCTTCTGGTGACGGCGGATCATGTTGACGCCGCGCACCAGCGCGGTGTCTTCCTTCGGCTGCACCGAGAGGACTTCGCCCGAACGGCCCTTGTCCTTGCCGGCCAGCACGACGACCTTGTCGCCTTTTCTAATCTTTTGCATTGGTCCGGCTCCTTACAGCACTTCAGGCGCGAGCGAGATGATCTTCATGTGGTTCTTGGCGCGGAGTTCGCGCGGAACCGGTCCGAAGATACGCGTGCCGATCGGCTCTTTCTTGTTGTCGACGAGAACGGCCGCGTTCTTGTCGAAACGGATCACGCTGCCGTCCGGGCGGCGGATGTCCTTGGCCGTGCGAACCACGACCGCCTTCATCACATCGCCCTTCTTCACGCGGCCGCGCGGAATGGCTTCCTTGATCGACACCACGATGATGTCGCCCACGGAAGCGTATTTCCGCTTCGAGCCGCCCAGCACCTTGATGCACATGACACGACGGGCGCCGGAATTATCCGCGACGTCGAGGTTTGTTTGCATCTGAATCATGACTGGCCGCCTTCTTCTCTTCTAACGGGATGGGCTCAAAGCCCCTCCCCGGTCTGTCCAAAATTCGTTGTTTACGCCCGAGGTCAGGCTTGGTCCGAAGACACGACGATCCAGCGCTTGTCCTTGGAAATCGGCTTCGATTCCTGGATGAACACCTGATCGCCTACCTTGTGGGCGTTGTTCTCGTCGTGCGCCTTGTACTTCTTGGTCATGCGCACGGTCTTCTTCATCACGGGATGCGTGAAGCGCCGTTCGACCTTGACGACAACCGTCTTCTCGTTCTTGTCGCTGACGACGGTGCCCTGCAGAATGCGCTTTGGCATGGTTTTCGTCCTTAAGCCTTCTTAGCCGCGGACTTTTCCGCAGCGATGGTCTTGATACGCGCAATATCCTTACGGACCTGTCTCACGCGCGCGGTCTTCTCGAGCTGGCCGGTGGCCTTCTGGAAGCGCAGGTTGAACTGCTCCTTCTTCAGGCTGGCCAGGTCGTCGGTCAGCTGGTCCTGGGTCTTGGTCCGGATGTCTTCGGCTTTCATGATCAGCCCGTCCTTATTCTGCGATGCGCTGCACGAAGCGCGTCTTGACCGAGAGCTTGGCCGCGCCGAGACGCAGTGCCTCACGGGCGGTTTCTTCATTGACGCCGTCGATCTCGAACATGATACGGCCCGGCTTGACGCGCGCCGCCCAGTAGTCGACCGCACCCTTGCCCTTACCCATGCGGACTTCGGTCGGCTTCGAAGTGACCGGCACGTCCGGGAAAATACGGATCCAGACGCGACCAGCGCGCTTCATTTCACGCGTGATCGCGCGGCGGGCCGCCTCGATCTCACGTGCGGTGACGCGGTTCGGCTCAAGCGCCTTCAGCCCGAAACCACCGAAATCCAGGTTGGTGCCGCCCTTTGCGGTACCATGGATACGGCCCTTGAACTGCTTGCGGAACTTTGTGCGCTTTGGCTGCAGCATCGTTCTAACTCCAAATTCCTAAATGTCTCAGGCGTTTTCGCGACGACGACCGCGTTCGCGATCACCACCACCGCCATGCGCTGCATCGCTTTCGCTGGCCCGACGCTCCGAAGCCATCGGGTCATGCTCAAGGATTTCGCCCTTGAACACCCAGACCTTGACGCCGCAGATGCCATAAGCCGTGTGCGCTTCGGCCGTACCGTAGTCGACGTCCGCACGCAGCGTATGCAGCGGCACGCGGCCTTCGCGATACCATTCCATGCGCGCGATCTCGGCGCCGCCGAGGCGGCCGGCGCAGTTGATGCGGATGCCTTCGGCACCGAGGCGCATCGCCGATTGAACGGCACGCTTCATGGCGCGGCGGAACGCGATACGACGCTCGAGCTGCTGGGCGATCGACTGGGCGACCAGGGTCGCGTCGATTTCCGGCTTGCGCACTTCAACGATGTTGAGGTGCGTCTCGGACTTCGTCATCTCCATCAGCTTCTTGCGAAGCTTCTCGATGTCGGCGCCCTTCTTGCCGATGATCAGACCCGGGCGCGCGGCGTGGATGGTGACGCGGCACTTCTTGTGCGGACGCTCGATCACGACCTTCGAGATGGCAGCCTGCTTGAGCTCCTTCTCGAGATACTTGCGGATCTTGATGTCCTCATGCAGCAGCTTGCCGTACTCGCCGGTGTTCGCGAACCAGCGCGAATCCCAGGTGCGGTTGATGCCGAGGCGAAGACCGATCGGATTGACTTTCTGGCCCATTATGCGGCCTCCCCTTTTTCTTCGACTTCACGAACGACGATCGTGAGGTGCGAGAACGGCTTCTCGATACGGCTGGCGCGACCGCGACCACGGGCATGGAACCGCTTCATGACGATCGACTTGCCGACATAGGCTTCCGCCACGATCAGTGCATCGACATCCAGGTCGTGGTTGTTTTCCGCGTTGGCGATTGCCGATTCCAGCGTCTTCTTGACCGTGCCGGAAATCCGCTTGGCCGAGAATTCGAGATCGGAAAGCGCTGTCGCGACCTTCTTGCCGCGGATCAGCGCGGCAACGAGGTTGAGCTTCTGCGGGCTGATACGGATCGTGCGCAATACGGCGCGCGCTTCGTTATCAGCAAGCCTGCGCGGAGCTTTGGCCTTGCCCATGATTATTTCCTCTTCGCCTTCTTATCCGCGCCGTGACCGTAATAGGTCCGGGTCGGAGCGAATTCACCGAACTTGTGACCGACCATGTCCTCGTTCACCGAGACGGGAACATGCTTCTGGCCGTTGTAGACACCGAAGGTGAAGCCGACGAACTGCGGCAGGATGGTGGAGCGACGGCTCCACATCTTGATCACCTCATTGCGACCACCTTCACGAACCTTGTCCACCTTCTTGAGAAGGTAGCCGTCAATGAAGGGGCCTTTCCAAATCGAACGAGTCACTTGGCGTTACCTCTTCTTAGCTCTTGCGCTGATGGCGCGAGCGCAGGATGAACTTGTCGGTCGCCTTGTTGGACCGCGTCTTCTTGCCCTTGGTCGGCTTGCCCCAGGGCGAAACCGGATGGCGGCCACCCGAGGTGCGGCCTTCACCGCCGCCGTGCGGATGGTCGACCGGGTTCATGGTCACGCCGCGATTGTGCGGGCGCTTGCCACGCCAAACCGTGCGACCGGCCTTGCCGTCATTGATATTGCCGTGGTCCGGATTGGACACGGCGCCGACAGTGGCCATGCAGGAGCCGTGAACGACACGCTGCTCGCCCGAGTTGAGGCGCAGGATCGCCATGCCCTGGTCACGACCGACCAGCTGGCCATAACCACCTGCCGAACGGGCGACCTGAGCGCCCTTACCCGGCTTCAGCTCGATGTTGTGGACGATGGTGCCGACCGGCATCGAAGCCAGCGGCATCGCATTGCCCGGCTTCACGTCGACCGCTTCACCGGACACGATCTTGTCGCCGGGAGCCAGACGCTGCGGAGCGATGATGTAGGACAGCTCGCCATCGTCATACTTGATCAGCGCGATGAAGGCGGTGCGGTTCGGATCGTACTCAATGCGCTCGACCGTGCCGACGACGTCGAACTTGCGGCGCTTGAAGTCGATGATGCGGTACGAACGCTTGTGACCACCGCCGATGAAGCGGGCGGTGATGCGACCATGATTGTTGCGGCCGCCCGACTTGGTCAGGCCTTCGGTCAGACCCTTGACGGGCTTGCCCTTGTAGAGGCCCGAGCGGTCGACGATGACCAGCTGACGTGTGCTGGGCGTTACCGGGTTGAATTTTTTCAGTGCCATTGTTCTGTCCTCGCGGCCTTGCTCAGAGACCCGTCGCGACGTCGATCGACTGACCATCGGCCAGCGTCACAACCGCCTTCTTGACGTCGCTCTGGCGGCCAACCGTGCCACGGAAGCGCTTGATCTTGCCCTTGCGGACAAGCGTGTTCACGGCCATCACCTTGACGCCGAACAGCGCTTCGACGGCGGCCTTGATTTCCGGCTTCGACGCCTTCTTGGCGACGTTGAAGACGACCTTGTTCTGCTCGGAGGCCATGGTCGACTTTTCGGTGATCGCCGGCGAGACGATCACGTCGTAATGACGAAGGTCGGTCATTTAAAACGCTCCTCGAGAGCCTCGACGGCGGCCTTCGAAAGGACCAGCGTGCCGCGGCGCAGAATGTCGTAGACGTTGATGCCCTGGATGGGCAGCACGTCGATGTTGGGGATGTTCGTCGCCGCCAGCTTGAAGTTCTTGTCAAGCTCGGCGCCGCCGATCAGCAAAGCGTTGGTCAGGCCCAGCGTCGCGAAATTCGCGATCAGCGCCTTCGTCTTGGCCTCGGTCAGCTTCAGCTCGTCGATGATGATGATCGACGCGCTCTTGGCCTTGGCCGAGAGAGCATGCTTGAGGCCGAGAGCACGAACCTTCTTCGGCAGTTCGTGCTCGTGGCTGCGAACGACCGGGCCGTGGGCCTTGCCGCCGCCGCGGAACTGCGGAGCGCGTGCCGAATGGTGACGGGCGCGGCCCGTACCCTTCTGCTTGTACATCTTGGCGCCGGTGCGCGCGATCTCGGCGCGACCCTTGGTCTTGTGCGTGCCCTGCTGCTTCTTGGCAAGCTGCCAGCGCACGACGCGCTGCAGGATGTCTTCGCGCGGATCAAGGCCGAAAATCTCGTCGGAGAGTTCCACCTTGCCGGCGTCCTTGCCGCCCAGCGTTGTGATCTTGAGATCCATTATTCCGCTCCCTCTGTGGCCGGAGCCTCGTTCTTGGCGCCACTTTCGGCAGCAACGGCGCGGATCGCGGCAGGCTTCGGCGCATTGGCCGGCAGTGCCACCTTGGCCGCATCGCGGACCAGGATCCAGGCGCCCTTCGATCCGGGAACCGCACCGCGGATCAGGATCAGGCCGCGGTCGGCGTCGGTCGATACGATCTCGACATTCTGCGTGGTGACGCGGGTGTCGCCCATGTGGCCAGCCATATGCTTGCCCTTGAACACCTTGCCCGGGTCCTGGCGCTGGCCGGTCGAACCGTGCGTACGGTGCGAAACCGAGTTACCGTGCGTTGCACGGCCACCGCCCATGTGGTGGCGCTTGATGACGCCCTGAAAGCCCTTGCCGATCGTCGTGCCCGTCACATCGACCTTCTGGCCGGCGACGAAATGCTCGACGGTGATCTCCGCGCCGACATCGATCATGTTGTCGGCGGAGACGCGGAACTCGGCGACCTTCGCCTTCGGCTCGACGGAAGCGGTCGCGAAATGGCCGCGCATCGCCTTCGACGTGTTCTTCACCTTGGCAAGGCCAACGCCGAGCTGAACGGCGGTGTAGCCATTCTTCTCTTGCGTGCGCTGGGCCACGACCTGGCAGTTCTCCATCAGGAGAACGGTGACGGGAACATGTTCCCCGGCATCGTTATAGATGCGGGTCATTCCCACCTTTTTTGCAATCACACCTGAACGCATCGGTTCAATTCCTTTAGAGTTCCGGGCCAGGGGCACCGCCCCTTACCGCGCTCTCATTCCCTTAGAGCTTGATCTCGACGTCGACGCCGGCGGCCAGATCGAGCTTCATCAAAGCATCGACCGTCTGCGGGGTCGGATCGACGATGTCGAGCAGACGCTTGTGCGTGCGCATCTCGAACTGCTCGCGGCTCTTCTTGTCGACGTGAGGCGACCGGTTGACCGTGAACTTTTCGATCCGCGTCGGCAGCGGAATGGGGCCGCGGACGTTTGCACCGGTACGCTTGGCCGTCGACACGATTTCCTTCGTCGAGGCGTCGAGCACGCGGTGGTCAAACGCCTTAAGGCGGATGCGGATATTCTGTCCGTTCATGCGTCACTTCCTTGTTCTGGCGCGGCGCGGGCAACTCCCGCGCCCGCGACAGATCGGTTTAAGTCCAAATTACTCTTTGATGGTGACGACGATGCCGGCACCGACGGTGCGGCCGCCTTCACGGATGGCGAAGCGCAGCTTCTCTTCCATTGCGATCGGCACGATCAGCTCGACATCGACCGTGATGTTGTCGCCCGGCATCACCATCTCGGTGCCTTCCGGCAGCGACACGATGCCGGTCACGTCGGTCGTGCGGAAGTAGAACTGCGGACGGTAGTTGGTGAAGAACGGCGTGTGACGGCCACCTTCGTCCTTGGTCAGGATGTAGGCTTCGGCCACGAACTTCTTGTGCGGCTTCACCGTGCCCGGCTTGGCCAGAACCTGGCCGCGCTCGACACCTTCACGATCAACGCCGCGCAGCAGCGCGCCGATGTTGTCGCCAGCCTGGCCCTGATCGAGCAGCTTGCGGAACATCTCGACGCCCGTGCAGGTCGTCTTGGTCGTCGGACGGATGCCGATGATCTCCAGCTCCTCGCCGACCTTGACCACGCCGCGCTCGACGCGGCCGGTCACGACCGTGCCGCGGCCCGAGATCGAGAACACGTCTTCGATCGGCATCAGGAACGGCTTGTCGAGCGGACGAACCGGCGTCGGGATGTAGGCATCGACCGCAGCCATCAGCTCGCGGATCGCGTCTTCACCGATCTTCTTGTCGCTGTCTTCCAGAGCAGCCAGCGCCGAACCCTTGACGATCGGAATGTCGTCGCCGGGGAACTCGTTCTTGGTCAGAAGCTCGCGAACCTCGAGCTCGACCAGTTCGAGCAGCTCGGCGTCGTCGACCTGGTCGACCTTGTTCAGGAACACCACGATCGACGGCACGCCGACCTGACGGGCAAGCAGGATGTGCTCGCGGGTCTGCGGCATCGGGCCGTCGGCAGCCGACACGACCAGGATCGCGCCGTCCATCTGCGCGGCACCGGTGATCATGTTCTTCACATAGTCGGCGTGGCCGGGGCAGTCGACGTGAGCGTAGTGGCGGGCAGCCGTCTCGTATTCGACGTGCGCCGTCGAGATCGTGATGCCGCGCGCCTTCTCTTCAGGGGCAGCGTCGATCTGGTCGTAGCGCTTGTATTCGCCAAAATACTTGGTGATCGCCGCCGTCAGCGACGTCTTGCCATGGTCGACGTGGCCAATCGTGCCGATGTTCACGTGAGGCTTGTTACGCTCGAATTTACCTTTGGCCATAATCGTTCTCCGTCTATTCTACCCGCTAAGGGGATATTGTTATTCGCTCTTCAGATCCGGCACCGCGCAAGGAGCGCGACCCGGTGGCTAAGAAACCCTTAGGCGTATTTCTTCTGGACTTCCTGAGCCACTGCGGTCGGAACCGGCTCATAGTGATCGAACTGCATGGTGTAGGCCGCACGGCCCTGGCTCATCGAGCGCAGGTTGTCGACATACTTGAACATGTTGGCGAGCGGCACCATCGCGTTGATGACGACGGCCACGCCGCGCGCTTCCTGGCCCTGGATCTGGCCACGACGACCGTTCAGATCGCCGATGACGCTGCCGACGTAATCTTCCGGCGTCACCACTTCGACCTTCATGATCGGCTCCAGAAGCTGCACGCCAAGCTTGGGTGCGGCTTCACGGAAGCAGGCGCGGCCGGCGATTTCGAAGGCCAGAACGCTGGAGTCGACATCGTGGTAAGCGCCGTCGATCAGGGTCGCCTTGACGCCGATCATCGGGAAGCCCGCGAACGGACCCGAGGTCATGACGCTGTTGATGCCCTTTTCGACACCCGGGATGTATTCCTTCGGCACGGCGCCGCCGACGATCTTGGTCTCGAACTCGAACTCGCTGCTGTCCGGGTTCGGCTCGAAGACGATCTTGACGCGAGCGAACTGACCGGTACCGCCGGTCTGCTTCTTGTGCGTGTAATCCTGCTCGTGCCTGCGGGTGATCGTCTCGCGATAAGCCACCTGCGGTGCGCCGACATTGGCCTCGACCTTGAACTCGCGACGCATGCGGTCGACGATGATGTCCAGGTGAAGTTCGCCCATGCCGGAAATGATGGTCTGGCCGCTTTCCTCGTCGGTCTTGACACGGAAGGACGGATCCTCGGCAGCCAGGCGGTGAAGGGCGAGGCCCATCTTTTCCTGGTCGTTCTTGGTCTTCGGCTCGATGGCGATCTGGATGACCGGATCGGGGAATTCCATGCGCTCGAGAATGACCGGATGCAGCGGATCGCTCAGCGTGTCGCCGGTGGTCGTGTCCTTGAGACCGGCAAGAGCAACGATGTCGCCGGCAAAAGCCTCTTCGACGTCAGCGCGCGAGTTCGCATGCATCTGCAGCATGCGGCCGATGCGCTCTTTCTTGCCCTTCACGGTGTTGTCGACCGAGATGCCCTTGGTGAGCTTGCCCGAATAGATGCGGGCAAAGGTCAGCGAACCGACGAACGGGTCGTTCATGATCTTGAAGGCGAGCATCGACAGCGGCTCGTTGTCGTCGGCATGACGCTCGATCTCGGCGTCGGTCTTGGCATCGACGCCCTTGATGGCGGGAACATCGGCCGGCGACGGCAGATATTCGACGACGGCGTCGAGCAGCGGCTGCACGCCCTTGTTCTTGAAGGCCGAGCCACAGAACATCGGGTAGAACTTGACCGCGATGGTGCCCTTGCGGATCAGCGCACGGATCTCGTCATTCGACGGCATCTTGCCTTCGAGGTAATTCTCAAGCGCCGTCTCGTCCATTTCGACGGCGGCCTCGATCATCTTCTCGCGGTATTCTTCGGCACGAGCCTTGAGGTCGTCCGGGATCTCGACGACATCCCAGGCAGCGCCCAGCGTCTCGTCGCGCCAGACCAGCGCATTCATCTCGACGAGGTCGACGACACCCTTGAACTCGGTCTCGGCGCCGATCGGCAGCTGCATGACAACGGCATGCGCGCCGAGGCGCGAACCGATCATCTCGACCGAGCGATAGAAGTCGGCGCCGATCTTGTCCATCTTGTTGCAGAAGATCATGCGCGGAACGCGATACTTGTCGGCCTGGCGCCAGACGGTCTCGGTCTGCGGCTCAACGCCGGCATTGGCATCGAGCAGCGCGATGGCGCCGTCGAGCACGCGCAGCGAACGCTCGACTTCGATGGTGAAGTCGACGTGGCCGGGGGTGTCGATGATGTTGAAGCGGTGCATCTTGCCGTCACGAGCCTTCCAGAAGGTCGTGGTCGCGGCGGACGTGATGGTGATGCCGCGCTCCTGCTCCTGCTCCATCCAATCCATGGTGGCAGCGCCGTCGTGGACTTCGCCGATCTTGTGCGACTTGCCCGTGTAGTAGAGGACGCGCTCGGTGGTCGTCGTCTTGCCGGCGTCAATATGCGCCATGATACCGAAATTGCGGTAGTCTTCGATTTTGTATTCGCGGGCCATCGTAGCTGCCTCTCAGTCTCGTTCGCGCTTTACCAGCGGTAGTGCGCGAAAGCGCGGTTGGCTTCAGCCATCTTGTGGGTGTCTTCACGCTTCTTGACTGCCGTGCCGCGGTTGTTGGCCGCATCCATCAGCTCGCCGGAGAGGCGGTCGACCATCGTGGTCTCGTTGCGGTTGCGGGCCGCTGCGATCAGCCAGCGAATGGCCAATGCCTGGCGGCGCTCGGGGCGCACGTCGACCGGAACCTGGTAGGTGGCGCCGCCGACACGACGCGAACGCACTTCAACATGCGGCGCGACATTGTCGAGCGCCTGATGGAAGACGGTGACCGGCTCCTGCTTGGTCTTCGACTGAACCTGGTCGAGCGCGCCGTAGACGATGGTCTCGGCGACCGACTTCTTGCCGTCATACATAACGGCGTTCATGAACTTGGTGACGATCAGATCGCCGAACTTCGGGTCCGGATTGATCTCACGCTTTTCTGCACTGTGACGACGCGACATGGCTTTTGTCTCTCAATCTCATAGCCCGACGCAATCAAGGAGCGCCAAGGCCGGAAAATCTTACTTCGGACGCCCCTTACTTCGGACGCTTGGCGCCGTACTTCGAACGGCGCTGCTTGCGGTTCTTCACACCCTGCGTGTCGAGCACGCCGCGGATGATGTGGTAGCGAACGCCCGGAAGATCCTTGACGCGGCCGCCGCGGATCATGACCACGGAGTGCTCCTGAAGGTTGTGGCCTTCGCCGGGGATGTACCCGATCACTTCAAAACCATTGGTCAGGCGGATCTTGGCCACCTTGCGCAGCGCCGAGTTCGGCTTCTTCGGCGTCGTTGTATAGACGCGCGTGCAGACGCCCCGCTTCTGCGGGTTCTGCTGCATGGCCGGGACCTTGTTGCGCTTCACCGGCGCAATGCGCGGCTTGCGGATCAGCTGGTTGACGGTAGGCATTAAACCCTCTTGTCTCTCAATTCCGTGTCTCGCCCGGTCAGGGCCGCTCAAAGCGTCATTTCCATACGCAAATTCGGGCCATAAACCGCGCCTCGCGGTCTTGCCCGAACAAAAGGCAGAGGAAGCGGAAGCCGCTTCGTGCACGCCGGAAATGTCTTTTCGCTCGTAAAACGAACCCTGTTTGAGGCAAACTCCAAAGCGTGTCGCTTCGGAAGGGAGAGCCTCACATCGGTTCTGACTGGGCGGCTTCTACTCGTAAGACTGCGGACCGTCAAGCCCGGAGCACCAAATATTGCGCGCCGACCAAGGCTTGGCAGCCATGCGAAAACCGCATGTAATTTTCTTTCGCATTTTTGCAAGAGCGAGGAAGAAAGTGACAAGCCTTCAGGCAAAGTGAATGGGTTTGCGCTGTTGCGCGGCCTTGCTTCATGCGAAAAGGCCGCATGAGCAGTCAGGACCCCCTCGCCCGCCCACCCGCTGCCAAGAGGAATCGGCCCGTGAACGACAACGAAGAACGCCCGGTCACCATCATCACCGGCCGGGTGTGGAAGAAAAAAGGCGGCAAACCGGAAGGCGTCCACGTCATGCTGGTTGCGCCCGACGACGATTCGGCGGTGCGCCGGGCACTCGAATCGCTTGCCGCCGAAGGGTACGCCGAGGCGGAGCTCGACCAGATCGGTGACATGGACGGCATCCCCGACGAAGAGCCGCATATCTCCGCCTTCCAGGGCGCGCTCGAAGGCGAAGTGTCGATCGTTACCTTCGACGTGCCGATCTGACCCCGACCTCCCGGTCCAGCTTTCGAATCGGCTACCGAGACGAATCGGCGACCGAGGCCTTCCCAGCCGACAAAAATGTGCACACTGCCGCTCGAGGAAGGCTGAGCTTGCCTGCTCGGCTTCGGCTTGCCCGGGGCAAGTGTTCTGATAAGAAACCATCACCATCATCAAACAGACGGAGCGGCCGTGTCCCAGCCCATCAAGATAGGCATCGTCGGCGTCGGCAAGATCGTCCGCGACCAGCACCTGCCGGCCCTGGCGAAGGACCAGGACTATCGCCTCATCGCGGCCGCCAGCCGTCACGGCAAGGTGGATGACATCGCGAATTTTCCTGACATCGAAGCCATGCTCGACGCGGTGCCCGAACTCGAGGCCGTATCGCTCTGCATGCCGCCGCAGTTCCGCTACGACGCGGCGCGGACAGCGCTGATAGCAAAGAAACATGTCTTCCTGGAGAAGCCGCCTGGCGCCACTGTCAGCGAGGTCGAGGACCTCAAGACATTGGCCTCGCAGAACGGCGTCTCGCTGTTCGCCAGCTGGCACTCGCGCTATGCGCCGGCGGTCGAGGCCGCGCGCGCATTTCTCGACACGACCAAGATCAAGTCGGCCGCCATCAACTGGAAGGAAGATGTGCGCCGCTGGCACCCGAACCAGGAATGGATCTGGGCGCCCGGCGGTTTTGGCGTCTTCGATCCCGGCATCAACGCGCTGTCGATTGCCACCCACGTCCTGCCGGCGATGTTCATCACCTCGGCGGTGCTGGATTTTCCCGAAAACCGCGCCTCCCCGGTTGCCGCGCGCGTCGCCTTCCGCACCTCGAATGGATTGCCGGTGACGATGGATCTCGACTGGCTGCAGACCGGCCCGCAAAGCTGGGACATCCTGGCCGAGACCGACAAGGGTGCCATGGTGCTGTCGGGCGGCGGGTCGAAGCTCGCCATCGACGGCAAGGTGGTTCATGACGAGCCGGAGGCCGAGTACCCGATGCTCTACAAGCGCTTCGCCGAGATCGTGCGTGCCGGGACCTCAGATGTCGACCTCGCGCCCCTGCAGCATGTCGCCGACGCCTTCATGCTCGGCAAGCGCAACGTGGTCGAGGCGTTCTTCGATTGACTTATGCACGCGACGGGATCGCGGACCTGGCGTGAATGCACGCCCGGCACCAAAGGGTCGACCCCCACTCCGTCTCGGCTACGCCGAGCCACCTTGTATCTACACGAGAGAGATTTCGTGGGATTAGAGCGATTGAGCCAAGGTCCGGGCGGCCGCCCGGACCTTGGCTTGGCG